>NZ_JBHVGL010000001.1:0-284713 GCF_042800875.1 Kitasatospora sp. NPDC057595 | reverse complement strand
TTTTAATAAGACCCCGGGGTCTCCTTCCACTTGGTGGTCGCGCGGCTCTCCCCCCCCCCCCCGCACACAGGGGCGCGGCCCCCCCGCCGGGGGGGGGGGCCCCTTCTCCCGTCTCCGTCCTTACCGGTTGACCAGCGAGCTGACCAGCACGATGACCAGCAGCAGGACCAGCGCGGCGGTCACGATTCGCATTCGAGTCTTGGGATCCACGGTCAACGAGCGTACCCCCGGCCGGTTCGCGGCCGGACGCCGAGGTTGGCGATCCGGCCACCGCCGCTACGGCGGCCCGGCCTCCCAGCGGGCCAGCGGCAAGGAGCACAGCGAGGTGTAGCGGACGGGGCCGCCGCCCTGCTCGCTGCGCATCAGGTGCAGCTCGGCGGCCTCCCACTCCGGCCCCCGGTAGCCGTCCAGCGCCCGGGCCAGCGCGTCCAGCTCGGCGGCCGCCAGCCGCTGCTCCGCCCGCCGCCGGCCGCGCGAGGAGCCGGCCCGGGCCAGCGTCAGGTGCGGGTGGAAGCTGAACGCGTCCGTCTCGCCGACCACCTCTGCGGTGGCCCGGTACACCGCCTCGGCGATCCGGCGCAGCGCCCAGTCCTGCCCCTCCACCCCCGCCCAGAGCACCCGGTCGCCGAACCGCCCGCCGCCGGCCAGCCGCAGCGTGTGCGCCGGGTGGGCCTCGGCGACCTCCGCCAGCGCGGCCTCCAGCTCCGTCACCCGGTCGGCCGGCACCTCGCCGAAGAAGGCCAGGGTCAGGTGCCAGGCGTCGGCCGTCGTCCAGCGCAGCCGGTCCGCCCCCGGCAGCCCGCGCACCGGGGCCACCGCGTCGGCCAGATCCTGCAACGCCTCCACCGGAGGCAGCACCGCCACGAAGAGCCTCATGGGGCCATCTTCCCGCGCGGGAGGGTTTGGACTAGAACGGATTCCCATGAAGATCCGCAACGGGGGCCCCGAGGACATCCCCGACATCCTGTCCCTGCTCGACGGCGCCGTGGCCTGGCTGGCCGCCCGGGGTCGCACCCGGCAGTGGGGCGACCGGTCGTTCAGCGACATCCCCGCCCGCGTCGAGCACATCGGCCAGTACACCGGCGAGGCGTTCCTGATCCGGCTCGCGATCGACGACGAGGGGCGCACGGTCGGCTCCTGCGTGCTGTCCGAGCAGCGCCCCGAGTACGCCACCCCGGTGGACGAGCCCGAGCTGTACATCCGCAACCTGGTGACCGACCGGAGCCGCAAGGGCTCGGGAATCGGCTCGGCGCTGATCGCCGACGCGCTCGACGAGACCCGCCGGCGCGGCATCGGCCTGCTGCGGGTGGACTGCTTCGGCGGCGACGACCGCAAGCTGGTCGGCCAGTACCGGGCGCTCGGCTTCACCGAGACCGAGTCCTTCGAGGTCGAGCAACCGGCCGGCCCGTGGCCGGGGCAGATCCTGGCGATCCGGCTCTGAGCCGACGGGCCCGCCCCGGAGCGCCGTCATGGCGTTCCGGGGCGGGCCCTCAGCACATCAACAGGCTGTCGGCAGGCCGTCAGCAGGCCGTGGCCAGCTCAGGCTTGGCGCTCGCCGCCGGACGCGGCACCAGCGCCACCACCCGGCCCCCGCGCCCGGGGTGGAGGTCCAGCCGCAACCGCAGCTCGGCGCTGCGGGCCAGCACCAGGCCGACCGCACCGGCCGCCGCGGCCGAGACCAGGCCGCAGGCCAGCAGTCCCACCCGGGGCCCGTACGAGGCGGTCACCCAGCCCACGATCGGCGCGCCGATCGGCGTCCCGCCGGCGAAGACCAGCATCAGCAGTCCCATCACCCGCCCGCGCATCGCCGGGTCGGTGCCCAGCTGGAGCGAGGCGTTGACCGAGGTGTTGAAGCTCAGCCCGAACACCCCGATCAGGGTGAGCAGCAGCGCGAAGCTCCAGTAGCCGGGCGCGAACGCCGCCACCACCTCCAGCGTGCCGAACGCGAGGGCGGCGCCGACCAGTCTGCGCAGCCGCGGCACGCCCCGGCGGGCCGCGATCAGCGCACCGGTCAGCGATCCGACGGCCATCGCGGTGTTCAGCAGGCCGTACTGCCCGGCGCCGACGTGGAAGGTGTCGGAGGCGAAACCCGCCAGCAGCGTCGGGAAGTTGAAGCCGAAGGTGCCGATGAAGCCGGCCAGCACCATCGGCCAGAGCAGCTCGGGCCGCTCCTTGACGTACCGCAGCCCCTCCCGCAACTGGCCCTTCTCACGGGCGATCGGCGCGGTCGGGCGCAGTTCGCTCTCCCGCATCGCGAGCAGCCCGCCGATCACGGCGGCGAACGACAGCGCGTTCAGCGCGAACGCCCAGCCGCTGCCGACCGCGGCGATCAGCAGACCCGCGACGGCGGGGCCGACCAGCCGGGCGGTCTGGAAGTTGGCGGCGTTGAGGCTGACCGCGTTGGCGAGGTCCTTCGGCCCGACCATCTCGGAGACGAACGCCTGCCGGGTCGGGTTGTCGACCACCGTGACCAGGCCGAGCAGCAGCGCGAACAGGTACACGTAGTACGGGGTCACCACACCGCCGACGGTCAGCACGGCGAGGCCGGCGGCGAGCAGGCCCATCGCACCCTGGGTGAGGATCAGCAGCCGGCGCTTGGGCATCCGGTCGGCGAGCACCCCGCCGAACAGGCCGAGCAGCAGCATCGGCAGGAACTGCATGGCGGTGGTGATGCCGACCGCGAGCGGGCTGCCGGTGAGGCTGAGGACCAGCCAGTCCTGGGCGATGCGCTGCATCCAGGTACCGGTGTTGGACACCACCTGGCCGGCGAAGTAGTAGCGGTAGTTGCGAACGCGCAGTGAGGAGAACATCCCCCCGGGCCTGGTGAAGGCGGCGCCGGTCGGCGAGTCCGCCGTGGGGGACGCGGCCGCGCGGGTGCGGCCGGGAGCGGCGGGGTCGTCCGCCGCGGTGCGTTCGTCGGGGTCGTCGTCGCCGTTGCCGGGCAGCCCCGTCGGGGCGGGTGCCTGGGCGTCGGCGGCCGCGGCGTTCGCCGCGGCGGGGTCGGTGGTCTGCTCGTCGGTCCGGGTACGGGTGGCGGCGGCGCTGGCTGCGGCCGGCGGTGTCACGTGGTCTCCCCTCGCGGCGCGACGGCCCGTGGCGTGGCCGTCGCGCTCCTGGTGTCGGTCTTCGGTCCTGCGGTGATGCGGTTCTCCTTCGTCTCCGGCGGCTACCGGAAAGCCGTGCCTAGAGGTGTGCGAGCTTGTAGAGCACGGGCGCGGCCTCGCGGAGCTTCGCCCATTCCTCCTCGTCGAGCCCCTCGGCGAGCTCGGCGAGCCAGGCGTTGCGACGCCGGCGGGACTCCGCCAGGATCGTCTCGGCCTGTTCGGTACTGCTGACGACCACCTGCCGGCGGTCCTCCGGGTGCGGTTCGCGCCGCACCAGGCCCTTCTCCTCCAGCATCGCGACGATCCTGGTCATCGAGGGCGGCTGTACGTGCTCCTTCCGGGCGAGCTCACCCGGCGTGGCCTTCCCGCACCGGGCGAGGGTGCCCAGCACCCCGATCTCGGTGGGACTGAGCGACTCCTCGACCCGCTGGTGGCGCAGTCGACGGGAGAGGCGCATGGCGGACGACCGCAGCTGACTGATGGCTGCGAGGTCCTGCTCGGACATCTCGGGCATGTTGTTAGCCTACGTCATTACCCTGGCTAAAGAAAATTGGTTTCCGACCGTCCGCGGCCCGGACCCGTCCAGGGGTTCAGCGCCGGGTGTCGACCGCCGCCGCCGCGCCGAGGTCACCGGCCGCCGTCCGCACCGCGTCCAGCGCCGCCATCAACCCGTACGCGTCCAGGCCGGGGCGTTTCGCCGCCGATGCCCGCACCGTGCCGATTGTGCGGCGATCCGGAACGCCCCTGACCGATTCGCGCTGGTCAACAGCCCGCGGCCCGCCGCCGGGCGGCTTTCTCCCCCTCCCCGCTCCGGCTGGCCGTGCTCTCCGTGACTCCCGGTGCGATGCTGGTCCTGGGACCCGGTCCACGCGGGACCCGGCGCCGCACCACGCCCAGCAGAAGGGTCGACCAGCCATGACCGACGTCGCCGCCGAACAGGCCACCACGGTCGACCCGGCCGAGCAGAACGACACCGGCTTCGCCCGCCTCGCGATGGTCACCATCGACTGCGCCGACCCGGTCGCACTGGCCGCCTTCTACGGCGCGCTGCTCGGATGGGAGACCCGGCACGCGGACGAGCGGTTCGCCATCCTGGACAACCCGGAGGGCGGCAGCCCGCTCGGCTTCGGCCGGGTCAGCGGGTACCGGCCGGAGCCGTGGACCGAGCCGGACGGCGGCAAGCACTTCCACCTGGACTTCTACGTGGACGACCTGGAGGCGGCCACCGCCCGCGCCCTGACCCTGGGCGCGACCGAGCCCACCTACCAGCACGGCCGTACGCTCAAGGTGCTGATCGACCCGGCCGGCCACCCGTTCGGCCTGGCCCCGCTGGACGCCTGACCGCCCCGCCGGCGCGGGGCGGCCCGGGACCCGTGCGGCTCAGCGCGGGAAGGCCCGCCGCGCCCGCCAGGTGGTGTGCTCGCGCGAGACCGCGTCCTCCGCCTCGGCGGCCAGCCGGGCCCAGCGCTGCTCGGCGTCCGGCATCCGCGGGTCGAGGTCGGACAGCTGGTTGCCGACGTTCTCCAGCTCCCGCGCCGCCAGTTGGTACGCGGCCGCCAGCGGACGGAGCTGCTTCAGCTGCGTCCAGGCGATCACCGCCGCGGCCGCCGCCGAGGTGGCGCCGAAGACGTGCACCTGCAGCGCCCCGGTCGCCTGCGCGATCGCCGCCGCCGCACCGACGATGATCAGCCCCGCCACGCCCAGCCCCCAGGTCACCGCCTGCGACTCGCAGGACTCGGCACGCGAGCGGTACCACGTCCGCTGCCCCTCCACCCGGGTGCGCAGGTAGAGCGTCCGCCGCGCGGTCAGCGACTCCGCCCGCACCCGGCGCATCTCCGGGGTGATCTCGGCGACCGACTCCGGCGGCACGATCGCCGGATCCTCGAACGCCCGCAGCACGTCCTCCACTTGCAGCAGGTAGCCGCGGTCGACGTCCGCCGACTCCGCGTCACCCTCGAACGGCCGGGCCCGCACCGCGTACTTCCAGGCCAACGTCTTCACCGACTCGGCCGCCGCCCGCGCCTCGTACCAGCGCCCCTGCGGATTGCTGCGGCGCAGCCGCGCCCAGAAGTACCCGGCCACCAGCAGCGCCACCACCGAGAACAGTGGCGTGATGTCGGAGGCCCCCTTGTCGTCCGGCCCGGGCAGCGAACCGACCGCCGCCGCGACCACCAGCATCGAGATGAGCCCCCGGTACCAGCGCAACGTCTGCTGCTGCCCGGACAGTGACGCCTGGTCGGCCGTCCGGAACAGCTCGGGCAGCAACTGCGCCTCGACCCCCGTGGGCGGATCCTGTCTGACCATCGAACCGCTCCCCTCCCCCGTCTCAGCCCGGAGTATTCCCCCGGTCAACTCCCCTACACCGGCGCCCCCTTGAGATCCACTCTTGCCCCGACCGGCCCGCAACCCCTATAACCGGTTACATGACCATGCACTGGAAGCTCGTCATCGACGCCGCCGACCCGCACCGCCAGGCCGCCTTCTGGGCCGCCGCCCTCGACTACACCGTCGAGGACCACAGCACCCTGATCGCCGGTCTGCTCTCGGCCGGCACGATCACCCCGGACCGGATCACCGAGGTCGACGGCCGGCACGCCTGGCCGACCCTCGCCGCCGTCCGCCACCCCGAGGACCCGCACGACCCCACCAGCGACACCGGCCTCGGCCGGCGGATCCTCTTCCAGCGCGTCCCCGAGCCGAAGCAGGGCAAGAACCGCCTCCATCTCGACCTCCACCCCGGCCCCGACGCCTGCGCCGCCACCGTCACCCGCCTCACCGCCCTCGGCGCCACCCTCCTCCACGACATCGCCGAACCGGGCGGCTCCTGGACCGTGATGCAGGACCCCGAGGGCAACGAGTTCTGCGTCCACTGACGCCTCCGCCCACCGGCCGGCCCCGGGATTCCCGCCCCGTCGCAAATTCACTCCCGACGCACCGGCCCCATCCTCCCCGGCCGAAACCGGAGTTCCCGCCGGCAAATCGATTTCCGCCGCCTCCTCCGCAATCGCCGCACCGGAAGCCAATTCGCCGTGCTGGCTTCGGTGGTCCTTGCGGCCGATTCACACCCGGCAAGCCCGGTAGGGGGAGGGGCGGGACCTCACGGGCACGGCCGGTGGCGATGCGCAGGATGCAGAAGGTGATGAAGCCGAAGCCGATGGCGATGGCGATGGCGATCGAAGGCGCCGACCACGTGGACGAACTCAGTCGGCGGTCCCCGCCGGCACGACCCAGCGAGCAGGTTGGCCGGTGATGGACGCGATCATGTCGTAGTCGCCGTCGTAGTGCAGGACCGTGACCCCGTGTCGCTCAGCGGTGGCGGCGATCAGCATGTCGGCCATCGACAGAGCACGGTGGTTGCCCCGGAACAGGGCCCGCCGCTGGATGTCCTTCGCGCGGTCCCAGACCTCGTCGGTGCACGGCAGGTAGTCGAACCCCCTGAGCAGACGGCTCAGCCGATCCGCCTCCGCCGCGCTGCGAGCACTGTGCAGCACCTCCATCTCGACTGCCGCGGTCACCGCCAGCAGCGCGCGCTGCGAGAGATCGTCGAGGACGGGCCGCACCGTCGGCTTTCCCCAGCGCGCCAGGGCCGACTTGTCGATCAGGAAGCGCTCCCGGGTCACGCCGCCGCCGACTTGCCCGGCTCGTCGAGAAGGTCGAACTCCCCGTTGGCGATGGCGTCGGCGAGCTCTATCCGCCGGGCCAGTTTCACGGCCTCCAGCAGCGCGGCATTGACCGTCGCGACCTTGGTGGTCGTGCCGAACAGACGCTGCGCCTCGGCCAGGAGGTCGTCGTCGAGGTCGATCACCGTGCGCGCCATGGCTGTTCCTCCAGCAGTCGACAACAAGAAAACGATATCAACTCCACCATATTCCCGACATCAAAACGGCCCCGCGCTCCGGAGGGGGAGCGCGGGGCCGTCGGAAGCCCGGCAGGGTCAGAGCAGGCCGAGGGCCGGCATCAGGTAGTAGAAGGCGAAGACGGCGGAGACGACGTACATCGGGAGCGGGACCTCACGGACACGGCCGGTGGCGATCCGCAGGATGCAGAAGGTGATGAAGCCGAAGCCGATGCCGTTGGTGATGGAGTAGGTGAACGGCATCATCGCGATGGTCAGGAAGGCCGGGATCGCGATGGTGTAGTCGGCCCAGTCGATGTCCCGCACCGAGTTGGCGAGGATCAGGAAGCCGACGGTGACCAGCGCGGGGGTGGCGGCCTGGGCGGGGACCATGGTGGCGAGCGGGGTGAGGAAGAGGGCCACCACGAAGAGGCCGCCGGTGACGACGGAGGCGAAGCCGGTGCGGGCGCCCTCGCCGACGCCCGCGGTGGACTCGACGAAGCAGGTGTTGGCGGAGGACGAGGTGGCGCCGCCGGCCGCGGTGGCGATGCCGTCGATCATCAGGACCTTGTTGATGCCGGGCAGGTCGCCCTTCTCGTCGAGCAGGTGGGCCTCGTCGGCGACGCCGAGGATGGTGCCCATCGCGTCGAAGAAGCAGGACATCAGCACGGTGAAGACAAAGAGCACGCCGGTGAGGACGCCGACCTTCTCGAAGCCGCCGAACAGGCTGACCTCGCCGACCAGGCCGAAGTCGGGCGCGGCGACCGGGTTGCCCGGCCAGGCCGGGACGGTCAGGCCCCAGCTGAGGGCGGGGATGTCGGCGAGCTTGTCGATCACCACGGCGACGCCGGTCATCACGGCGATGGAGATCAGGATCGCGCCGGGGACCTTGCGCACCAGCAGGACGAGGGTGAGCAGCAGGCCGAGCACGAAGACCAGGACCGGCCAGCCGTGCAGGTGGCCGCCGACGCCGAGCTGGAGCGGGACGGTGGTGTGGGCGGCGTCGGGGATGCGGGTGACGAAGCCGGAGTCGACCAGGCCGACCAGGGTGATGAACAGACCGATGCCGATCGCGATGGCCTTGCGCAGGCCGAGCGGGACGGCGCTCATCACCCGCTCGCGCAGGCCGGTGGCGACCAGGAGCATGATCGCGAAGCCGGCCAGCACGACCATGCCCATGGCGTCCGGCCAGGTCATCTTGGGTGCGAGCTGGAGGGCGACGATGGTGTTCACGCCGAGGCCGGCGGCCAGGCCGATCGGGACGTTGCCGATGACGCCCATGAGCAGCGTGGTCAGGCCGGCGGTGAGCGCGGTGGCGGTGACCAGCTGGGCGCTGTCCAGGTGGGCGCCGGTCATGTCCGTGGCACTGGCCAGGATGATCGGGTTCAGCACCAGGATGTACGCCATGGTGAAGAAGGTGGCGACGCCGCCGCGGATCTCGCGCGGCAGGGAGGAGCCGCGCTCGCTGATCCGGAAGTAGCGGTCCAGCGCGCCGGACGGGGGCTTCGGCGTGTCGGGCTGGGCGGGCTCGGGCGACTCGGTGGTCGGCTGGGCCACGGGCATGCTGCGTCCTCTGTGGGGGGCGGAGGAGAGGGGGACCCGCCCGGGAACGACGGTGGCACCGGGCGCCCCGGTGGGACGGGCACGAAGCACAATGTCCTGAGCATGCCGCGACCGACCGGAAAAACAAGTATGGGTTCCCCGATCGCCCGTACGCTATCTTCGCGCGTAGAACGAAGAACCCACGTAACAGGCGCGAACAGTCCCCGCGCAGAATCGATCGGACGTGCGGCCGCACCGTACCCTAGGGCCCATGCCCAAGACGCCACTGCACCCCTCGCCCCCGCCGCTGGAGGCCAACGACGTCGCGATCGTCGGCGGCGGCACGGTGCTCTGGTTCGTGGCGTTCGTGGTCCTGCTCCCGTTCTGGGGCACGCTGTCCGACCACGGCCACGGCAGCTGGCCGTGGATCTGCCTGGCCGGCGGCGGACTCGGACTGATCGGCCTCTGGTACTGCCGGGCCCGCCGGGACGCCATCGCGCGCAGCCGGGCGGCGGCCGCGGCGGAGCCGCAGAATCCGGCCACTCGGTCGGACTGAATGGTCCTTTAGTAGCACGCACCGGACATAAGGCACCCGTAGAGTCGGTGCCATGACGCAGCCCGCGCAGCCCGCCGAGGACAAGCCCACCGGTGACCAGCCGGACGGCGCCCACCCGCTCGGCCTGCTGCCCGGCCGACGCGGCGGGCTGACCTCCGCCGAGGTGGCCGAGCGGGTCGCCCGCGGCGAGGTCAACGACGTCCCGGTCCGCTCCAGCCGCTCCACCCGGGAGATCGTCCGGGCGAACGTCTTCACTCGGTTCAACGCGATCATCGGCGTGATGTTCGCGATCATCCTGGTCGTCGGCCCGCTCCAGGACGGCCTGTTCGGCCTGGTCATCGTCGCCAACACGGCGATCGGCATCATCCAGGAGCTGCGCGCCAAGAAGACCCTGGACAGCCTCGCGCTGATCGGCGAGGCCAGGCCCCAGGTGCGCCGGGACGGCGCCGCCACGCAGGTCGCCGTCGGCGAGATCGTGCTGGACGACACCGTGCTGCTCGGCATCGGCGACAAGGTGATCGTCGACGGCGAGGTCACCGAGGCGGACGGCCTGGAGATCGACGAGTCGCTGCTCACCGGCGAGCCGGACCCGGTGCTCAAGCACCCCGGCGACCCGGTGATGTCCGGCAGCTTCGTGGTGGCCGGCGCCGGCGCGTTCACCGCCACCAAGGTCGGCCGCGAGGCGTACGCGGCGCAGCTGGCCGAGGAGGCGAGCCGGTTCACCCTGGTGAAGTCGGAGCTGCGCACCGGCATCGACAGCATCCTGCGGTTCATCACCTGGCTGCTGGTGCCGACCGCGATCGGTCTGATCATCAGCCAGCTGGCGGTGGAGGGCCGGGACTGGCGCGAGGCGGTCCGCCGGATGATCGCCGGGATCGTGCCGATGGTGCCCGAGGGCCTGGTGCTGCTGACGTCGGTGGCCTTCGCGATCGGCGTGGTCCGGCTGGGCCGCAAGCAGTGCCTGGTGCAGGAGCTGCCCGCGATCGAGGGACTGGCCCGGGTGGACACCGTCTGCCTGGACAAGACCGGCACCCTGACCGAGGGCGGCATGGACGTCGTCGACCTGCGGATCATCACCGACGGCGGTGACCGGGGCGAGCCGGCGGGCGACGCCCTGGCGGAGAACGGCGCCCTCAAGGAGACGGTCAAGCAGGCGCTCGGCGTGATGGCCGGCGCCGACGCCCGCCCCAACCCGTCGATGCAGGCCGTCATCGACGCCTACGGCGACGGCAGCGGCGAGCGCCGCGACGGCTGGCGGGTGATCGAGGCGATGCCGTTCTCCTCCGCCCGCAAGTGGAGCGGCGTCCAACTGCTGGAGCCGCGTGGCGAGGAGGCCAGCTGGCTGCTCGGCGCCCCCGACGTGCTGCTGCCCGCCGGCCACCCGGCGCTGGCCGAGGTGGACGAGCTGGGCGCCCAGGGCCTGCGGGTGCTGCTGCTGGGCCGCTCGCCGGTCCCGCTGGACGCCCCGGACCCGGCCGCCGAACTGCGGCCGCTCGCCCTGGTGGTGCTGCGGCAGCGACTGCGCGAGGACGCCGCCGACACCCTGCGCTACTTCGAGGGCCAGCGGGTCCAGGCGAAGGTGATCTCGGGCGACTCGGCCGTCTCGGTCGGCGCGGTCGCCGCCCACCTCGGGCTGCCCGGCGCCGACCACCCGGTGGACGCGCGCACCCTGCCCACCGAGCCGCAGGCTCTCGCCGACACCGCCGAGCGCACCACCGTCTTCGGCCGGGTCACCCCGCAGCAGAAGCGCCAGCTGGTCGGCGCGCTGCAGTCGCGCGGGCGCACCGTGGCGATGACCGGCGACGGCGTCAACGACGTGCTGGCGCTCAAGGACGCGGACATCGGCGTGGCGATGGGCAGCGGCAGCGACGCGACCAAGGCGGTCGCCCAGATCGTGCTGCTGAACAACTCCTTCGCGGTGATGCCCTCGGTGGTCGCCGAGGGCCGCCGGGTGATCGGCAACATCGAGCGGGTGGCCGGGCTGTTCCTGGTCAAGACGGTCTACTCGGTGCTGCTGGCGCTGCTGGTGATCTTCACCCACTCCCCGTACCCGTTCCTGCCCCGGCACTCCACCGTGCTGTCCACCCTGACGATCGGCGTGCCGGCCTTCTTCCTGGCGCTCGCGCCCAACAACGAGCGCGCCCGCACCGGCTTCGTGCGCCGGGTGCTGCGGCTCGCGATCCCCGGCGGTGTCATCGCGGGGACGGCGACCTTCACCGCGTACGCGCTGGCCCGCGCCAACCACGCCACCGACCTGGAGTCGGACACCAGCGTGGCCACCCTGACGCTCTTCCTGGTCGCGATCTGGGTGCTGGCGATCGTGGCCCGCCCGTACAACTGGTGGCGGCTGCTGCTGATCGGGACGATGTGCGGGGCGTTCGCGCTGGTAATGACGGTGCCCTGGCTCTCCGACTTCTTCCAGCTCTCGCTGTCCGGCACCCGGGACCCGTGGGTCGGCGTCGGCATCGCGCTGATCGCCGGAGTGGTGCTGGAGGTGGTCTGGCGGATCATGCGCCGCCGGACCGATCATTGACCCGGGGACCGGGCGACGGGGGGAGTGCCGCGATGGCGCGCAGGGGCGGTGAACTGGAGGCCTTCGCGGCCTTCCTGGGCGGGCTGCTGGCCACCGGGCTGCTGGCCCTGGCGATGGCCGGGGTCGGCGCGCTGGCCGAAATCCACCCCGGACCACGGCTGACCAAGGCGGTCGCCGCCGTGCTGACCGCCACCTGGGTGGTGGCCACCCTCACGGTCTACCTGCGGCTGATCGCCCGCGGCCGGACCCGCTCCGGCACCCGCTCCTGACCGGAGCGGGCACCGGAGGCCGACGGGCTCAGCCCTCGAAGTCGCGGGCGGCGGACAGCTCGTACGCCCGGTCCGGCTCGCTGAGCGCGGCCAGCACCTCGAACCGGCGGTGCCACTGCCCGACCGACCAGGCCAGCCCGGCGGCCAGCCCCTCCGGCGTGGCCGCGTGCAACAGCCCGGGCACCGGTGGCACCTCGAACTCGTCGTCCTCGTCCGCCTCCTCGGCCGACTCCGGGTCGTACGGCGCCTCCGGGGTGTCCGCGGCGGCGTCCCAGCGCCAGTCCACGGCGGCCTCCTCGCCGTCCGGGCCGACCACCAGCAGGTCCTCGTGCTCCTCGTACGCGACCGGGCAGCCGGGCAGCAGCTCCCGCACCACGGCCGGCACCCGGTGCAGGACGCCCTGGGAGAGCACCCGCCCGCCGGCCACCTCGCTGGCCAGCGAGACGTGCAGCCGCTCGGCGAGGTCGGCGGCCAGCGCCGGGGCGACCGGCAGCAGCGGGTGGTCGTGCAGCAGCTCCACCAGGTCGGGGGCGTCCGCGACGACCGCCTCGGCGGCGTCCACCACGATCGTGCGGTCGGGACGGCGGCCGGTGGCCCGGTCCAGCGGCGGCACCGCGCGCACCACGTCCAGCGGGTCGATCCGCTCCACCTCGATCCGGGCCAGCGCGCTGTGGATGCCGTGCAGCTGGCGGTGTCCGACCTCGGCGGCCGGGTCGGTCAGCCGGTCCAGCACCTCGTCCGGCCCGTGCGGCTCGGCGAGCAGCGCGGTCAGCGTGGTGCGCACCCCCAGCGCGTGCAGGAACTGCTCGTCCAGGGTGGTGCGGGCCTCGTCGTACAGACCACGCAGCAGCGGGTCGGCGCCGGCCGCGCGCAGCCCGGCGGGCTCGCGGCCGTCCAGCACCGGGTGGTCGCGCAGCCACCAGGCGGTGTACGGCGGCAGGTCGGCGTACGAGCCGTCCGGCAGCAGCGTGCGGACCGGGGTGACGACGGCGTCCCGGTACGGCGGGCGGGCCAGCGCGGCCAGCGCCTGCGGCCAGGCGTCGTCGTCCACCAGGTCCAGGTCGCGGACGGCCAGCAGCTCGGCGGCGACCGGCGGGACGCCCACGGTGTCCCCGTCGTCGGCGTGCAGCGCCTCCAGCGCGTCCTCGGCCCAGTCCGCCAGGCCGTCCGGCGCCTCGTCGATCAGCCCGGTGGGGTGGCCGCCGGCCGCCCGGTCGGCGGGCGCGGTCGGGTCGAGCCGGTCCAGGTCGTCGGGGTCGAGCACCACGTCCTCGGCGCGGACCAGCACGAAGTCGGCCGGTACGCCGACGGCGGCGAGCACCTCCGGGCCCCAGCGCTCCAGCAGGTCGTCGTCCACCCAGGCCGTGTCGTCCTCGCGCGCCAGCGCGGCGAGCGGGCTGTCGGGGAGCAGCAGCTCACCGGCGCGGGCGGGCTCGCCCTCGTCGTCGAGCAGGGCCAGCCGGGCCAGCCAGGGGTGCTCGCCGGGCGCCGGGGCGGCCGCCCTGACGAGCGCCAGCACCGCCTCGGCGAGGTCGGCGGCGGCGTCCGGGTCGTCCTCGGCCAGCTCGTAGGAGCGGGCGACGGCGGCCCGCACCTCGGGCGTGTCCAGCACCCCGGCCGGGGTGGCCGCGCCGGCGCCGAGCTTGGCGAGCAGCGGGTGGGCGGCCTCCGGGTGGGCGAGCCGCAGGTCGAGCACGGCGAGCGCGTCGGCCAGCGACTCGGGGTAGCCGGGGAAGGCCGCCCAGTCGGCGGCGTCGGAGGGCAGCAGGACCCGGCGCGGACCGGTCACCGTCCGGCCGTCGGCGAGCGGCACCGGCAGCGCGCCGAGCGCCTCCGGGTCGGCGCCGCCGAGCGCCGCGTACAGGTTGCGCCACCAGGCCGGCTCGCGGTCCAGGCCGCCCAGCTGGTCGACCACCTCGGCGAGCGGGACCCGGCGGACGTTCAGCACCCGCAGTTCGGTGCGGCGCTCCAGGCCGGCCGGCAGCAGGCCGGGGAAGATCGGCGCCAGGGCCTCGACCACCGAGCCGTCCGCGCCCTCCAGCAGCGTGGCGTCCCGGGGCCGCAGCGCGGGGGTGCCCTCCTCGACCGGCGCCGGGTGCGGTAGGAACGGTGTACCGGGCAGCCGGGAGAGCACGGCGGCGCGCAGCGCGTTGTCCAACGCGCCCTGGCCGAGCGGGCCGGGCACCAGGCCGAGCGAGCCGAGGTCGCCGCCGCGGGCGCGCAGCAGGTCGGCGTAGGCGTCGGCGGCGCGCTCGGTGAGGAAGTCGGCGAGCGGGCCGGGGGCGACGTGCCGGCGGGTGGAGTCCAGCGGGTAGGAGGCGATCAGCAGCGCGGGCAGGCCGAGCGGCTCGTCGCTGGGGGTGGGCGCGTGCAGCACCGGGTCGATCGCGGGCCGCTGCGGGTCGCCCTCCTCGGAGACCGGCACCGCCCAGGTCACCGTCCAGTAGGGGCGGGCGCGCTCCTCGGTGGGCCGGTCGGCGAGCAGCTCCGCGGCGAGCGCGCCGGCCGCCTCGGCGGTCTGCCAGACGGTGCGCCGGTGCCCCCCGCCGGCGTCGTCGGTGACCGTCACCTCGGTGACGCCGTCCGGACGCGGCTCCGCGGCGGAGCGGGTCAGCGTACGGGTGCCCTCCGAGGTCTCCACCACCACCTCGGCCAGGCCGGGCAGGGTGAGCAGCAGCGCGTCGTCGATGCCGGCCAGCAGCCGGCGGGTGAGGTCCTCGGCGGCGGCGTCGCGCAGCGGCAGCACCACCACCGTGTCGTACCCCTCGGGCGCCGGGCCCTCGGCGGCGAACGGCAGGCGCAGCAGCGGCACGTGGCCGTCCCGGCGGCGCAGTTCCTCGGCGAGCGCCGGCTGCGTCCCGGCCAGTGCCCGGGCCTCGCCGAGCGACCAGCGCACGCCGCCGGCCGAGCCGAGCACGGCGGGCTCGTCGGTGACCGCGAGGACGGCGGCGAAGCCGACGCCGAACCGGCCGACGGTGGTCTCGTGCTCGCCGCGCTTGGAGGAGGCGCGCAGGGTGGACAGCGACTCGACGGCGGCGGCGTCCAGCGGCGCGCCGGTGTTCGCGGCGGCCAGCACGCCGTCCGCCAGGGTGAGCCGCAGCCGGCCGGGGCCGTGCCCGGCGCGGACGGCGGCGTCGGCGGCGTTCTGCGCCAGCTCGACGACCAGCCGGTCGCGGTAGCCGCCGAGGGCGAGCTCCTCCTCGGCGTTGGCGTCCTCCCGGAACCGGGCCGGGGAGGCGGCCCAGGCGTCCAGCACCCGACGGCGCAGTTCGGCGCTGCCGAAGGGGTCCGCGAGGTGCTCGTCCGTGCCGCTGCCGAGAATCCGAGGTTCCACTGGACCTGCCGCCTTCCGCCGCCCTGTTGTGCCCTACGAGGGCATTCTTCCCTGCCGGAAGGACTGCCCCGGACACGCCCCCGGCCGCGGCCCGCCCACGCGGGGGCGGAAACGGCGGCGGCCCGCCCCACGGGTGGGGCGGGCCGCCGGAAAGCGGTGGTGCTCAGGAGTGGCCGAGCTCCTCGGTGGGCGCGTCCGGCTCGACCGAGCCGGAGAGCCGGTCCGGGTGCAGCGGCAGCGGCTCGACCACCAGCTCGTCCAGGATCAGCTCGGCGGGCGCCGGCGGGGCCGGGATCACGGCCGCCTCGGAGTGCCCGCCGCAGCCGTAGGCGAAGGAGACGATCTGGCCGTCGGCCGGGCCGAACTCGTTGCCGCAGACGCCGAAGGCCTGGCCGAGCGTGCCGCCGATCGGGATCAGGAAGCCGCAGCTGACGCAGGAGGCCGGGGCGGACTGCGCCATCGGCGTCTGCGGGCCGTGCGCCTTCTCCCAGCGGTCGGCGGCCAGGTGCATGCCCAGCCGGGAGAGCACCCGGCTGCGGCCCAGGCCCAGCTCGTCGGCGACGGCGCTGATCTGGGCGCGACCCGGCGCCGGCTGGATGTCCGGGTCGGAGACCAGCACGTCCTCCTGCGCGGCCTGGGCCACCGCGGAGTTCGGCGCGGGCTCGTCCTCGCCGGTCCAGCCCGGCTCCAGGCGCAGGTCGTCGGCGTCGGTGGGGAGCAGGTCCCCGGGGCCCATGTCGCCCGGGCGCAGCCGCTCGCTCCACGGCACCCACTGCGGGGCGAGGATCGCGTCGGCGCCGGGCAGCAGCACGACCTCGTCCAGCGTCACGTTCTTGGCGCGCGGGGCGCGGGCCACCGTCACGGCCCAGTGCCAGCCACGGTAGGCCGCGTCCAGGCACTCGAAGGTGTGGGTGACGACCCGGTCGGCCTCGGCCTGAACACCCAGGTGGGCCCCGACGGTCTCGGCGCCGACGGCGTCCTCGGCGGCCTGGCGGGCGAGTTCGACGGCCTCGGCACAGAGCCGATCAGGGGTACGGCTTCGCATCGCAGCACTCACGGCGTCGATTCTCTCCCAGTTCTTCTGTCGCCCACGGCGAGTTGCCTGTTCCGTCGCGGCTCGGTTTCCCTCGTCCATTCTGCGCGACCGCGGGCCGCCGCGGATACCGGCCGCGCCGCTCGTCTGGTCCGCCGGCGCCGGTCGGGCCCTCGGGCGGACCTTGGGCAGGCTACCCGCCGGTCGGCCGCCCGGCACAGTCCGGGGCGTCCGGAGTGGCTCCGGAACGTCCGGAACGGGAACGCGGGCCGTCGACCGCGCGGCGCGGAGCGGAATCCCGCGTTGTCGTCCCGAATCTGGGGCAGGATGGGCTTGTGGCGGACGAGAACCCGTCGCAGCACGCAGTGCGCGCCTCGCGGACCGACGGTCCGGACGAGGCGAACGCGCTGCCGCGACAGCAGCCTCCGGTCCACTCCGCGAACGAACCGCGGTCGGTGGACCCCTCGTCACTGCCCGCCACCGAGCCCTCCGAACCGCTCGAACCGGCCGCACCGCTCGGCTCCGTCGAACCGCCCGGCTCTGTCGCACCGCCCGCCCCGGTCGCACCGCTCGCCGAGGAGGAGGCCGCGGAGGAGGACGAGCCGCGCCGGCACTTCCTGGTCCGCACCGCCTCCGCGGCCGGCTCCCGCACCGGCAAGGTGGTGCACGGCACCGGCCGCCGGATCCGCCGGGCCACCGCCGCCGAGGGCGCCGGCGAGTCGGGCCTGGCCAAGCTCATCGAGCTGCACGCGCTGAACGCCTTCGGCGACATGCTGATCACCGTGGCGCTCGCCTCGACCATCTTCTTCTCGGTGCCCACCGGCGAGGCCCGCGGCCGGGTGGCGCTCTACCTGCTGGTCACCATGGCGCCGTTCGCCCTGCTCGCCCCGGTGATCGGCCCGCTGCTGGACCGCCTGCCGCACGGCCGCCGGGCCGCGGTGGCGACGTCGATGCTGGCCCGCGCGGTGCTCGCCTGGACGATGGCCGGCGTGGTGGCCGGCGGCGGGCTGGCGCTCTACCCGGAGGCGCTCGGCGTGCTGGTCGCCTCCAAGGCGTACGGGGTGGTGCGCAGCGTGGTGGTGCCCCGGCTGCTGCCCAGCCGGCTCTCCCTGGTGAAGGCGAACTCCCGGGTCACCCTGGCCGGGCTGCTGGCCACCATGGTCGCGGCCGGCGTCGGCGGACTGCTGCACCTCATCGGTCCCGGCTGGCCGCTGCGCGGTGCCTTCCTGGTCTTCGTGGCGGGCACCCTGATGGCCTTCCACCTGCCGCACGCGGTGGACTCCGCCAAGGGCGAGCAGCGCGCCGTGCTGCACGCCGAGGAGCACCCGACGGGCCACCACGGCGTGCCGCCCGGCGGCGGCGAGGACGGCACGGCGCCCGCCGCGCAGCGGCCCAAGGCCTCGCTGCGCACCGTCGGCCCCTCGGTGATCCTGGCGCTGCGCGCGATGGCGGCGATGCGCTGGCTGGTCGGCTTCCTGGTGCTGTTCCTGGCGTTCCTGCTCCGCGAAGACCCGGTCGGCGGCCTTCAGCCGACCCTCGCGCTCGGCCTGGTGGCGCTGGCCGCCGGTACGGGCAACGCGCTCGGCTCGGTGCTCGGCTCCTGGCTGCGGCCCCGCGGCCCGGAGCTGACGGTCACCGCGATGCTGCTGCTGGCCTGCTGCGCCACGGCCGCCGCCGCGCTCTGGTACGGCACGGTGACGGTGGTGGCGGTCGCCGGGACGGCCGGGCTGGCGGCCTCGCTCGGCAAGCTGTCGCTGGACGCGCTGATCCAGCGGGACGTGCCCGAGTCGGTGCGGACCTCCGCGTTCGCCCGCTCGGAGACGGCGCTCCAGCTGTCCTGGGTGGCGGGCGGCGCGGTCGGCATCCTGCTGCCGCTGAACGGCACGCTGGGCCTGTCGGTGGCCGCCGCGGTGGTCGGTGCGGTGCTGCTCTGGACGCTGCGCTCGCTCCTGCGGGTCGGGCTGCGCACCCGCCCGGCCGCGCCCCGGGTGGCCTGAGTCCCGCTCTCCGGAGGCAACACGTTGCCGACCCCCGCGTAGCGTGATCGCGAAAGCCCGGTAGCCTCTGACGCATGAGCCTCAGCACCCGCGCAGTCGCCGGCCTCGGCGCCGTCGTCGTCATCGCCGCCGGCACGGTCGGCGGGTCCATCGCGTACGCGTCGAACCAGCACGAGATCAGCGACCACCGCGCCACCCTGCTGGTGGGCAACTCGTCGCAGGCGCACGACCCGTTCTGCTTCAACGGCGGCCAGCCGCTGACCGACCAGCAGCAGGAGGAGTGCCAGGACAGGGCCGGCAAGGCCCTGGAAGCCGGCACCATCCCCTCGTCCGACGTGGTCGTCAGCGACCGGATCGGCATCGGCGTCAGCCCGGACGTGGCGGACCGCGGCTGGTGGGCCAACACCAACGGCGGCCAGCAGGGCCAGGGCGGCCGGTTCATCCTGGCCTCGGCGGCGCGCAACGCCACCTTCTCGGGCGCCGTTCCGGCCAGCAAGGCGCTCAACGCCTCCGGCAAGACGCTGATCACCGTGGTCGAGACCGACCCGAAGACGCCGGAGTCGATCTACGCCGTGTGGTACTTCCAGCTGAACACCCAGGACAGCTGACGGTCGTCCGGTGACGGTACGACTTCCCGACGAGCAGTCGGACCCCGCGCGGGCCCGGCTGCTCGTCGTCGTCGCGGTGCCGGCCGAGGCCGACGCCGTGCTGCGCGGCCTGGGCGCCGCCGCCGGGGCCCCCGCGGAGCGGGTGGCACTGCCGGGCGGGGCGCTGGACCGGGTCGCGCACCCCTCGGGCGTGACGGTGGACGTGCTGGCCGGCGGGGTCGGCCCGGGCGCCGCCGCGGCCGCCGCCGCCACCGCGCTCACCGCCGCCCGCTACGACCTGGTGCTCTCGGCCGGGATCGCCGGCGGTTTCGCCCCCCGGGCGCCGATCGGCACCACCGTGGTCGCCACCGGCATCGTCGCCGCCGACCTGGGCGCCGAGACCCCCGAGGGCTTCGCCGACGTCACCGAGCTGGGCTTCGGGACCGTCCGGCACACCCCGCCGCCGGCCGCCGTGGCGCTGGCCGTCGAAACCCTGGCCGCCGAGGTCCCGGGCGCGGTCGCCGGGACGGTGCTGACCGTCTCGACGGTGACCGGCAGCGCGGCGCGCGCCGCCGCCCTGACCGCCCGCCATCCGGACGCGGTGGCCGAGGCGATGGAGGGCTTCGGCGTCGCCGAGGCCGCCGCCCGGCACGGCGTACCGTCGTTCGAGCTGCGGACCGTCTCCAACGCCGTCGGCCCGCGCGACCGGTCCGCGTGGCGGATCGGCGAGGCGCTGGCCGCGCTGGAGCGCGCGTTCGCCGTCCTGCCCCACCCCGCGCTAGTGAAGGAGGCCGGCCGTGGCTGAACGGCTGAGCATCGCGTACTCGCCCTGCCCGAACGACACCTTCGTCTTCCACGCCTGGTCGCACGGCCTGGTCCCGGGCGCGGAGTCCCCCGAGGTCACCTTCGCCGACATCGACGTCACCAACGGCCTGGCCGAGCGCGGCGAGCTGGACGTCCTCAAGGTCAGCTACGCCGCCCTGCCCTGGGTGCTGGACGAGTACACCCTGCTGCCCTGCGGCGGCGCGCTCGGACGCGGCTGCGGCCCGCTGGTGCTGACCCGCCCGGAGAGCGGCGACGACCTGAGCGGCAGGACGGTGGCCGTCCCCTCCGAGCGGTCCACCGCCTACCTGCTGTTCCGGCTCTGGGCGGCGCGGGCGGTGCCCGGCGGCCTGGGCGAGGTCGTGGTGCTGCCGTTCCACGAGATCATGCCCGCCGTCCGGGACGGCCGGGTGGACGCCGGTCTGGTCATCCACGAGGCCCGCTTCACCTACCAGGACTACGGCCTGCGCTGCCTCGCCGACATGGGCGAGGCCTGGGAGCAGGAGACCGGCCTGCCGATCCCGCTGGGCGCGATCATCGCCCGGCGCTCGCTGGGCGCGGAGCGGCTGCGGGCGCTCACCGAGGCCATCCGCGGCTCCGTCCGGCAGGCCTGGGACGACCCGGAGGCCAGCCGCGGGTACGTGCTGGAGCACGCCCAGGAGATGGACCCGGACGTCGCGGCCCGGCACATCGCGCTGTACGTCAACGAGTTCACCGCGGACCTCGGCGAGGAGGGGCACGCGGCCGTGCGCGCGCTGCTCACCCGGGCCGCCGCGGAGGGACTGGTGCCGCCGCTCGGCCCGGGTGCGCTGGACTTCTGAGCCCCGCCGCGCGGGCCCCTACACGTCGAACTGGTCGGCCACCCCGCGCAGCAGCACGGCGAGCTTCTGCCCGGCCGGCTTGGCCGGGTAGCGGCCGTGCTGCAGGCCCGGCAGGACGGCGTCCATCATCGTGATGAGGTCCTGGACGAGCGCCGCCATGTCGTCCGGGCTCTTGCGCTGGGCGGCGGCCACCGACGGCAGCGCGTCCAGCAGCTGGACCTGCATCGCCTGGTCGCCGCGGTGCCCCGCGACCACGCCGAACTCGACCCGCTGGCCCGGCTTCAGCGACGTGATCCCGGCGGGCAGCGCCTTGGTGTGGACGAAGACGTCGCCGCCGTCGTCGCGCGACAGGAAGCCGAAGCCCTTCGTCTCGTTGAACCACTTGACCTGGCCGGTGGGCATCTCGAACAGTCCTCGATGTGGGTGTGAGGGATCCCGGCCCTGGCCGGGGATCACTGGGTGGTGGAAGAGCGGGCCGGCCCGGGGGGACACGCCGCGGGGGCGCGCACGGTCAGCACGCTGTGAGGAGCAGACTAACGGTCCGTCACTGTCTCATCCGCGTTCCGCACAAGATCCGTCCGGAAGTCCGGCGGCCACGGGCGGCCCGGAACCGGCACGGCCGGGGCGCGGCTCGGCGCTGTCCACAGGCTCGCACCCCCGGTCGGAGAGAACGGGGCGCACTGATCGCACCCCTCGGCACAGCCTGCATACCCCCGCCCAGCAGGGATCAAAACTCCCAGCGCCCGGAAAACTGCGCAACGTGACGGGACCGCCCGCCCTCGTGGCGGCCGCGCGGGAACGGCCGCCGGCGGCCTCTGCGAGACTGGGACGGCAGCCGAACCCGCCGTCCCGGCCGCAGAGGAGCAGACCCGTGAGCAGCCAGAGCACCGACCGCGGCGACGCCTGCGTCAAGGCCGGGACGATCGTCTTCGGGCTCGGCGCGCTCGCCACGCTCGTCACCTTCGTCCCGCTGTTCCTGCACCTGACGCCGCTGCCCACGGCCGCGTACTGGCTGAGCATGCTGATGCCGCTGGGCTTCCTGCTCGCCCTCACCGGCCTGCTGCTCTCCGCGCGCTCCCAGCGCCGCCGGGCCCGCGCGAACGCCTAGGCCGCAGCCAGGTGCCCGGCCAGCCAGGCCGGGAAGGCGGTGAGGTCGGGCAGCACCACGTCCGCGCCCGCCGCCCGCAGCTCCTCGACGCCGTACGGGCCGGTGGCCACCGCCACCGCGAGGGCGTCCGCGTGCCGGGCGCCCCGGATGTCACCCAGGTGGTCGCCGACGTAGACGGTGGCGCCGTGCTCGCGCAGCGCCTCGCCCTTGGTCTCCGCCCAGAGGTCGCCGGCCACCGCGTCCGCCCGCAGACCCGCGTGCTCCAGGTGGAGCCGGGCGTTCGGCCCGTACTTGCCGGTGACCACCGTGACCCGGCCGCCGTGCGCGCGGACCGCGTCCAGGGCGGCGTGCGCGCCGGGCAGCGCGACCGTCGGCGCGAACGCGTGGTCCCGGTACAGCGTGCGGTAGCGGTCCGCGACCTCCTCCAGCCGCGCCTCCGGGAACCAGTTGCGCAGCTCGTGGAGGAGCGGCGGCCCGAGCCGGGTGACCGCCAGGTCGGCGTCGATGGCGGTCCCGGTCTCGGCCGACAGCGCCAGGTAGGTGGCGCGGATGCCGGGCCGGGTGTCCAGCAGCGTCATGTCGAGGTCGAAGCCGACAGTGAGCGGGGCGTCCGAGGTCACAGGCATACCGCCAGGCTATCCAACGGCCGGGCCGGACCGAAGGAACGATTTGCCCCGGCTTCGGCGGGGAACTTAGGTTTGCCTCAGCTATCTGCGAGAGAGAGCCATGACCGACACCACCGCGCCCGGCAGAGCCCGCCTGCTGCGCCGCCGCATCCTGTGGCTCGCCGCCGCGCTGGCCGTGCTGGCCGCCGCGGTGCTGCTGAGCCTGGCGGTCGGCAGCCGGAACATCCCGTTCGGCGACACCGTCGACGCCCTGCTGCACGGCGGGGACACCACCAACGCCGTCGTGATCCGCGAGCTGCGGGTGCCGCGCACCGTCGTCGGCCTCGCGGTCGGGGCGGCGCTCGGCCTGGCCGGCACCGTCATGCAGGGCATCACCCGCAACCCGATCGCCGACCCCGGCATCCTCGGCGTCAGCCAGGGCGCGGCGGCCGGCGTGGTGCTGGCGATCTCCGCGTTCGGGATTTCCACGCTCACCGGGTACGTCTGGTTCGGCTTCGCCGGCGCGGTGATCGCCACCGTGGTGGTCTACGGGCTGGCCGGACGCGGCCGGGGCGGGGCGACGCCGGTCAAGCTGGCGCTGGCCGGCTCGGCGGTGTCCGCGTTCATCGCCTCGCTCAACACCCTGGTGCTCACCACCGACGCGGCCGCGATGGACCAGTTCCGGTTCTGGCACGTCGGCTCGCTCTCCGGCCGCACCGCGGACGTCGCCTGGCAGCTGCTGCCGTTCCTGGCCGTCGGCACGGTGCTGGTGTTCGCGGTGGCGCGCGGCCTGGACGCGCTGGCGCTCGGCGACGACACCGCCAAGGGGCTCGGCGCGAAGACCGGGCTGGTGCGGGCCGTCGGCGCGCTCGGCGCCACCGTGCTGACCGGCTCCGCGGTCGCCGCGGCCGGACCGGTCGCCTTTGTCGGCCTGGCCGTGCCGCACGCCGCCCGCGCGGTGGCCGGCGCCGACCACCGCTGGGTGCTCACGCTCTCCGCCGTGCTCGGCCCGGCGCTGCTGCTGCTCGCCGACACGCTCGGCCGGGTGCTGTTCCCGCCCTCCGAGGTGCCCGCCGGGGTGATGACCGCGCTGGTCGGTGTGCCGGTGCTGGTCACGCTGGTCCGGCGGCGGAAGGTGGTGGCGGCATGACGGCCCCGACGGTTCCGCTGCGCGGCTACACCGTGGTGCGCGCCCGGAGCGCCTCCTTCCTGCTGCACCGGCGCTCGGCGTACGCGGCGCTCGGCCTGCTGGTGGCACTGGCCGCCACCGTCGTCGCCTCGCTCTGCCTGGGCGAGTCCACGGTGGCGCCCGGCGAGGTGCTGAAGGTGGTGTTCGGGCAGCCGAGCCCGCACGAGCTGGTGGTCGGCGAGTTCCGGCTGCCCCGGGTGGTGGTCGGCCTGCTGGTGGGCACCGCGCTCGGGCTGGCCGGCGCGCTGATCCAGACCGTCGCCCGCAATCCGCTGGCCAGCCCGGACGTGGTCGGCGTCTCCTGGGGCGCCACCGCCACCGTGGTCGGCCTGCTGGCGTACGGCGTGGTCGGCTCCACCGGCCAGGTGCCCTACGCCGCCGTGGCGGGAGGGCTGGCGGCGGGCGTACTGGTCTACCTGCTGGCCTGGCGGCGCGGACTGCACGCCCAGCGCTTCGTCCTGATCGGCATCGGCATCTCCGTCGCGCTCTCCTCGCTGACCTCGGTGTTCCTCACCAAGGGCGACGGCTTCCAGGCGCAGGCCGCCAAGGTGTGGATGACCGGCAGCCTGAACGGCTCCGGCTACGACCAGGCCGGCTGGCTCGCCTGGGTGCTGCTGGCCTCCGTGCCGGTGGCGCTGTGGGCGGCGCGGGCGCAGCGCTCGATCTCCTTCGACGACGCCACCGCCGTCGGCCTCGGGCTGCGGCTGAACCGGATCCGGCTGGGCATGGCACTGCTCGGCGTGGTGCTCGCCTCCTGCGCGGCCGGGGCGGCCGGTCCGGTGGACTTCGTCGCGCTGATGGCCCCGCAGATCGCCGTGCGGCTGGCCCGCTCGGCACAGATCCCGCTGTTCTGCTCGGCGCTCACCGGGGCACTGGTGGTGGTGCTGGCCGACCTGCTGGCCCGTCGGCTGCTGGCGCCCACCGAGCTGCCGGTCGGCGTGGTGACCGGGCTGGTCGGCGCGCCGTACCTGATGTGGCTGCTGATCCGCTCCCGCCGTGGAGGTTCCTGAGTCGTGGAGGTCCCGATGCCCGCCGACGCCGAGTCCGTCGACACCGAGTCCGCCGTCGACACCGAGTCCGCCGAGTCCGCCGGGGCCGTCGACCGGGTGTCCGCCCACCGCCTGGAGGCCCGCGAGCTGACCCTCGCCTACGAGGCGCGAACCGTCGCCGAGAAGCTCTCGCTGCGGATCCCGGACGGCAAGGTCACGGTGATCGTCGGGCCGAACGCCTGTGGCAAGTCCACCCTGCTGCGCGCGCTGGGCCGGCTGCTGAAGCCGGCCCGCGGCGCGGTGCTGCTGGACGGCGAGGAGCTGGCGCGCGTCCCGACCAAGCAGATCGCCCGGCGGATCGGGCTGCTGCCGCAGTCGCCGAGCGCCCCCGAGGGCATCGCGGTGGCCGACCTGGTGGCACGCGGCCGCCAGCCGCACCAGAGCTGGTGGCAGCAGTGGTCGGCGCAGGACGAGGAGGCGGTCGCGGAGGCGCTGGAGCGCACCTCGACGGCCGAGCTGGCCGAGCGCGGGGTGGACGAGCTGTCCGGCGGGCAGCGGCAGCGGGTGTGGATCGCCATGGCGCTCGCCCAGGGCACCGACATCCTGCTGCTCGACGAGCCGACCACCTTCCTGGACATCGCGCACCAGGTGGAGGTGCTGGACCTGGTGCGGCGGCTGAACGTGGAGCGCGGGCGGACGATCGTCGCGGTGCTGCACGACCTCAACCAGGCCGCCCGGTACGCGGACCACCTGGTGGCGATGCGCGAGGGGCGGATCGTCGCACAGGGCCCGCCGGCCGAGGTGGTGACGGCGGAGCTGGTGCGCGAGGTGTTCGGGCTGGAGTCGGTGGTGGTGCCGGATCCGGTGACCGGGACGCCGCTGGTGGTGCCGGGCGCGCCGTGGACGGCCGGGGCGCCGGCCAAACGGGCCGGGGCGGACGCGTAGCGGGCCGGGGCCGACGCGTAGCGACGTTTTATGCACCCATGACGCACCAATTCGGACATAATCGACGCGCCGTGCCCGCCCGCCCCCGTCGTCCGAGGTGCCGATGTCCCCGCTCACCCGCCGCACTCTGCTGACCGCGCTCGGCGGGCTCGGCGGCGCCGCGCTCACCGGCTGCACCACGCACCGCACCGCGCCCTCGCCGCCCGGGCTCGCGGCCGGCGAGACCCCCTCCCCCACCCCGCTGCCGGACGTCACCGTGGCCACCGCCACCGGACCGGTCACCGTGCCCGGCGCGCCGATGCGGGTGGTCACCCTGGACACCGCCGAACTGGACTCCGCGCTCACCCTCGGCATCACCCCGGTCGGCGCGGCCCGGCCCGCGGCGGACGGGGGCTTCCCCGACTACTGGCCCGCCTCCCGGCTCGCCCGGACCGCCTACGTCGGCCCGGCCGGCTCCCCGGACCTCGCCGCGGTCCGCGCCCTGCGGCCCGACCTCATCCTGTCCAACCAGGCCCGCGACGGCGACCGGTACGACGAGCTGCGGGCGATCGCCCCGACCGTGCTCACCCAGACCACCGGCGCGCCCTGGAAGGCCAACGTCCAGACCCACGCCCAGGCGCTGAGCCGCCAGGCCGCGGCGACGGCCTTCGCGACCTCCTACCAGCGGCACGTCAACCAGGTGGTGACGGCGCTGGCGAACGCCAAGGCGGGCGGCCGGAAGGTCAGCCTGCTCCGCTTCGTCGAGGGCGGCGGGATCCGGCTCTTCGGCAAGCAGAACTTCCCCGGGTCCGTGCTCACCGACGCCGGCCTCGGCCGCCCGGACGCCCAGAACACCGACCAGTCCGACATCGAGCTCCCGCCCGACCAGCTCGCCAGGGCCGACGGCGACCTGCTCCTCTACGCCGACTACGGCGACCCGGACCGCAACGGCCTCAACGCCACCCTGGCGAGCCCCGCCTGGCAGTCCCTGGAGGCGGTCAGGGCGCACCGCGCCTTCCCCGTCGACGACCAGCTGTGGTTCCAGGGCATCGGCTACACCGGTGCCAACTACGTGCTCCAGCAGCTCCAGCGCTTCCTCGGCGCCTGACCCGGGCTCAGCCGCGCGGCAGATCCGTCGCCAGGATCAGACGCTGGAGGTCGAGCACCAGGGCGAGCCGGTAGCGGCCGGTGGCGGCGAGGGCGTCGTAGCAGCGGCGGGCCGTGGCCTCCTGGCGGACCAGATCGCCGTCGAGGTCCTTCACGTCGAGGTAGGAGTCGTAGCGCTCGAAGGGGATGCCCTTGTCCTCCTCGAAGTCGTGGGAGAACGCCAGCCGGACCTTCGTGTGCTCGAACCCCGCGTACCAGTCGTCGAATTCGTTCCCGCTCGGGAGCAGGGGCACGCCGCAGGCGGCCTCGACGTCCGCGACCAGCTGTTCGTCGGAGACGCCGTCGGCGCGCTCGACGAAGAGCTCGTGGTGCGTGCTCATGGCGGGTCAGTCCTCCTGGTCGGCGACGGCGTTGAGGGAGGTGATCAGCGAGGAGAGGGCGGAGTTCCAGTTCTGGTACGTCGGGCCGTCGATGGCGTGCTTCTTGGCGAGGTCGCGGACGGTCCGCTGGGCGCCCTTCAACCGGGCGGCGGCGTCGTCGGGCCGGCCCTCGTTGAGATGGGCGGTGGCCTCGTCGAGGGTGCGCAGCAGGTCGATCTGACGGGCGCGCTCCTTCTCCACCTGGGTCTGCGCGATGCTCTGCCGCAGGGCGTTGATCTGGACCAGCGGCGCCGGGTCGTGCGGGGCCGGGGTGGTGGCGGGGGCCGTCGGGGTCGGCCGCGCCGACGGGGTGGTGGCGGTCGGTGTGGGCGTCGGGGTCGGGGTCGGGGCGGGAGTGGACGGCGGGGCGGCGGGGGCGCTCGCGGTGGGACGGGCGGACGGCGCGGCGGCGGGGGTGGCCGGGTCGTCGAAGGCGGTGAGCGCGAGCACCGCGGCGCCGGCGACACCGGCCAGGCCGAGGGCGCCGAGCACGATCGGCTTGCGGCGGCTGTCCCGCTCGGGCTCCGGCATCGGCGCCGGGGCCGCCGGGATCGGCGCCATCACCGAGGTGGGGGCCGGCGGCGCCGGCTGGGGCGGCAGCAGGGTGGTGTGCTGCTGGTCCGGCCCGGGAGCGGCGAGGTGGGCGGGCGGCAGCGGAGCGGCGGCGAGCAGTTCGGTGGTCGGGTCGGCGGGCACCGACCCCGGGACGCAGGCCAGCAGTTCGGCCCGCGCCGCGAGGGCGTCCGCCGGGCGGCCGGCCGGGTGCTTGGCGAGCAGCCGCAGCACCGCCGCGTCCAGTGCGGGCGGCAGGCCGGGACGCCGGGCCGAGGGCGGCAGCGGTTGCTCGCCGACGTGCTTGTAGGCGATCGCCACCGGCGTCTCGGCGGCGAACGGCGGCGCGCCGGTGAGCATTTCGGTCAGCACGCAGCCCACCGCGTAGAGGTCGGTGCGGCCGTCCAGCGGACTCGCGGTGGCCTGCTCGGGCGACAGGTAGGCGGCCGTGCCGAGCACCGAGGCGGTCTGGGTGAGGTTGTGCGAGGAGCCCGCCCGGGCGATGCCGAAGTCGACGACCTTCACCCCGCCGTCGTCGGTGATCATGATGTTGCCGGGCTTGATGTCCCGGTGCACCAGGCCCGCCGCGTGCGCGTGGGCCAGCCCTTCGCAGACCGCGGCCGCGATCCCGACCGCCTGCTCGACCGGCAGGACCGGCCGCTGCGCCAGCAGCGCGGCCAGTGAGCGGCCGTGCACCAGCTCCATCACGATGTACGGCGAGCCCTGGTCGACCCCGGAGTCGAAGACCATGACGATCCTCGGGTGGACCAGCATCGCGGCGTGCTGCGCCTCTCGGCCGAACCGCTCGGCGAACCGCGGATCGTCGGCGAGGCCCCCGTTGAGGACCTTGACGGCCACCTGACGGCCCAGCACGTGGTCCACTCCGCGCCAGACCGTGGCCATGCCGCCGACGCCGAGTATCTCGACGAGTTCGTAGCGCCCGTTCAGCGCGCGTCCGATCACCTGGAACCGCTCCCCTCAGAGGCCCCGCCCGGGGTCCCGGACCGCCTCGTGCACCTGTGCACGATAGCCCCCGGCGACGACCGGCCCCGGGCGGCGGCGGCCTGCCCGGGAGGGGTGGGCGGCCGGGGAACCGGGCAGCGGATCCCCGACCGCCGGCTCATGGGTCGTACGGGACGACGGTCACGGTCGGTGCGGGTCGGACTGGTCGGGCGGGGTGCCGGCCCGCCCTGACTGCGGGCGGGCGGGCCGGCGGGTTCCGGTCCGGCCGGGCCGGCGGGCGCGTTCCGGGGTGCGCCTGCCGTCCCGGCCGGGGCCGGCCGGGTGGACGGCCGGCACGGGGGGGCCGGCCGACCACCCGGAGTCCTCGGGTGGAACGGGGTACTGCGGTGGTGCGGTCACTGCGGTGGTGCGGCTACTGCGGTGGTGCGGGGTGGAGCGTTCCGGATGGGCGACGGGCCCGGGGGGAGTCGCTCGCCGCCCATCCGGAGATCGTGGGTCACCTCGTGTTGTCCGAGGTGACGTCGGGCCGGTCCGGGCGGTCGGTCCTCGGCTGCCCCGGCGGGGCCGCCGTGGTCGCCGCGGGTGGTGTGGGCCCTGCGGTGGCGGCCTTCGACGGCCGGGCCGCGTTGCCGTTGCCGTTGCCGTTGCCACCGCCGTTCGCGCCGGAACCCGAACTGTTGCCGGAGCCCTGACCGTTGGAGCCCTGACCGTTGGTCCCCTGGCCGTTGCTCCCCTGGCCGTTCGAGCCCTGGCCGTTGCCGCCCCCACCGTTCCCGGAGGTCGCGGCGCCGGACCGGGACGGTGCCGGACCGCCCTGCTGGTCGTCGCCACCCACGGCGGCGAGCAGTCGGGCGCAGTACTCCTCCACCTTGTCCGGCCCGCCGGCAGCCGCGACCAGCCCGCCGAACTGCGGATCGCCGACCGTCGTGCGCGGGCGCTCGCCCTTGCCCGCCCGGTCGGAGAACGCCTTGCAGAGCGCCGCGTGGGCCGCCGGGTTCGACGGACCGCGCCCGTCCCCCGGCGTGGCGGTGGACGGCTGCGGCGTCGACGGCCGGTTCGCCGGGGTGGACGGAGCGGCGGTGGCCGGACCGCCCGAGGGGCCGGACGAGGAGCCGTCCGAGGGGGCGCCGGAGGTTCCACCGGCCGCGGCGGCGGTGAACGGCTCGGCCGACGGAGCGGCGGAGCGCGCCCCCGCCGTGGCCGTCGCGGTCGTCGCGGTGGAGGTCACCGGGGCGACCGCGTGCCGCGGCTCGTCCGACCCTCCGCCCAGGGCCGAGGGGAAGTTGCCCGTTCCGGCCGCGACCGCGACTCCGCCGAGCGCCGTGGCGCCGAGCATGACGACGGCGGCCTTCGTGCTGAAGGCCCTCGTCAGCGCGGCGGTTGCCATCGAACGTCTCCGGACGGGTGCGGGTGCGGCGGGTACTGCGGGTGCGGGCGCGAGACGGGCCTCCCGGAACGCGGCCAGGGCCGCTTCCTCCCCGGCCAGTTCGCCCCGCGTCGCCGGCGCCGCGGCGGCGGCGAGCACCCGGGTGACCCGTTCTTCCGGCCCGTGCTCGGGCGGGAGGGTCCCCGTGTGCCCGGTGGTGCCGTCCGGGCCGGTGAGCGAGGCGTCCCGCCCGGCCGACGGGCCGCCCACGGCACCGGCGAGCAGTCGCTCGGCGGTGTCACGGTCGATCCGGCGGGATCGGTTGGTGCTCATCTCATGTCCTTCAGCGTCGCGGCCCGGCGTTCTGTCACACCCTGCGGAGAATTTTTTTTCGCGGTCCTCCCCAGTCCCTTCCTGACCGCCCCGCCGCCGGTCGGCCCCCCGGCCGGACCGCCGGCCGGATCCCCGTCCCGGCCCGGCCGCGCCGCCGGGATCCCCGGTCCGCCCGCGCCCGCTCCCGCGCCCGCCGGAAAGGACTGTTCCAGCAGCTTGGCGAGCCGCTTCAGTCCCCGGTGCGCGGCCATCCGGACGGTGCCGGAGCGCTTGCCGAGCACCTGGGCGGCGCTCTCCGCGTCCAGTTCCATCACCACCCGCAGCAGCACCGCCTCGGCCTGGTCCCGGGGCAGCCGGGAGATCAGCGCCAGCGCGTCCGAGGTGCCGACGGCGGCCAGCGCCGCGCCCGCCGTGTCGTCCCCGCCGGCCAGTTCGGCCAGGTACTCGAAGGGCAGGTCGGCGACCGGCCGGCGGCGGCGGGCCCGCAGGTGGTCCAGCGCCCGGTGCCGCGCGACGGTCGCCGCCCAGCCGCGGAAGCCGTCACCGTCGCCGGTGAACGAGCCGAGGTCGCGGGCGATCTGCAGCCAGGTCTCGGAGGCGATGTCCTCGGCGTCCTGGGCGTCCTCGGGCCGGCCCCCGACCAAGACCCGCAGGTAGCGGAGCAGACCCGGCTGGACACTCCGGAACAGCAGCCGGAAGGCCTCCTCGTCCCCGCCCTGCGCGGCCCGGACGGCCTCGGTCAGCTCGACGGGGGTGGTGGCCGCGCCCGTGGGCGGACCGGGTGGCGGGCCTGACGTCGGGACCGGTCCGGACCGGCCGACGGGGCTGTCGGTGCCCGCTCCGGGGCGTTCTGCACTCTGCACCCGCCACATCATCCGCCATGCGGGCGAACGGGCCGTTCCGGCGGGTCCCGACCGTCGCCCGTCGACGCGCCGATCGCCCGGGCGTCACGGCACAGGCCGCAAACAGGCCCCCTCGGGACCTTCGGGTCGAAGGTCCCGAGACCATCTGGCCTTCGTCTGCGGCATTGGAATCGCCATGTCACCTACGTTGTAGGTGAACGATTCATTTCCGGCCGCTGCGCCGCCGCCCTCGCGCCCTCCCCCTTCCTCGCGCCCCGGGCATCGCCGGCCGCTCCCCCACACCCCCAGGAACGCCATGACCTCCGCCGCCCACGAGCTCTTCGAGCGCGGCCTGCGCGACCACCTCGCGCCCGCCCTCCGCCTCCTGGGCCTCACCGGCTGGCGGCGGACCTTCAGCCTCCCCGACCCGACCCACTGGGCGCTGCTCGGCCTGGTCGAGCAGCGCGCCGACGGCCGGCTGCGCTACACCTTCGACCTGAGCCTGGTCCACCGCGCCGACTGGACCGCCGCCGCCCTCCCCGGCCCGCGCCCGGACCCGCGCGCCGTCTACGGCATCGAGTCCTGGCGCGCCCGGATCGGCGAACTGCTGCCGGTCGGCGAGGACGTCTGGTGGGAGGTGCTGCCCGGACCGCGCTGGCGGGTCACCCTGGACGACTCGGTGGCCGCCGTCCGGCACTACGGGCTGCCCGAGCTGCGCCGCCGGGCCGAACGGGAGCGCGGCGCCGCCACCGGCGAGACCTACCTCTCGGCCGCCGAGCTGGAACAGGTCAACACCGCGCTGCTGGCCGTCCCGGTGGCCCGCGTCCAGCGCGCCGAGCTGGTCGACGGCGCGCTGGTCCTCACCGGCGCCTGGACCAGGGCGGACGCGGCCGCCCGCACGGTGCTGCGCGGCGTCGCCCACGGGTTCCTCTCCGCCGAGGACGAGTCCGCCGAGGACGAGTCGGCCGGGAACGAGGCGGCCTCGGACGAGGCGGCCGGGGACCGGCTCTTCGCCGTGGTGCGCTGCGTGGACACCCTCGGCCGGCCGCTCTGGGACTTCGGCCGCCCCTGACGCCGCACGGCGTTCACCCTGCTCAACGGCACTGTCACGGTGCGCGCCGTGACAACTGTCATGCGGATCCGGCAACGCACGGCACTGCTGGGCGGGCGGCCCCGCTCGGAAGACTGGAGGCACGACGGAGCGGGCAGCGGCCCGCCGACCGAGCAGCCAGTCCGGGGAGGAACCCGCCATGAGCCAGATCGCCGCCACCGCCACCGCCGGCACCGCTCCCCACCCTCTCGGCAAGGCCCTCCGCCCGCTCGCCGTCGACATCGCCGGCCCGCTCGCCGGCTTCTACCTCCTCCACTCCGGCCTCGGTCTGAGCGAGTTCGCCGCCCTCGCCTGGAGCAGCGCCTTCCCGGTCGCCCGCACCGTGCTCGGCCTGGTCGGGGAGCGCACGCTCAACCGCTTCGCCGCCCTGATGCTCGGCGTGAACCTGGTCGGCCTGGCACTCACGGCGGTCAGCGGCGACGCCCGGCTGATGCTCGCCAAGGATTCGGTGCTCAGCGGCTTCATGGCGCTGGCGATCCTGGCCTCCGCGCCGACCGCCCGTCCGCTGATGTCCGCCGCGCTGCGCCCCTTCCTCACCAAGGGCGACCCGGCCCGCGAGGCCGCCTGGGACCGGCTCGCGGCGGGCTCGCGCTCCTTCCGTCGCCACGAGCGGCTGTTCTCCGCCGTCTGGGGCGGCGCGCTGCTCGCCGAGTGCGCGGCCCGGGTGGTCGGCGCCTTCACCCTGCCGGTGGCCACCATGGCGTGGCTGTCCACCGTCCTGCTGGTCGCCGGGCTGGCCGCCGGCTCGGTGCTCGGCCGGACCGCCGCCGAGCCGATGGCGAAGCTGGTCCGCACCGAGGCCGCCGCCTGACCACCCCACCCCACTGATCATCCGAACATCCCAGGAACCATCCGGCTCCACCGGAAGTCCACACATCACGAGGGGGTAACGGGACCCCCTCGTCGAGGAAACGGGGAACCGATGAGCCGGGCCGATGCGCAACCCACCACCACCGAGGACCGCACCCTGGTCTGGGACGGCTGCCTCAACGTCCGCGACCTGGGCGGACTGCGCACCACCACCGGCGCCCGCACCACCCGCGGCGCGATCGTCCGCGCCGACAACCTGGACCGGCTCACCGCCGAGGGCTGGGACGCCGTCCTCGACCACGGCGTGCGCACCGTCGTCGACCTGCGCGACATCACGGAGTACAAGCCGCTCCTGCCGCTGCCCGAGGGCGTCGAGCTGATCCGCGTCCCGCTGGACGAACTCGCCGGCCCCGCCTGGTGGAAGAGCTACGGCCACCTCGACGGCACCCCGCTGGCCCTGCGCCCCTACCTCGACCACTGCCCGCACGCCGCCGCCGAACTGATCACCACCATCGCCGGCGCCCGCCCCGGCGGCCTGGTCGTGCACTGCGGCGCCGGCCGCGACCGCACCGGCCTGGCCGCCCTCCTGCTGCTCGCCCTCGCGGACGTCACCCCCGCCGAGATCGTCACGGACTACCTCCAGAGCGCCCCCAACGTCCGCCCCCTCTACGGCATGCTCGGCCTCCCCGACCAGTACCGCCGCATCGACGCCGTCCTCACCGAGGCCGGCACCACCGCGGAAGCCGCCGTCACCGCCACCCTCGCCGACTTCGCGCCCACCCCCTACCTGCTGTCCGCCGGCGTCACCCCCGCCGACCTCGCCGCCGTCCGCCGCCGCCTGCTGCCCTCCTGACTGACCGCCACCCGGGAGTGGGAGGCCGATCGGTCCGACCTCCCACCCCGGAGGGTTCATTCCGGCGCTCCGATAATCGTTCGCGGTCGGCCCGGTGAGCGCTCAATACTGCCGGGCATGGTGGACTTCTCCGACTTCGACACCCGCAACTACCCCACCGTGGACGTCCGGACCGGCTACGCCGGCTGGGTCGACACCTACGAGCAGACCGTCGAGGACGCGATGGACCTCGCCGTCCTCGACCGGCTCGCCCTGCCCGCCTGGCCGGAGGTGCGCCGGGCCGCCGACCTCGGCTGCGGCACCGGCCGGACCGGCGCCTGGCTGCGCGGCCGGGCCGCCGAGGGCCTGGTGCTGGACGGCGTGGACCTCACGCCCGAGATGCTGGCCCGCGCCGAGGAGCGCGGCGCCCACGACACCCTCACCGAGGGGGACGTCGCCGCCACCGGACTCCCCGCCGGCGGCTACGACCTGGTGATCTCCTCACTGATCGACGAGCACCTGGCCGACCTCGGCCCCTACTACCGCGAGGCCTTCCGGCTGGCCCGCCCGGGCGGGCGCTGCGTCCTGGTCGGGCTGCACCCGTCCTTCATCATGGCGGCCGGCATGCCGACCCACTTCACCGGCGCGGACGGCTCGGACGTCGCCATCACCACCCACGTCCACCTGGTCTCCGACCACCTCACGGCCGGCCTGGCGGCGGGCTGGACGCTGGTCGAGATGCGGGAGGCGGTGGTGGACGAGGGGTGGATCGCGCTCAAGCCGAAGTGGGAGAAGTACCGCAGCCACCCGGTCTCGGCGGCCTACGTCTGGGAGAAGCGGTAGGGAGGCCGGCCACTTCGGCGTCAACCGATGGTTGACGATCCGGGATCGACAACCTAAGGTTGACGCTATGGAGAATCCGATCGTTCCCAAGACCACTCAGCTGCGCCTCGACGATCTGATCGACGCGATCAAGAAGCTCCACGCCGACGCGCTCGACCAGCTCTCCGACGCCGTCATCGCCGCCGACCACCTCGGCGAGCTCGCCGACCACCTCATCGGCCACTTCGTCGACCAGGCCCGCCGCTCCGGCGCCTCCTGGACCGACATCGGCCGCAGCATGGGCGTCAGCAAGCAGGCCGCCCAGAAGCGCTTCGTCCCCAAGGACCCGGCCACCCCCAACGACCTCGACCCGAGCCAGGGCTTCGGCCGGTTCACCGACCGGGCCCGGCACGTCGTGATGGCCTCGCAGGAGGAGGCCCGTCAGGCCGGCAACGCCGAGATCGGCGCCGAGCACCTGCTGCTCGGCCTGCTCGTCGAGCCCGACGGCCTGGGCGTGCGGGTGCTCGCCACCCAGGGCGTCACCCCCCAGGCGCTGCGCACGGCCGCCACCGCCGTGCTGCCGGCCCCGGACGCCGAGGTGCCGGCGCTCATCCCGTACGACGCCCGGGGCAAGAAGGCGCTGGAGCTGACCTTCCGGGAGGCGCTGAAGCTCGGTCACAACTACGTGGGCACCGAGCACATCCTGCTCGCCCTGCTGGAGCTGGAGAACGGCGCCGGGGTGCTGAACGACCTCGGCGTCGAGAAGGCGGAGGTCGAGCGCCTCATCGGCGAACTCCTCGCCGCCTTCGTCGCGTCGACCGCGGACGACGACGAGGGCCAGGCCTGACCGGACCGTTCCGGGGCCGCGCGGGACGGGCGCGGCTCCGGGACTCCGTCGGTCGCTCAGAAGCCCGACACATGGGTGGTGACGATCCGGACCCGCCCGTCCGACTGCGCCGCCAGGGCCGCGCGCAGCCGCAACGACCGCGCCGGACCCAGCAGTTCGAGTGCTTCCTCGTCCTCGACCCAGCGGTGGTCGTCGAGTTCGCCGTCCGGGACGGTCACAGGGGTACCGTCCGGGACGGCGCCGAAGTCGAAGAGGAAGTGCTCGGCCGGGTGGTCGAGTTCGTCCGACGGGTGGGTCCAGGAGATGGCCAGCAGCTCCCCGGCCTCCCGGACGATGCCGGTCTCCTCCAGCAGCTCCCGGGCCGCGCACTCCGCGGGCCCCTCCCCCAGGTCGATCGTCCCGCCGGGGAACTGCCAGTGCTCCCGGTAGCCCGCCTTGACCAGCAGGATCCGCCCGGAGGCGTCCCGCAGGACGCACCCCGCCGCCGCGTAGATCCGCGGCAGCGAGGCCAACCACTCTTCACGGGACTTCAACGGCTCGACCGGCACGGCTGGGCCTCCTGGGGTGCGGGGAAACGACGCGCCCCACTCTGCCAGCCGGCGGAACGGTCAGCTCCGGGTGGCCATGTGCTCGACCAGGCGGTCGAAGCTGGAGTTGTGGCCGGCCTCCGCCTCCGGGCCCAGGAACATCGCCGGGACGTTCTCCTGCTCCATGAGCACCCGGGTGCGGCCGTCGCCGAGGTCGCTCAGGGTGATCCGGCCGGTGAGGCCGACGCCCTCCTCGAAGAACTCCAGCATCTCGTCCTCGCGGATCGCGGTGAACCGGGCGCGCAGCGGGTAGCGGTCGCCGGTCGCCTCGATCACCATCGTGCTGTCGAAGCGTCCACCGACCTCCGGCTCGATGGTCACGGTGTCCAGCGGGACGTGGGTGCCGACCGGGCCCCAGAAGCGGACGAACTGCGCGGGCTCGACGTACGCCCGGAAGACCTCGGCCGGGGTGGCCCGCAGCTCACGGACGATGGACAGGGTGCCGAGGTTCTCGGTCATGGTGGTGGTTCCTTCGGGTCGGAGGAGCGCCGCTCGGTGCCGCGCTTTCACAGGGGTAGACCGGAGGCACATCGGAAACTCATCGCTCTTCGGCGAAGTTTTTCGGAAATCTTCTCCGGTGGCCGATGAGGCCGGTCCGCGGCACCGGTCTGATCTCCGTGGAGACCGAACCGAAGACCGAACCGAAGACCGAAGCGACGACCGAACCGAAGACCGAAGCGAAGGCGTCCGCCGACCGGTTGCTGAGCTGCGACCTGGGCGCCCTGACCGCCCCCGACCTGGCCGTCGTCGACGCCCTGGCCCGGCTGCGGCTGGCCACCGCCCGGCACGGCGTGCGACTCGTCCTGCTCAACGCCGGCGGCCCGCTGCGCGAACTGCTCGCGTTCAGCGGGCTGGCCGGTGTCCTCCTGGTCGAGGAGGACACCGCGGCGCTACTCCCCGGCCGCCAGCCGCGGCGGCAGGCCGAAGAGCGGGAACAGCACGTCGGTGTCGAGGAAGTTGGTGAGCCCGGTGATCCGGCCCGCTGACACCTCCAGCACGATCAGCGCCCACGGCTCGTGCCCGCCGTCCGGGCTCGGCCGGTACTGGCCGAACGCCGGACTGCCGTTGGCCCGCGCCGCGACCAGCCGAGAGCCCCGGCAGCCGTGGCCCGGCCCGAGCATCCACTCCCTGAGGTCCGCGTGCCCGGTCAGCCAGAGCGCGAACGGCGGCATGTTCAGCGTGACGTCCTCGTGCAGCAGTGCCGCCAGGCCGTCCATGTCGTACGCCTCGAAGGCCGCGACGTACCGGTCCAGCAGGGCCCGGTGGTCCTCGTCCAGCGCCGGGGCCGGCCGGGCGGAAGCCGGGTCGGCGGCCAGCGCCGCCCGGGCCCGCTGGAGCGCGCTGTTCACCGAGGCGACGGTGACGCCGAGCAGTTCGGCGACCTCGTTGGCCCGCCAGCCGAGCACCTCGCGCAGGATCAGCACTGCCCGCTGCCGGGGCGCCAGTCGCTGGAGCGCGGCGACGAAGGCCAGCCGCACCGACTCGCGCTGCGCGGCCACCTCCGCCGGATCACCGCTCTCGGGCAGCACCCGGCCGTCCGGCGCCGGGCCGATCCAGGTGACCTCGGGCAGCTGGGCGTCGGTCGCGGTGGCCACCGTGGAGGGGCCCGCCAGGTCCATCGGCCTGGCCCGGGCGTTGCGGCCGTTCAGCGCGTCCAGACAGACGTTGGTGGCGATCCGGTAGAGCCAGGAGCGCAGCGCCGCACGACCCTCGAAGCCCCGGTACCCGCGCCAGGCGCGGACCATGGTGTCCTGCACCGCGTCCTCGGCCTCGAAGACCGAGCCGAGCATGCGGTAGCAGTACCCGGTCAGTTCCGTCCGGTACCGCTCCAGCTGGAGCTCGACCGGCTCCTCCGTCATCAGCTCGGCCATCGCCCGTGCCCCCGCTCACCTGCTGTCCTCGATCGCCAGGAAAGGTACCGCAGACCACTGACAGAATCACCGCCAACGCCACCGCACGGCCCCGGCCGACGTCCTGAACGCGGGTCAGGGCGCCGACCGGGGCGGGGCGCTCAGTGCGCGCTGTGCTTCTCGGCACCGCGGTGCCGGTGTCCCCGGAGTTCGGCGTGCTGCGCCGGCGCGGCGTGCGGGACGGCGGTCACCGCGTCCCGGCCGCCGTGCCGGAACGAGTCGGCGCCCGCGGCCCCGGCGCCGGCGGCGGCCTGCGGGACGCCGGTCCGCAGCCGGGGCGGGAGCGTGTCCGGCGTCGCCGCCATGCCCCGGCGCTCCAGCAGGTCCTGGGCGCCGCGGCGGAGTCTGGGAGAGCTTCCCGCTGTTCGTTCGGTCATCGTCGGCCTCCCTTCGGTGGCCGCCGGCCGGACGGAACCCGGCCGGAGGCCGCACGGGCGTTATGTCCCGATTGGTCGGGAATTACACCTCAACCCATGGCGGCCGGAACGTCAACCCGGTCATCCCCTCGACCCGGTCACCCCATGAGCTCGTGGACGAAGCACCACCGCCAGTCCTCCCCCGGCTCGTAGGACCGGATCACCGGGTGGGAGCTGTTGTGGAAGTGCGCGGTGGCGTGCCGCTGCGGCGAGAAGTCGCAGCAGCCGATGTGGCCGCAGTCCAGGCAGAGCCGCAGGTGCACCCAGTCCCGGCGCCCCTGGGCCAGGCAGTCGGCGCAGCCGTCCACGGGCGGCAGCGGCGCGATGTCCCTGGGTGCGGCGGCGAGGTCTTCGCAGTCGCTCATGGAACGCACAGTAGTGACGCCGGGCCCGCCCCGCTCCCCGGGACACGCACCCGGAGGGCGCGTGGGAGCATGCACCAGTGGCGGATGTGACGGGGAACGCGACGATCAGCACGGCCGGCGGCACCGGGGACCCCCCGCCCCCGGGCATATCCGGCACCGGCCGGATCCGGCAGCCCGCGGCACTGATCCGGCTGCTCGCCGGCCTCGCCGTGATCGCCCTCACCCTGCTCGGCGCCGACTACGCCCGGGCCACCACCAACGGCCTCGCCGAGGACGCCGCCGCTCTCGCCGCACTGGTGCCGCACCCGCTGGGCGGCGTCGCCACCGGCCTCAGCACCGCCGCGCTGCTGCTCCTGCCCGGCTTCTCGGGCGCCTGCCGGCTGCTCGGCACCGCGGCGGACCGGCGGCACGTCCTCCAGCAGCTCGCCGACGGCGTACTGGCCGCCGTCCTCGCCTACGGTGCCTCGCTCGCCGTCGACCTGTGGATCGACGGGCGCGCACCGTTCTCCCTGGCCTCCGCGCTCACCCGGCCGCTGCCCGGCGACCCGCTCGCCCGCACCGAGCCGGTGTACGGCTACCTCGCCCCCGTCCTCGCCTTCCTCATCGCCTCCGCGGCCCGCGAACGGCGGGTGCCGTGGGCCGTCCTCAGCCTCTCCGCGCTGGCCGGACTCGCCGGCGGGACCGCCACCCCGACCGCCCTGCTGCTGGGTCTGCTGATCGGCTGGACGGCCGCCCACGGCACCCGCTGGGCCGTCGGCACCCCCGACCCGCGGCCCCGGCCCGGACGGCTCCTGCAGAGCCTGCGCGAGGCCGGCCTGCGCCCGGCCGCCGCCACCCCGGCCGGCCCGGACCGCTACCTGGTCCGCCAGCAGGACGGCCGCCCCGAACTCGACGTCCAGCTGCTCGACCGGCAGGCGGTCACCGCCGCCCTGGTGCAGCGCGCCTGGCGGCGGCTGCGGCTGCGCACCGCCCCGCACCCGCGCGCCCTGCGCTCGCTGCGCACCGGGCTGGAGCACGAGGCCCTGGTCTCCTACGCGGCGGTGGCCGCCGGGGTCCGCACCCACCGGATCGCCGCCACCGCCGAGCTCGGCCCGGACACCGCGCTGGTCGCCTACGAGCGGCTGCCCGGCCGCACCCTGGACGAGCTGGGCGACGAGGAGCTCACCGACGCGATGCTCGCCGACGCCTGGGGCCAGCTGGCCCTGCTCCAGCGGCGGGCGATCGCGCACCGCGCGCTGGTGCCCTCCGCGCTGCTGGTGGACGCGGCGGGGGCGGTGCACCTGGTGAACCTCGCGGACGGCGACATCGCCGCGAGCGAGCTGGTGCTGCGCTGCGACGTCGCCCAGCTGCTCACCACGCTCGCGCTGCGCACCGGGGCCGAACGCTCGGTGCGCGCCGCGGTGGCGGCGCTCGGCCCGGACGCGGTCGCCGCCGCCCTGCCGCTGCTCCAGCCGATCGCGCTGACCCGCGGCACCCGGCTCGCCCTCAAACGGTCCGGACGGACCGCACCGCCCGCACCGCCCGGACCGCCCGCACCGCCCGGACCGCCCGCGCCGCCCGAGCCCGACCTGCTGGAGCAGATCCGCACCGAGATCCTCCACAGCCGCCCGCAGGCCCCGGTCCGGCCGGTCCGGCTGGAGCGGCTGCGCCCCCGCACCGTGCTCGCCGTCGGCGGCGGCGTGGTGGCCGGCTGGCTGCTGATCCCGCAGTTCTTCGCCACCGAGCGCAACCCGCTCACCGCCGTCGCCGACGCCGACCCGTTCTGGCTCGTCCTCGCCCTGCTCGCCGCGGCCACCAGCCACGTCATGGGGGCGATGGGCTTCATCGGCTTCGTCCCCGAGCGGCTGGACTTCCGCAACGCCGTGCTGGCGCAGGTCGCCGGCTCCTTCGTGAAGCTGGTCTCCCCCGGCGGGGTCGGCGGCGTCGCCCTGAACACCCGCTTCCTCCAGCGGGCCGGCATCCCGACCGCCCAGGCGCTCTCCAGCGTCGGCGTCGGACAGCTGCTCGGACTGGTGCTGCACCTGCTGCAGGTCGGCGCCTTCGTCTACCTGACCGGCCTGGAGGCCGGCGGCTCCGAGCTGGAGATCCTGCCGTTCGTGGTCGGCGGCATCGCGGTGGCGGGCGCCGTGCTGGCCACGGTGTCCGCCGTGCCGCCCGCCCGGCGCTGGCTGGTCGCCCGGCTGCGTCCGCTGACCGCCGAGGTGCTGCCCCGGCTGGTGGAGCTGCTGCGCAACCCGGGGCGGCTGGCCGTCGGCTTCACCGGGCAGCTGTTGGTGTCGATCACGCTGATCAGCTGCCTGTACTGCTGTGCCCGGGCGGTCGGGTCGGAGCCGGGCTTCGCCGCGGTCGGCGTGGTGTTCCTGGTCGGCAACGCGGCGGGCAGCGCCGCGCCGACCCCGGGCGGGGCCGGCTTCGTGGACGGCGCGCTGGCGGCCGGCCTGAAGTGGGCCACCTCGATGGACGACGGCGGGATCGCGGCCACCGTCACGCTCTTCCGGCTGCTCACCCTCCTGCTGCCGGTGCTCCCGGGCTGGGCGGCGTTCAGCTGGCTCCAGCGCCGCGGGGCGCTCTGACCCCGGGCTTCCGACGCGGGCGGGCCCCGGCGACCGGCCCTACTCCCGGTACTCGTCCTGGTCGAGCTGGACGATCCGGTTCTGTTCTGCGGCGTCCGCGACGTCGGTGGCCGGGTCCGCGCCCAGCGACCGCCGCTCGGCCAGCTCGTCGTACTCGTCCTCGGCCGTCTGCTCGTCCGGCTCCGCGGCCTCGTCGGCCTCGTCCAGGTAGTCCTCGTGGTTCTGCGGCATGGCGTCCGTCCTCGTTCCTCGAAGGTTCCTCGGAGGCTTCCTCTGACCCGATGGCCACTGCCCGGTGGGGTACTGGCAGTATCCGTCGGCCTCCGCCCGGGCGCGAAGCGCCGACGGCGCGTCGGCGTGTTGCCTCCTCCCACGCCCGCCGGGCAGAACGGGCCTCCCGGCCACCGGGGTACGATCGGAGCCGTACCAGCAGGGCTTACCCACACCTCCCGGTGGCCCCGAGGCCCTTACGAACGACGGGGAATTCATGTCCGGCTCGCACTACTTCACCGGTGCACCCGAGGTCGCCAGTGAGCGCCGCCCGATCACGGTCACCCTGCCGGACCTCACCCTGGAGCTCACCACCGACGCGGGCGTCTTCTCCCGCACCCGGCTGGACCCGGGAACCCGGATCCTGCTGGAGCACGCGCCGGCGCCCCGGGTGCGCGGCCCGATCCTGGACGTCGGCTGCGGCTACGGCCCGATCGCGCTGACCTGGGCGACCCGCCGCAAGCGGCTCCCGGTCTGGGCGGTGGACGTCAACGGCCGCGCCCTGGAACTGGTCCGGCACAACGCCGAGTCGCTGGGGCTGGGCAACGTCGAGGCCGCGCTGCCCGAGGAGGTCCCCGCCGAACTGCGGTTCGCGGCGATCTACTCCAACCCGCCGATCCGGATCGGCAAGGCGGCGCTGCGCCGGCTGCTGGAGCAGTGGCTCGGCCGGCTGACCCCGGACGGCTCCGCCTTCCTGGTGGTGCAGAAGCACCTCGGCTCGGACTCGCTGCAGAAGTGGCTGAACGAGCAGGGCTGGCCGACCACCCGGCTGACCTCGGTCAACGGGTTCCGGATTCTGGAAGCGCGGCCCCGCCCGACGGCGGGCGAGGGCCCCGAGAGTGGACGAGGGACGACGTCGTGAAGCAGCTCCGCGGGACCGAACTGAAGCGGCTGCACCGCTCGTGGCGGCGTGGCAACGAGTTCCGGCTCGCGATGATCCTGGAGAACCTCCAGTCGCCCTTCAACGTCGGCTCGGTCGTCCGGACCGGCGCCGCGATGGGCGCGGAGAAGCTCTACCTGACCGGTGACACCCCGTCGGTGCGCTCGTCCGGCGCGCAGAAGGCCGCGATGGGCACCGACAAGTACCTGAAGGTGGAGCACTTCCCCACCGTCGCCGAGGCGATCGAGGCCGCCAAGGCCGATGGCTTCAAGGTGGTCGGCCTGGAGCTCGCGGACGACGCGGTGCCGATGTTCGCCGCCGAGCTGACCCCGGCGGTCGCCTTTGTGCTCGGCCACGAGGACCGCGGGGTGACGGCGGACGCGCTCGCCCTCTGCGACCAGGTGGTCTACGTGCCGCAGCTGGGCCGGGTCGGCTCGCTCAACGTCTCCGCCGCCGCCACGGTGGCCTGCTACGAGGCGCGCCGCCAGGGGTACGCGATCACCGGCACCCCGGACGGCTCCGACGTCGGCGGCCCCGACGAGGACTGAGCCCGGCAACGGCCGGGCCCGACGACCGGGCCCGACAACGGCTGAACCGCGTCCCGGGCGGGGACCGATCCGTCCCCGCCCGGGACCGGGTCACACCTCGACCAGCACCTTGCCCCGGTTGACGTCGCGGTCCAGGTAGAGGCTCCGGTAGGCCTGCGGGATCGCGTCGAACCCCTTGTGCACGGTCTGGTGGTAGCGGATCTCCCCGCTGCCGACCAGCCCGCCGAGCTCCTGGTGCATCTGCGCCAGCAGCGGCTCGGTGAACCACTCCTGGGCGAAGATCCCTCGGATCGTGGTGCGCGGGAACATGATGTACGGCAGCAGCCGCGGCCCGGTCAGCTCGCCGTTCACCGTGGTCGCCCACTGCCAGCAGACCGCCACCCGGCTGTCCACGTTCAGCATGGTGAACACCGCGTCGGTGACGGCCCCGCCCAGGTTGTCGAAGTAGCGGTCGACGCCGTCCGGCGCGGCGATCAGCAGCGCCTGCCGGACCTTCTCCGCGTCGTCGCCCTGCGCGTAGACCACCACCTCGTCGAAGCCCAGATCGCGCAGGTACTCGGCCTTGCCCGGCGAGCCGGTGGTGCCCACCACCCGGCCGGCGCCGGCCCGCTTCGCCAACTGGCCCACCAGGGTGCCGATCGAGCCGGACGCGCCGCTGATCACCACGGTGTCGCCGGGGCGGACCTCCAGGAAGCGGGTGAGCGTGCCCCACGCCGTCATCCCGGGCGCGCCCATGATGCCCAGCGCGGTGGACAGCGGCAGCCGCTCGTCGTACCAGGACGGGTCCAGCCGGCGGTAGGCCGGGAAGACCATCGGGAAGATGCCGGTCGTCCACAGCTCCTCGGCGCCGTTGTGGACGACGTGGGTGCGCCAGCCGCCGAAGCCCTGCACCAGGTCGCCGACCGCGAACGCCGCCTCCGGCCCGGCCTCGATCACCTCCATGATCGAGTCGGCGCCCATGTGGTGGCCGACCGGCGTCTCCAACGCCAGGCCGTTCTGGTACGGGTCCACCGAGACGTACCTGGTCCGGAACAGCATCTCGTCCGGCCGCAGGTCGATCGTGACGTCCTCGACGACCTTCTCGTAGATCCGGTTGACGTCGGGCACGCCGTCCAGGTGTTCCCGGACCACCCACTTCTCGATCCTCATGCCAGGGCTCCCGTCTGCACGTTCTCGCTGTCCTCGCGGCCTTCGTCCCGCGCCGCCTCACCGGCTGCCACCGGCGCCGTCCGGCCGGCCGGCTCGGCGGGCCGGCCCACCGGGATGACCAGGTGCGTCGGCGGCGGGGCGCTCCGGTCGATCTCGGCGGTGAACTCCAGCCCGTCGTCCCGGCAGACGAACTGCATGACGTGCCGCCCGGCGGCGGCCGCCCGGATCAGCCCGCCGATGGTCGCCCAGACCCCGGAGAGGTAGAAGTTCGACAGCCCGGGCAGCACCGGGCCGCTCCGCTTGATCTCCTCCTCCACCGTCTCGGCGCCCTCCACGAAGGGGTTCCAGCCGGGGAAGGTGCCGTCGTAGACGCCGGTGTAACGGACCTGGGTGAGCGGGGTGGACACGTCGGCCACGGCCACCGCGTCCTTGAAACCGGGGAAGCGCTCGTCCAGGAAGGAGACGATGCCGTTGCGCACCCGCCGCTTGGCCGCCACGTACTCCCGGCCGTGCTTGACCGGCAGGGTGTGCAGCTCCTCGCCGCGCCGCACCCGGGAGGACCGCTCCGGCCCCTCCGACAGCGCCCGCCAGGGGGCGATGTCGGAGAAGTACGTCGCGAACACCACGGTGGAACCGGACGGCGCCAGCTCCGGGTAGTGCCGGGTGCGGAACTGGACGTTCATCGAGGGGCAGCGGATCCCGGTCAGCGCGGCCGCCTCCCGCTCGCCCAGCAGGTAGGTGGTGCACGGGTCGCCCGCCGGGAAGGGCTTGCGCAGGCCCAGGAAGAGCGCCACGTAGCCCGGCGACAGCTGGCCCGGCTCGTCGATCAGCGAGGTGTAGAGCCGGCGGTAGGTGTCGTTGAGGTACCGGCCCTTGAGCAGCTTCATCACCGTGGTGTGGCCGTCGGCGGCGGACACCACGATGTCGGCCCGGTACTCCCGGCCGTCGCTGAGCCGCACGCCCACCGCGCGGTCCTCCTCGACCAGGATCTCCTCGACCTTGGCGTTGTAGGTGATCTCCCCGCCGAGCCCGCGGTAGCGGTCCTCGATCGACCGGGCCAGCGCGAGCGAACCGCCCTCCGGCACCCCGGCCGCCTGGTTGGCGTGCGAGGCGAGCTGGAAGTAGAACGGCAGCACCGGGAAGGCCGGGTGCTTCTCGTAGAGGATGAAGTTGAACGCCTCGCGCAGCAGCGGGTCGCTGAACCGCTGCGAGAAGTCCGTCATCAGCACCGCGATCGACTTGCGGATGGTGTTGAAGTACGGCGTGAAGGAGGCCAGCATCCGCCAGCGCTCCAGCCGGCCCATCAGCCCGACCGGCTTGAGGAACGGGTAGGCCGCGAGCGCCCGGCGGAAGGTCCGGATCCCCGCGCAGAACTCCCGGATCGGCGCCGCGTCGACCGGCGAGAGACCCAGCAGGTGCGCCTCAAGCCGGTCCGGGTCGGAGTAGAAGTAGACCGCCCGGCCGTCCCGGCCCCGGACGATGTTGAAGACGTCGAAGTGCCGCATCTCCTTGCCCTGGAGCGCGCCCAGTTCGAGCCAGATCTGGTACATCTCGTTGCCCGGGCCGTTGCCGAGCAGCCAGCTGATGCACCAGTCGAAGGTGAAGTCGCTGCGGTCCCAGCCGGTGCAGGACCCGCCGGGGATCTCGTGCATCTCGAAGATCCTGGTGCGGTAGCCGTTCATCCGGGCGTAGCACCCGGTGGACAGGCCGCCGAGACCGCCGCCGACGATGATCATCGACTCCCGCCGGCGTGCGGTGTCTGTCTGCCGTGCCATTACTGGCCTTCCTCGTCGTCCTTGCCTTGTCCGGCCGTGTTTTGTCCGGCCGTGCCTGGTCCGGCCGTGCTCTGCCGTGCCCTGCCTTGCCGTGGCGTCCGTGGGAGCGGGCGTTCACCAGGCGATCGGGAGCGCCTGCAGACCGTTCACCATCGCGTCCTCCTTCCAGCGCAGCTCGCGCTCGGGTACGGCCAGCCGCAGCCCCGGCAACCGGGTCAGCACCTGCTCGATCGCCACCTGGAGCTCCAGCCGGGCGAGGTGCGCGCCGATGCAGTAGTGCACGCCGTGGCCGAAGCCGATGTGCGGGTTGGCCGGCCGGTCCAGCACCAGCCGCTCGGGCTCCTCGAACACCTCCGGGTCCCGGTTGGCGGCGGCGGTCGCGATCATCACCGCCTCGCCGGACCGGATCACCACCCCGCCCAGCTCGACGTCCTCGGTGGCGTACCGGGGCAGGCTGAAGCCGGTGAGCAGCGGCACGTAGCGCATCAGCTCCTCGACGGCCTTGGGGATCAGCCCGGGGTTCTCCCGCAGCCTCGCCGACTCCTCCGGGTTCACCAGCAGCTGGTGGAAGAAGTTGCCGATCTGGTTGGTGGTGGAGACGAAGCCGGCGATCAGCAGGTCGCAGGCGATGGAGAGCAGCTCCTCCTCGCTGATCAGCCGCTGCTCGCGGCAGGCCCGGACCAGCGTGGTGAGCAGGTCGTCGCCGGGCTCGCGGCCGCGCAGCTCCAGCACCCCGGCCATGTAGTCGATGAACGCCTGCCCGTCGACGGCCAGCACCTCGCCCGGGGTGACGGCGGAGAGCACCGTCTCCGCCCACCGCCAGAGCATCCGGTGGTCCTCGGCCGGGATGCCGAGCACCTCGCAGATGATGGTGGTCGGCATCGGGATCGCGAAGTCCTCGACCAGTTCGGCGGGTTGGCCCTTGGCGAGGATGCCGTCGAGCAGCTCGTCGGCCAGCTCCCGGGCCCGCACGCGCAGCCCCTCGACCCGGCGGGCGCTGAACTCCTTGGCCACCAGCGAGCGCAGCCGGGTGTGCTCGGGCGGCTCGGTGGAGAACAGGCCGGCGCCGGTGCGGGCCACCGGGCGCATCCGCGGCTGGTCCTCGCCCATCGCGGCGGCCAGGCTGAACCGCGGGTCGCCGAGCACCGCCCGGACGTCCTCGTACCGGGTGGCCAGCCAGGCGCCGTCGCCGTACGGCATCCGGATCCTGACCAGCGGCTGCTCGCGCAGCTCGGCGTAGCGGGGGTCGAGTTCGAGGCCGTTCGGCTCGAAGGGGTAGCTCAGCGGCGGGTGCTGGCGGAGCATGGGCGGATCCGTCTCTCGTGCGGGGGCGGGCAGACTCGGGACTCGGCCCCGGACCGTCTCAGGACGCATGGGGGGCGGCTCCGGTGAGGATCGACCGGGCGAGCCCGGCGTTGTGGGCGATGAAGTCGCGGTCGAGCATCTCGGCGTGGGTGCCGAAGCCCTTGAAGACCGCCGTCCCGGTGGCCGAGCTGCCGTGCCAGGCGCCGTGCTGCCCGGCCTCGTACAGCGCCACCTTCTCGTCGTCGGAGATCACGCTGAGCGCGGCGGTGACCACCCCGAGGTTGGGCGTGCGGCTGCAGAACCGCAGGTAGTCCCGGGCCTGTTCGCGGGTCTCCTGGGCGACCGCGGCGGAGCCGGTGTGCCGCTGGAGGTGCTCGGCCAGCTCCCGCTCGAAGGCCTGGAGGTGCTCGTCACCGAGGTCGAAGGACTCCGGGATCCGGTGCGAGTCCATGATCACCACATTGGGCACCGCCCGGCCGCGCCGCTCCAGCTCCTTGGCCACCTCGAAGGCGAGGTTGCCGCCGAGCGAGTAGCCGAGCAGGGCGCACGGGCCCTCCGGCTGGAGCACCTCGACGAGGTCCGCGTAGCGGTCGACCTTGTCGTCCCCCGACACGTAGTTGAAGGCGACCGTCCGGTACTCCGGCAGGTGGGCCGCGAACTGCCGGTACACCAGCCCGTGGCCGCCGGCCGGCGGGAAGCAGAACAGCGTCTGCTGCTGGTCCTGGTTGAACCAGAGGTACGGCTGGGCGCCCTCGATCCGGCCGGTGATGATGTGCTCGACGGTCTTGGCCATCCCGTGCAGGGTGGTGACCTTGAAGAGCTGGCTGACCGGGATGCTGATGTTGAACTCGGCCTGCAGACCGTGGATCAGCTCGATCAGCTTGATCGAGGAGCCGCCCGACTCGAAGAAGTCGTGCTGGAGGCCGGGCTCCTCGACCCCCAGCAGCGCCCGCCAGTGCTCGGCCATCCGGACCTCGTAGAGGGTGACCGGCGGCTCGGCGGCCTCCGCGGTGTCGGTGCGGGGCTCGGGCAGCGCGGCCGTGTCCACCTTGCCGTTGGCGGTGAGCGGCAGCGCGGGCAGCTCGACGAAGTGCGTCGGGATCATGAAGGTCGGCAGGTAGCCGGCCAGGTGGCGGCGCAGCTCCCGGTGGTCGAAGGTCCGTCCGGGGGCGGGCACGCAGTAGGCGCAGAGCACGTGCTCGCCGTCGCGGTCCGGCCGGACGGTGACCACCGCCCGCTCCAGCTCGGGCCAGTCGGCGAGCTGGGTCTCGATCTCACCCAGCTCGATCCGGTGGCCGCGGACCTTGATCTGCGTGTCGGCCCGGCCGAGCAGGTGCACCCCGCCCTCGGCGTCCCAGCGGGCGAGGTCCCCGGTGCGGTAGAGCCGCAGGGGTTCGCCGCCGTCGGCGCCGCCGAGCGGCAGGGTGGCGAACCGGCCGGCGGTCTGCTTCTCGTCGCCGAGGTAGCCGAGCGCGACGCCGGAGCCGCCGATCCACAGCTCCCCGGTGACGCCGGGCGGCACCGGGCGGCCCTGCGCGTCGAGCAGGTAGAAGGCGCTGTTGGGGAACGGCCGCCCGATCGGGACCATCCGGCTGGGCTCCAGGCCGTCCGCCGGGCCCTCGAAGTAGGCGCTGTCGATGGTGGTCTCGGTCAGGCCGTAGGAGTTGACCAGCCGCGTCCGGGGCCCGCACAGGGCGCCCAGCCGCTGGTACTCCTCGACCTTCCAGACGTCCGAGCCGACCACCAGCAGCCGCATGAACGCCAGGTCCTGCCCAGTGCGTTCGCAGTGGTCCAGGACGGTGCGGACCACCGCCGGGACGAACTCGGCGGCGTCCACCCGCTCGGCACGCATCACCTCGTACAGCCGGGCGGTGTTGAACAGCAGCTCCCGGCCGATCAGCACCAGGGCGCCGCCGGAGCAGAGCGCGCGGACCACGTCCCCGGTGAAGACGTCGAAGGCCGGGCCGGCCATCTGGAGGTGGACCCGGGCGTCGGCGTCCAGCCGGTACTCGGCCTGCCAGGCCCGGTAGGCCGAGGCGAGGTTGCCGTGGGAGACCCGCACCGCCTTGGGCCGGCCGGTGGAGCCGGAGGTGTAGATGACGTACGCCGGGTCGTCGTGGTTCACCACCGCGTCGGTGAACCCGTCGTCGTCCGCGTCGAGTTCGGCGGTGGTGACCAGCCGGGCGGGCAGCGCGCCGAGCCGCTCGGCGTCGTCGCCGACCAGCAGCGCGGCGCCCGCGTGCTCCACCATGTACGCCAGCCGGTCCACCGGGTGGCCCGGGTCCAGCGGCAGGTAGGCGGCGCCGGTGCGGAGCACCGCGAGCAGGGTGGTGATCAGCTCCGGCGACTTGGGCAGGCAGATCGCCACCACGCCGCCCGGTCCGGCGCCCAGCGCGCGCAGCCGGGCGGCGGACCGCCGGGAGCGCTCGGCCAGCTCGCCGTAGGACAGCCGGGCGGTCGGGCCGGACTCGGCCGGCGCGGCCACCGCGGGCGCCGTCGGGTCCGCCTCCGCCGCGCGCAGCACCAGCCGGTGCACCGGCTCACCGAACGGGACCCGCCGGTCGGCGCCGCTCCACTGCCGGAGCACCACCGCGCGCTCCTCGCGGCCGAGCAGTTCGAGACCGGTGGCGGCGCGCTGCGGACCGGCCGTGGTCAGCGCGTCCAGCAGATTGACGTAGTGGCCGGCCATCCGGGCCATCGTCGCGGGCAGGAAGAGGTCGGTGTTGTACTTGAAGACGCAGTGGAAGCGGTGCTCGGCCTCGTCCTCGTAGGCGGACAGGGTGATGTCGAACTGCCCCTCCTCCTCCGGGAGTTCGATGTACTCCAGGTGGTAGCCGTACTTCTCGGTGGCCACCTTGTGGTGGAGCAGGATGAACATCGCCTGGAAGACCGCCGAGCGGCTCGGGTCGTGCTGCAGCCCGAGCTTCTCCACCAGCAGCACGAACGGGTACTCCTGGTGGTCGAGCCCGCCCAGCACGGTGGTCCGCACCCGGTCCAGCAGCTCGGCGACGGTCGGGGCGCCGGCCAGCGAGACGTGCAGCGGCAGCGGGTTGACGAAGTAGCCGTAGACGCCGGCGAACTCCTCGTCGGTGCGGCCGGTCACCGGGCTGCCGACGATGATGTCGTCCTGGCCGGCGTAGGCGTGCAGCAGCAGGTAGTAGGCGCTGAGCAGCACCATGAAGACGGTGACGCCGTGCTCCCGGGCCAGCGCGTGCACCCGGGCGCTGAGCTCCTCGTCCAGGACGAAGAACTCGGAGGCGCCGTTGTGGGTCTGCACCGCCGGGCGCGGCCGATCGGTGGGCAGGCTGAGGATCGGCACCTCGGCGGGCAGGTGCGAGCGCCAGTACTCCAGCATCTTCGGCGCCTCGCGGCCGGCCAGGAAGGCGTTCTGCCGGTTGAGGAAGTCCAGGTAGCGGGCGGCCACCGGGGGCAGCTCGGGAACCCGGCCGCGGCGCAGCCCCTCGTAGACGGCGAGCAGCTCCTCGATGAAGGTGAAGGTGGAGATCGCGTCCGAGATGATGTGGTGGACGGCCTTCATGATCACCCAGCGGGCCGGTCCGCGCCGGAACAGCCGGAACCGCACCAGCGGGTCCCGCTCCAGGTCGTACGGCTTGCGGTACTCGCGGACGATCATCGCGTGGATGTCGTCCCAGGCCAGGCCCTCGACGTCGAAGACCCCGAAGTCCGGCTCCACCGCGGCGGAGATCCGCTGCACGGCCCGGCCGGCGTCCAGCACGAAGTTGGCCCGCAGGCTCGGGTGGCGCTCGACCATGGTCCGGAAGGCCAGCGCCATCAGCTCGGGCTCCAGCTCCACCCGGACCTCGACGGCGCCGCCGATGTTGTAGGCGAAACCGTCCGGGTTGAGCTGCTTGAGGAACCAGAGCGCCTTCTGGTTCTGGGTCAGCGGGTAGGCCGACTCGTCCTCGTGGCGCTCGGCCTCGACCGCGCCGGCGCCGTCCGCCTGCTCGTCCAGCAGCTCGGCCAGCGACTCGTGCAGCCGGGCGACCAGCTCGGCCACCGGGGTGTTGCCGAGCAGCGCCACCACCGGGAGGGTGGCGCCGAGTTCGCTGCCCAGACGGGCCCGCAGCTCCATCGCGAGCAGCGAGTCCAGGCCGAGGCCGCCGAGGCCCGCGGCGGGGTCGATCTGCTCGACCGGCACCCGCAGCACGGTCGCGGCCAGCGCGGTGAACCGCTCGGTGAGCAGCACCCGCCGCTCCTCCTCGCCGGCCGCCCGCAGGGCGTCCAGCAGGCCGGTCCGCCCGGCCGCCGGGGCGGTCTCCCGGGCCGCGGCGGCGAGTTCGGCGACCAGCGGCGGCGGGGCCGGGTACCAGGAGAGGAACACCGGCCAGTCGACGACGGTGGCGACCAGCAGCTGGGCGCGGTCCTGGCCGAGCACCCGCTCCAGCACCGCCATCCCGGTCTCCGGGGCGAGCGAGCTCATGCCCCGGCTGTACCGGTAGTGGTCGATGAGGCCGAGCTCCTCGATCATGCCGGTGGCCCACGGGCCCCAGTCGAGGCTGAGCGCGGGCAGGCCCAGGGCGCGGCGGTGGTGCGCCAGGGCGTCCAGGAAGGCGTTGCCGGCGGCGTAGTTGGTCTGTCCGGCGGTGGTCAGCAGCGAGGCGATCGAGGCGAACAGGACGAAGTGGTCCAGCGGCTCGCCGGCCAGCTGCCGGTGCAGGGCGAAGGCACCGAGCACCTTGGGGCCGTAAACGGCCTCGAAGGTCTCCCGGTCCAGCTCGCCGACCAGGGTGTCCCTGACCTGCCCGGCGAGGTGGAAGACGCCCCGGATCGGCGGGCGGTCCAGCCGCCGGTACTCGGCCAGCCAGGCGGCCAGCGCGGCCTCGTCGGTGACGTCCAGCGGTGCCGGGACCGGCTCGGCCCCGAGCGCCTCCAGCTCGCGCAGGAAGGCGGCGCGCTCCCCGGCCGGGCTCGCCGGATCGAGCTCGCGCCACCGCTCGCGCGGCGGCAGCGGGCTGCGGCCGACCAGGATCAGCCGCCGCGCCCCGCGCTTCACCAGGGTGCGGCAGAGCAGCCGCCCGAGCGCCCCGAAGGCCCCGGTCACCAGGTACGCGGCGTCCGGCCGCAGCCGCGGCGCGAGCGGCCGGCTCAGCCCCTCGGCCGTCCGCAGCCGACTGGTCAGCCGGCGCCCGCCGCGCAGCGCGATCTCGTCCTCGTCCGCGAGCGCGAACTCCCGCAGCAGCGCCTCGGCCTCCACGGCGGCCCCGGTCCCGGCGGCGGCCCCGGTCTCGGTGGCGGGGCCGAGATCGACCAGCTTGCCCTGGTGGGAGGGGAGTTCCTGGTGGCGCAGCACCCGGGTGATGCCCCAGGCGGGGGCGGCGAGCGGTTCCACGAGCTCGCCGGGGCCGGTGGACTGGGCGGAGCGGGTGACCACGTGCAGCCGGCTGTCGGGGAGCTCGGCGGCCAGCAGCGCGGCGACAGTGACCAGGCTGTAGGCGCCCTCGGCGGTGTGGCCGGCGACGACGGCGTGGTCGGCCCCCGCCAGCCCGGGCCGGTCGAGGTTCCACAGGTGGACCACGGCGGCCGGGTCGGGGGCTCCGGCGGCCCGGCGGTCGGCCAGCAGCCGGGCGAGGTCCTCGGCCGAACCGGGGTCGACGGTGGCCGGGCGGTCGCCCTCGGCGGGCCGGTAGCCGCCGCCGGCGCGGACCAGCAGGCAGCTGCCGCCGCGGGCGGCGATCCGCTCGGCCAGCGCGTCGCCGACCCCGCCGCGGTCGGCGAACAGCAGCCAGTGGTCGGGGTGTTCGGCCAGCAGGTCGGTGATGTCCTCGGCGGCCGGCAGCTCCGACCAGGAGGGTTCGGCGAGCCAGCCGTCGATGGTGCCCAGGCCGACGGCGGTGGCCGCCTGCTCGACGTCGGCGGCCCGGAAGCCGGTGATCCCGCCGAGCGGCGCACCGTTCTCGTCGTGCACCGCGAGGTCACCGACGAGCTCGCCGCCGCCGTCCCGGGTGACGGTGGCGTGCACCCAGAGCGGGCGCTCGCCGACCGCGTCCAGCCGGACCTCCGCGATCCCCACCGGCAGCCGGATGCCCGCGGACTCGGGGCGGCCGTCAAGCAGTTGGGGCGTCAGCAGGGTCTGGAAGAACGCGTCCATCACCACCGGGTGCACCTGGTGCCGCTCGCCCTGCCCGGCGACCGGCGCCGTCGGGCGGATCCGGGCCAGCGCCTCGCCGGGCCCGATCCAGACCTCCTCGATGCCCTGGAAGGCGGGGCCGTAGTGGTAACCCAGCGCGGCGAGTTCGGCGTAGCAGTCGGGCCCGGCGAGCCGGCGCACGGCCCGCCCGCGCACCGCCTCGACGTCCAGCGGCCGGCCGGGCCGGCGGCGCTGGGCGGGGCGGACGGCGCCGACCGTGTGCACGGTGCGCTCGGCGCCCTCGCCGGTGGCGACGGTGAACGAGCCGTGCTCGGCGCTGAGGGTGAGCCGGACGGCGCGGCTCTCCTCGTCCGGCAGGAACAGCGCCTTGCGCAGTTCGATGTCGGCCAGCGCGGCGTCCGTGCCGCCGGTGAGCGCGCGGACCGCCTGGACGGCCATCTCCAGGTAGCCGGCGGCCGGGAACAGCACGTCGCCCTGGATCCGGTGGTCCTCCAGGTAGGGCAGGGCCTCGGCGTCCAGCCGGGCCTCCCAGGCCGGTTCGGCACCGGGCAGCCGACGGCCGAGCAGCGGGTGGTCGACCTCCCCGCGCCGGACCTGCTCGACCGGCCGCGGCTCCACCCAGTGGCGGTCGCGCCGGAACGGGTAGCGCGGCAGCGGGACGATCCGGCCGGCCGGCTGGAGCGCCGACCAGTCGAGCGCGACCCCGAGGTTGTGCAGCGCGGCCAGCGAGGCCGTGAAGACGGCCCGCTCGTCCTCCTGGCGGCGGATCGAGGGCAGGGTCCGCACCTCGGGCCGGTCCGCCGTGCCCGGGTGGGCCTCGACGGTCTCCTGGATCGAGCGGCCGAGCACCGGGTGCGGGCCGATCTCCAGGAACAGCCCGTAGCCGTCGTCGGCCAGCCGCTCCACGGCCTGCCGGAAACGGACGCTGTCGCGGACGTTGTGCCACCAGTACCCGGCGTCGAGCTCGGTGCCGTGCGCGGTGCCCTCACGGCCGGTGAGGTAGAGCGGGACCTGCGCCGGGCGGGCCTTGAGGTCGGCCAGCGACTCCAGCAGCTCGTCCTTGATCAGCTCCATCCGGGCGCTGTGGTACGGGACTTCGACGGTCAGCGGCCGGGCGAAGACCTGCTCCGCGGTGAGCGCCGCGGCGAGCTCGGCCAGCGCCGCCTCGTCTCCGGCGAGGGTGAGCGAGCCGGGGCTGTTGACGGCCGCGACCGAGACGGCGTCCCCGTACGGGCGGAGCCGACGCAGTGCCTCGGCCTCGGTGAGCGCGACGGCGAGCATGCCACCGGTGCCGGCGAGCTTCTGCTGGAGGCGGCTGCGGTGGACCACCACCTTGACCGCGTCGGCCAGGTCGTAGACGCCGGCCTCGTGGAAGGCGGCGACCTCACCGGTGGAGTGGCCGACGATCGCGTCCGGCCGCACGCCCCGGCTGCGCCAGAGCGCGGCGAGGCCGATCTGGACGGCGAAGTTGGCCGGCTGGGCGAGCCAGGTCTCGGCCATCCGGGACGCCGGCTCGTCGGCGGCGAGTTCGTCGATCAGCGACCAGCCGGTCAGTTCGGCGAGGTGCGCGGCGCACTGCTCGACGGCCTCCCGGTAGACGGGTTCGGCGGCGAACAGCTGGCGGCCCATCGCCCACCACTGCGGGCCCATCCCGGTGAAGACCCAGGCCAGCCGGCGGTGCCGGGCCTCGCGGCGGTGGTCGGTGAGCACCCGGGGGTGCGGCTCGCCGCGCAGGTGGGCGGTGAGCGCCTCGTCCAGGGAGGCCCGGGCGGTGTGCTCGCGGGCGTCGTAGACGATCGAGAGCCGGGCGTCGTGGTGCTGGCGGCGGTGGGCGAGGGTGTGGCCGAGGTCGGCCGGGCGGGCCGGGCTGCCGCCGCGCACGCCGGCCAGTTCGGCCCGGATGCCGGCGGCCAGGTCGGGCAGCGCGGCGGCCTCCCGGGCGGTGAGCGGCAGCACCGTCCAGGCGGGGACGTCGGCGGGCTGCGCGGTGCCGGTCCCGCTGCCGATGGAGCCGCCGGAGTGGGGCCCGGCGTCGGCGGAGGGCACGGGCTCCGGCGCGGCCTCCAGCAGGACGTGCGCATTGGTGCCGCCGAAGCCGAAGGAGTTGACCCCGGCCCGGGCCGGTCCCTCGTGGGCCGGCCACGGGGTCGGCTCGGTGGGGATCCGGTAGGGCAGGGTGTCCGGGTCGATCGCCGGGTTGAGCCGTTCCAGGTTGATGTGCGGCGGGATGGTCCGGTGCTTCAGGGCGAGCGCGGACTTGATCAGCCCGGCCAGTCCGGAGGCGGACTCGGTGTGCCCGATGTTGGTCTTGACCGAGCCGACGTAGCAGGCGTCACCGGGGCGCCGGCCGACGGCGAGCGCCCGGGCCAGCGCGTTCGCCTCGATCGGGTCGCCGACCGGGGTGGAGGTGCCGTGCGCCTCGACGTACTGGAGACCGCCGGGGGTGATCCCGGCCTCGGCGCAGACCCGCTCGATCAGGGCGACCTGGGCATCGGGGTTGGGCACGGTGATGCCGTTGGTCCGGCCGTCCTGGTTGACGCCGCTGCCGATGACCACGGCGTGCACCGGGTCGCCGTCGCGCAGGGCGTCGGAGAGCCGCTTGAGCGCCACCACGGCGACGCCCTCGGCCCGGACGTAGCCGTCGGCGGCGGCGTCGAAGGTGCGCGAGCGGCCCTGGGGGGAGAGGAAGCCGCCCTTGGTCTCGGCGATGGTGTACTGCGGGGCGATGTGCAGCAGGGTGCCGCCCGCCAGCGCCAGGTCGGTCTCGCCGCGCTGCAGGCTCTGGGCGGCGAGGTGGACGGCGACCAGCGAGGAGGAGCAGGCGGTGTCGATCGAGACACTGGGACCCCGGAAGTCGAAGCAGTGCGAGATCCGGTTCGACACCATCGTCATCATGGTGCCGGTGGCGGTGTGCGCGGCGAGCGTGTCGAAGGAGAGGTCGGAGAACTGGACGATCTTGTAGTCCAGCGTGAACGCGCCGACGTAGACGCCGACCTCACGGCCGGCCAGCTCGGCCGGCTTCTGCCCGCCGTCCTCCAGTGCCTCCCAGGCCACCTCCAGCAGCTTCCGCTGCTGCGGGTCCATGTGGTCGGCCTCGCGGCCGCTGATGCCGAAGAACGCCGGGTCGAACTCGTCGAAGCCGTCGATGTAGCCGCCCCGGCCGCCGACCAGCCGGCCGGGCTTGGCCTTGTCGCGGCTGCCGAGGGTGGCCACGTCGTAGCGGCTGCGCGGGGTGGGGGTGATGCAGTCCTTGCCGTCGACCAGGTTCTGCCAGAACGCCCGGTGGTCGCAGGCCCCGCCGGGCAGGCGGAGGCCGATCCCGATGATCGCGATCTTCTCCCGCCCGGCGGCGGACGGGCCGGCGGGTGCGGGGCGTTCGGAGAGTTCCGGGGAGGTGACGAAGCGGGAATCCGTCATGCGAGTCGAGTCCTTGGGTCGCTGTGTTCGCGCGTGCGGGCGGGGTACGGGACCGCCGCGCGCGCCGGGGGACACGGGCCGTGCGCCGGTTCCGGGCAGGCCGGACGTCGGGTCGGCCGAAGGGGACGAGCCGTTGGTGAGGAGGGTCGGTCGATGCCGGAGCGTCAGGTGCGGGAGCGTCGGGTACGGACCGCTTCGAGTACGGACAGGTCGGACGCGCAAGGGCGAGGTGCGCGACGGTCGGGTGCGGGAGGGTCAGGTCGAGCCGGTCGGGGAGCCCTCGGCCCGGGCTGGTCGGCGCCAGGCCTGGAGGTGGCTGGCCACCACCCGGCCCGTGGCGGGGAACGCGCCCGGATCGGCCAGCCCCACCGCGGCCGGACGGCGCCCCGGCCGCCAGGTGAAGCTGCCGAAGGCGTGGTCCCACACCGAGAGGTCGGAGCCGTAGTGGCCGGCCTCCGACAGGTCGGTGCTGTGGTGCAGCCGGTGCTGCTCGGGCCCAGCCAGCACATGGTTGAGCGGGCCGAGCCGGACATCGATGTTGGCGTGCACGAAGTAGCCCTGGGCCACGACGAACAGGCCCACCACGAACACCGCCGGCTCCGAGAACCCGGCCAGCGCCAGCGAGAACTGGACACAGCCCTGGGTGAGCAGGACGTCCAGCAGGTGGTTGACCCCGTTGTTGCCGACGTTCACCTTGTCGGGCACGTGGTGCACCCCGTGCAGCCGCCAGAGCCGCGGATTGGTGTGGCACCAGCGGTGGACCAGGTAGTTGGCCAGCGAACCGAGCAGCAGCGCGCCCGGGATCTCCGCCCAGAGCGGCAACACCCCGTGGGCCGGCGCCGCCCAGCCGACGAGGGCGGAAACGGGCACCTGGGACAGGGCCCCGCCGATCATCGTCAGCATGAAGTACACGCCGTACCACCCCCACTCACGCGCGTTCGGCACCCATTCCGGTTCGTACGGAATCAGCCGTTCGAGCAGCGCCATGTACCCGATCGTCCCGAGCAGGAAGAGCTGATTCGCCCGACCGAGGTCCCAGCGCAGCCTCAACGTCGCGGCCGATATCGCGACCAGTCCGACCAGCAGGAACGGGTAGGCGCCATGACGCACAGCGGTTCGAAGCTGCTCCCCCATGACGTCCCCCTTCGCGGCCGACAGTCGAACGATCACCGAAAGTGTTCGTTCAGATACTAATGGCGCCTGGAACGCATGGCGAGGCATTTTCGGAGGGAATCATGGAATTCTCAATTTGTCTGATGATCTACCGGCACACAATATGTCAGGATGCCTAGAAATTGAGCCACATACGCAATATGGCAGGTAATTCGATGAAGGAATCATCATTCCGAAGCTCCACCGACGGCTACTGGGACCCGCTGCCCACGGCCCGACGGCTGATCGCCGAGCAGCCCTCCCTGGGCCACTTCGAAGGCCTCTGGCGGGAGCGCAACTGGCGGAACGTCCCCGGGCCGTTCTACGGAGCCCACACGGACACCTTGGAGATGGGCCGGCAGGACGCGCCCTTCCACATCGCCTACGACGACGACGGCCGGGAGTTCGTCTACCGCCAGCCGACCGACCCGGCGCAGGTCCGCGACCTCCTGAACGGCTGCGTCATCGGCCACGGCGGCCACGCGATGGACGGCGACGACCACTGGACCGTCCCGGGCGTCCGCGAGTGGTGGCACGACCGCAGCCGGGTCCGGCAGTGGGCCGCCACCACCTCCGACGAACTCGCGCGGGTCGGCGGCCAGTACCGGGAGCACTACCGGGACGCCGCGCAGGGTCTGCGCGACTACATCGCCCATCTCGACGGCGGCCTGGCCGAGTACCTGCGCGGCTACCTCTTCTGGCTCGCCGAGCGCCGCCCGCCCCGCCCGGGCGAGGCCCGGCCCGATCTGGTCCTGCCCCACCGCCGTGCTGCCGTACCGCCCGCCACTGCGGCGGCTCCGGCCGTTCCGGCCGGCGGCGACCCACTGCTCGCGGGCTACTTCGTGACGGCCCCCGAACCGCTGACCGGCCTGGACGTCCCGCACGAGCGGCTGACCACGGCCTGCGACTGCCTGCTCGACCGGCTGCCGGTGGACGGCTGCTGGTTCGACACCCCGCAGGAGGCCCTGGACGCCTGCGCGACGGTCCGGCTGCCCGCCGGGGCCCGGCTGTTCGCGCTGCTGGTACCCCCCGAGCACGCCGGCGACCTCGTCTCCGCCATCCGCGCGTCCGCGGTGTTCGAGCCGGTGCTGCTCGCCCACCTGGACCGCCCGGCCGGCTCCGGCCCCGCCGCCGAGGTGGCCGCCGGCGGACGGCGGATCGGCTGGGAGGTGCTCGGCCACGACGACGGCATACTCCACAGCTGGCTCTGCAACGACCTCTACCAGGACGCCGTGCGCGACCTCGGGGTGACCACCGACGAGCGCGGGCTCCTCCCTTCCCGCGAGCCCGCCGACCGCCTCGCCGCCTGGGCCAACGCCCGCGACGACACCAAGCCGGTCACCTGGTTCCCGGCCGCCCTCGTCGAGTGGGACACCCCGATCGAGAGCCGCTTCGTGCCGATCGTCCCCGCGCCGCCCGTCCCCACGCCCATCCGCTGGTGGGAGCGCTTCCTCGAACTGTGAACCCCAGGACCCGTGAACCCCAGGACCCGTGAACCCCCGGACCCGTGCGCCCCGACCGGGACGGCCTCACCCGCCGGGTCGGCCCAGGGTGTGGCGCAGCCGGTGCGGGACGGCGGTGGAGGAGCCCCGGAGGGCGACGGCGGCGGCGTGCCGGGGGCCGGCCGGAACATTGGCGACGGCCCAGCCCCGCGGGCGGCGGCCCGGGTCCGCGGTGCCCAGGTAGTCGGCGGCCGGCGGACGGCCGAGGCCGACGCCGAGGCCCTTGAGGTAGGCCTCCTTGCGGGTCCACAGCCGGGCGAACTCGCCGGGCCGCCGCGCCGCGAGGACGTCCGCCAGCTCGGCCCGCTCGGCGGGGTGCAGCGCCGCGGACAGCACCTCGGCGGCGTCCGCGCCCGGCAGCGGTTCGACGTCGACGCCCAGCGGGGCAGCGGCGACGCCGATGAGCACCCGGCCGCCGCCGTGGGAGAGCGAGAAGTGCGGGGCACCGGGCAGCGGGCCGGCCAGCCGGGGCCGGCCGTGCGGTCCGGCGCAGTCGGGGCACGGCTCCCGGGTGAAGGCCAGCGCCTCGGGGGCGACCGCCAGGCGCCGGCCGAGGACGCGCCGCAGGGCCACGTGCGCGGCGAGGTAGGCGGTCCGGTCCGCCACCCGGACGAATCGCGCGGCGCGCCCGCGCTCCTCCTCGTCCAGGCAGTCCAGCGCGGCGGGGTCCACCGGCACGGTGGCGGCGTCGAGCAACCACAGCTCGACCACCGGATCCGCCCGGCCCACCGGATCCGTCCGGCTCATCGGGTGCGTCCGCCCCTCCCGCCGGCCGACCGAAAACCTACCGCGGACGGCCCGGGGCGGGAGCCGGACCACCCCCGTCCACGCCCGCGCACCCGCACCCCCCGTACGCCCGTCACCGGCCGACGCGCGCCTCGCGGAACGGACCCGGGTCGCCGACCGGCTCGGCGACGGCCTCATCGACGCCCTGCCCGCCGAGCTTCGCCAGGACCGTCTCCAGCAGTTCGGTGTCGCAGTAGATGTGCAGTTCGGTGATCCTGCCCCACTTGATCCGGACCACGTGCACCCCCTGGTTGGAGTAGTGGTTGCCCTCCCGGTCGGTGAGGTGGTCGACCCACTCGGCGAAGGCCACGGTGTCCCAGGGCCAGCCCTTGGCGACCACCTTCTTGAGCTCGAAGCGCAGGTCGGGCATGACCTCGGCCAGCCGGTCGTACCACCGCTGGATCTGCTCGGCGCTGTGCCGCCCGCCGGACAGTGCGTGCCGTCCGGAGAACCAGTGCTCCGCGTCGGGGGTGAACTGCCGAACGATGGCCCCGTAGTCGCCGCGGTCGACCGCGGCGAAGGAGTTGCGGAGGTTGCGCCGGACAATGGCGTGATACACGTTTCCACCTCGGGTCTCAGTGTGACGGTCGCGCGTGGTGACGGTTCGTCAGCAGCCTACGACTTCTCGGCGGCCACCGGCGGCGCCCCGCCCTCTCGCAGCCCGAAGCGCTCGTGGAGCCAACGCAACGGGGCCGGCGCCCACCAGTTCCAGCGGCCGAGCAGCCGCATCAGCGACGGCACCAGCAGGGCCCGGACGATGGTGGCGTCCAGCAGCACGCCCAGCGCGGTGCCCAGGCCCAACTCCTTGATGAACACGATCCGCGAGGTGGCAAGCGCGCCCAGCGCCACGCAGAACAGCACGGCGGCGGCCGTCACCACCCGCCCGGTGCGGCCGAGCCCCTGGGCGACCGACTCGGTCTCGCCGGCCCCGGCATCGCGTGCCTCCTTGATCCGGGCGAGCAGGAAGACGCCGTAGTCGGTGGAGAGCCCGAAGACCATCGCGAACAGCAGCACCGGCTGGGTGGCGTCCAGCGCGTTCTGCGCGTCGGCACCGAACAGCCCGGCACCGTGGCCCCATTGGAAGACGAGCACCAGGATGCCAAAGGTCGCGGCGAGGGTGAGCAGGTTCATCAGCACGGCCTTGAGCGGCAGCACCAGCGAGCCGGTCATCAGCAGCAGCACCAGCACGCCGGTGAGGAGGACGATCAGCGCGGCGGCCGGGAGCCGGCCGGTGAGGCTGTCCTTGAGGTCGACGTAGGTGGCGGTCTGCCCGCCGACCAGGATCTCGTCCGGCCCGGGGAGCGCGCGCACATCCTTGACCAGGGCCTGGCTCCGCTCACTGAGGCCGGGCTCCTCGGGGGTGACCCGGAGCAGCCAGGTGTCGGCGTCCAGCTGCACGGCCGGGGTGACCGAGGCGGCGCCGGGCAGGGCGGCGATGCCGGCGCGCAGCGCGTCCACCCGCTGCCGCACGGCGGCCCGGCCACCGTCGCCGTCCCCGCCCCGTCCCCAGCCCCCACCGGTGGCGATGACGACCTGCACGGACTCCAGCGGGTCGGCGGGGAAGTCGGCGCGCAGGGTTTCGTCGACCGCCCGGCCGCTCGCGCCGGCCGGCAGCGAGGCGGGGCCGACGGTGGTGAAGGCGACCTTCAGGAACGGCAGTCCGAGCACCACCAGCAGCGCGCTCGCGCCGATCGCGACCAGCGGGGCGCGCCGCATCACGCCGCGGGCCAGCGCGAACCAGCCGCCGTCGGTGTTCTCCGGCGCCTCCAGCGAGCGGCGCAGCCGGGCCGGGGCGAGGAAGTCGACGTGCCGGCCGAGCAGCCGCAGCAGCGCGGGCAGCACCAGCAGCGCGACCAGCAGCGCGGACGCCGACACCAGCAGGCCGCCGACCGCCATCGAGTAGAGGAAGCGCTGGCGGAAGACGAACAGCGAGGCCATCGCGGCGCTCACGGTCAGCGAACTGAACAGGACGGTGCGGCCCGCGGTGCGCAGGGTGGCCTCGACCGCCCGTCCGACGTCCGGGTCGGCCGCCAGCTCGCTCCGGAAGCGGGAGACGATCAGCAGGCTGTAGTCGATGGCGAGGCCGAGGCCGAGCGCGGTCACCAGGTTGAGCGAGAAGACCGACACCGGGGCGACCAGCCGGTCGACCAGCCGCAGGCCGAGCAGGGTGAGGACGACGTTCAGTCCGCCAATGACCAGGGGCAGCGCGGAGGCCACCAGGCTGCGGAAGATCCACAGCGAGAGCACGAACAACACCGGGAAGGCCATGAGTTCGGCCCGCTCCAGGTCGTGCTGGACGGTGCCGACCACCTGGTTGCCGACCACCTCGCTGCCGCCCAGCCGGACGCTCCGGTCGCCGTCCAGCGCGGCGGACAGCCGCTCGACGGCGTCCTGGTAGTGCTCCCCGGCGCCGTCCTTGAGCCGGCCGACCACGATCGTCCGGGTGCCGTCCCGGGAGACCAGTCCGTCGTCCCGCGCCTGGTAGTACGTCAGGACGTCGGCGAAGACCGGGTCACCGGACATCAGGTCGGCGACCTTCGCGACCTCGTCGCGGGTGCGCCGGTCGTCCACCGGGGCGCCGGTGTCGACGAGGGCGATGACGCCGCCGTCGGCCTGGATTCCGGTGGCCGCACCGATCCGCTCGTCGGCCCGGACGCTGCCCGATCCCGGAGTGACGAAGTCCGGGTTGCCGCCGGTCAGCGAGGTGACGACGGGGGCGCCGAAGAAGCCCGCCACCGCGGCCACCGCGACGGCGCCCAGCAGCACCGGCCGGGCATGCCGGTTCGCCGGCCGCGCGATCAGGTCCATCATGCGTGGCTCCTCGGCCGGTTCGCCGCCGACGGATCGGCCGTCTCCGCGGCAGCCCCGCCGTGCTCGGCGGCCGGCGGTTCGGCGTCCATCCGGCGGACGAGCCTGCGCAGCAGCGCCCGGTAGGAGAAGTGCTCGACCTGGAGCCAGTGCCGCTCGGAGTCGTAGTACCGGATGCCGCCGTTCAACCGGGCGGCCGCCATCGGCGTGGCCTTGGCCCGCCTGAACCGGGCGGCCCGCTGCGGGTCGGTCCGCAGCAGGTGCAGATAGCGGGCCATGAGCTGCGACTGGTAGTCCATGATCGGCCAATTGCCGGTGGAGGTCTGGAAATATCCGATGACGAAAAGGTTGTCGTATTCCGGGTGGAAGGCGGCGAGGTGCAATTGCGGGGTTTGCCCGTTCCAGTTCAGATGCTTGCGGTCGATGAAGGGGAATTCGGTCATCCGGTATCCGGTGGCGTAGACGATGACGTCGTACGCCTCCTCGCTGCCGTCGGTGAACTTCACCCGGTCGCCCAGGAGTTCGGCGATGTCCGGCTTGGCGACGAGGTCGCCGTGACCCAGCTGGTAGAGCAGCGTGGAGTTGATGACGAAATGCTCCTCCAGCAACTTGTGGGACGGCTTGGGCAGCCCGTACCGCTCCGGCTTTCCGGCACTGTTGAGCCGCAGCAGGAGACTACCGAAGAAGCGCACCACGGGCCGGGGCATCCGCCACTTCAGTACGCCCTCGTACAGGACGTCCGTCGGCATGCCGAACAGGTATTTCGGCCAGTAGTAGCAGCCCCGGCGGATGCTCAGCGCGGTCGACGCGGCGTTCTGCGAGGACTCCACGGCGATGTCGCAGCCCGACGTCCCACCGCCGACCACCAGCACCCGCTTGCCGCGCAGCGGTTCCGGGTCGCGGTACTCGCAGGAGTGGAACGTCTCGCCGTCGAACTTCCCGGGGTAGTCCGGGTACCGGGGGCTCCAGTTGTGGCCGCTGGCGATCACCACCCCGGCGTACCGGCGCACTTCGCCCCCGTCGAGGGTGACGAACCAGTCGGGCGAACCGTCCCGGCGCTCGATCCGTTCCACCGTTCGGCTGAACTCGACGTGCTCGTGGACGCCGAAGTGCTCGGCGTAGGAACGCAGATAGGCGTGCGCGTGCGCGCGGCCTAGGTAGGTCGGGTAGTGCGCCGGGAGCGGGAAGTCGTCGTACTGGATGTAGGGCTTGGAGGTGATGAGGTGGACCGAGTCGTAGGCGGCGCTGTGGGGGTTGCCGCCGTACCAGGTGCCGCCGACGTCGTCCGCGCGCTCGATCACGTCGAACTCGAACCCGAACTCCCGCAGGTTCTTTCCGGCGGCCAGGCCGCCCGCCCCGGCGCCCACGACGCAGTAGGCGTCGGAGCGGTCGACGATCGTGGTCAACGGTTCCCCCTGGTGGTGTCCGCCGCGCCCCGGGCACGGCGAGTGGTCGGCGTCAGCGGTAACGCAGGCCCGTCACCCGGAGCACGGGCGGGCGCGGCCGGAGATCCTCGGTGACGCACCGGCCGGTCCGGTCATGACCGGTCCAGTCGCGGCCGTCCGGGCTGCCGGTCAGCAGGACGGCGGCGCCGGCGGCCGACGGCTCGGCGCGCAGCCGCTCCACGGTGAGCCGTCGCGCGTCCGCACCCGCCCCGCCCTGGACGAGCCAGCCGGCCCGCAGCACGTTCTCCACCTGGTGGAGCGGGAGCACCGCGCCCGGAGCCGGCGAGGCGAGCAGCAGATCGGCCGTCCGGCCCGGCTCCGCCCGGGCGTACGGGCGGCCGGTGGCCCCGTCCCGCCGCCAGGCGGCCAGCCGGAAGGCCTGCCCGGTCCAGCCGAGCGCACCGCCGCGCGGGAACGGGAGCACCTCCTCGACGCCGGTCGCACCCGGCGGCGCCGGCAGGTCCCCGTCGGCCGTCGGCCCGCCGTCCCGGTACACCAGTTCGGCGGAGGCGAGCCGTCGGCCGTCCCGCTCCAGCGTCACCGCGACCCGCCAGCCGCCGTCCTCGGACCGGCCGCCCTCGGCGTGCCGCACCAACTCGGCCGCCGACCGCCCGGGGCCCACCCCCAGCAGCGGCAACTCCACCTCCAGGCCGCGCAGTTCGACCAGGCGCAGCCCGTCGCCCCGCTCCGGCAGCACCCAGTCGCCGGCCGCCCGCAGGTACTCCAGGCAGAGCGAGACCGGCAGCGCCGGCTCGCCGGCCACCCGGAAGTCGTCGCAGCACGGCAGCTCCCCGACCCGCAGCACATGCACCGTGGTGAGCGACCCGTGCGGCCGGAAGCGCACCGGCCCGCCCAGGAAGTGCCGGGCGGCGGCCAGCCGTTCGATGCCCGGCAGCCCGGTGTCCTGTCGGTAGCCGCGCAGGACGGACGGCAGCATCGCCGGGCCGACGTCGCCGATGAACGTCGACTCGCCGGCGCTGCCGGAGAACAGCTCGCTCTTCCAGTGGTACAGGCCCTCGCGGACGTCGACCGCCGACATGTAGCGCAGGGTGGCCTCGTAGTTGGTGATCATGCCGAGGCGTTCCCAGGTCGGCCAGCAGACCGTGGAGACCGGTGTGCGGCGCGCCCGGCCGGGCTGCTCGCCGTCCTGCGAGGCCCACAGCCCGAGCCGGCCGAGCGCCTCGTTGGCGGCGCCGTAGTCGAGCTGGCCGACCATGCCGCCCCAGCGGCCGGTCAGCGAGCCGACGCTGCAGAAGAACACCGACGGCGGCCGGCCCTCGACCGCCCGCAGCAGGTTGAGGAAGCCCCCGACCTTGACCCGGACGACCAGCGAGACGATCTGCTCGGTCTTGCCCGGCAGCCGGACCGGGACGTCCACGCCCGCGTTGTGCACGACGCCCGCCAGCCGGTCGCCGGCCTCGGCGACCAGCCGGGCGGCCTGCTCCGGGTCGGTGATGTCGCACCGCACGTAGTCGATCCGCAGACCGTCCGCACGGGCCGAGGCGAGGTTCGCCCACAGCTCACGCTGCCGGGCCAGCTCCTCCAGCTCGGCGCGGACCCGCGGCACCCGGCGCCCGGCCGCCGCCTCGCGCAGCCGCTCGTCCCGGTACCGCCGGAACTCCCGGTCGTCCAGCGCCAGCGCCGGGGTGGCCGCGGCGTCGGGCGGCGCGCCGCGGCCGCTCACCACGACCCGGGCGCCGAAGTCCTCGGCGAGCGAGCGGGCCAGCGCGAAGCCGATGCCGCGCCCGCCGCCGGACATCACCACGGTGTCGCCGGGCCGCAGCGCGCGCACCGGCGGGCCGGGCCGCTCGTGGCGGGCCCGCAGGCTGTAGCGCCGCCCACCGCGGTGGCCGATCTCGAACGCGCCCCAGCGGTAGAGCTCCCGGCTCACCAGGTCGCCGACCTCCGCCGCCGCGTGCTCGGCGGTGAGGTCGAGGATCCGGACGTTGCAGTTGGGCACCTCCCGGGGCAGGCCCTTGGCGAGCCCCGCCCACAGGCCGCCGAGCGGCTGCTCGACCCGGTCCGGGCCGAAACCCATCCGGCCGCCCAGCCGGGTGACCGGCAGGTAGAACAGCCGCTCGGCGTCGGTCTCGGCCGCCCAGTCCGCGCAGCAGGCCCGGAGCAGCGCGAAGGTCTGCCGCAGCGGCCCCTCCCAGGCGTCCGTGCCGCCCCCGTCGAAGGGCTCCTCCAGGTTGAGGTCGACGATGCCGTCGATCCGCCCGGCCGCGGTGCGCAGCGCCTCGGCGGCCTCGGTGAAGCCCTCCCGCTGCCCCTCGGCGGGCGGGGCGAGCCGGTGCACGGCCGCCCCGGCGGCGGTCAGCGCCGCGCCGACCGCGACGGCGGTGGCCTCCCGGCCGCCGACCACCGCGATCGAGCGTCCGCGCAGCCCGGGGGCGGTGCCCGGCGGGAGCGCGGCGGTCTCCACCGGCTCCCACACGTGGCGCCGCACCGGACGCACCGATCCGTCCCGCGGGTACTCCACCACCGGGGCGGCCAGGGCCCGCGCCGGGGCGGCCGGTTCCTCGGTCGTCATCGGGCGGGTCACCGCTTCCTCGGCTCCACGACCAGGCGGATGCCGTCGACCGGGCGGAGGGAGACCAGCGTGCCCGGCGTCGGCCGGTGGCCCCGGACCGGGCGCAGCCGGAAGCGCTGGGCGACCATGGCGAGCGTCAGGTGCGTCTGCACCAGCGCCATCCGGTTGCCGACGCACTGGCGCTGCCCGCCGCCGAACGGGAAGTAGGCGTACCGGGGATGCCTGGCGCGGTTCTGCTCGGTGAAGCGCTCCGGGTCGAAGCGCTCCGGGTCGACCCAGAAGTCCGGGTGCCGGTGGGTGACGTACGGGACCATGAAGACGCTGCCGCCGGCCGGGACGTGCCAGCCGTTGACGTCGTCCTCCCCGACGGCGTCGCGCGGGTACACCCAGATCGGCGGGTGCAGCCGCAGCGTCTCGTCGGTGACCATCCGGGTGTACGGAAGGTCCGCGAGGTCCGCGATGCCGGGCACGCGCCCGTCGAGCACCCGCTCGACCTCCTCGTGCAGCCGCTCCTGCGCCTCCGGGTTCCCGGCCAGCTCGTACAGCGCCCAGGCCAGGCCGGTGCCGGTGGTCTCGTGGCCCGCCATGAGGACGGTCATGATCTCGTCCCGGAGCTGCTGCGCGGTCCACTCCCCGCCGCTCTCGTCGCGCGCCCGCAGCAGCAGGGCGACCAGGTCCGTCAGCCCCTCGTGCCGGCCCGCCCGGTGGGCCTCGACGATGCCGTCCACGATCTCGTACATCACCCGGCGGGCCCGGCGGATCCGCCGGTTGTACGGGATCGGGACGAACTCGGGGGTCAGCTGGTTGAGGGTGCCGCGGAAGACCATGGCCTCGACGGCGGTGGCCATCGCCGGCCCCACCCGGTCGCCGACCGGGTGGAGGTCGGTGTCGAACATGACCTTGCCGAGGGCGCCGAGGGCGAGGTCCGTCATCTCCGGCACCACGTCGATGCCGGTGCCGTCCGGCGAGCCCCGCTCCCACCGGTCGAGGACCAGCGCGGTGGAGTCGGTCATGGCGCTCGCCATGCCGTCGACGGCGGCCTTGTGGAACAGCGGGTTGACCACCCGGCGGTGCTGCTTCCACTCCTCGCCGTCGAGGGTGAGCAGGCCCGTGCCCATGAAGATCCTGAAGGCGTCGTAGCCCTTGCCGCGGACGTAGTTCCGGCTGTTGTCCTGGAGGACGTGACGGATGTTGTCCGGGTGGTAGTTGAGGTGGACGGTGAAGTAGCCGAGCGGCAGCCTGACCATGTCGCCGTAGGTCCGGTTCAGTTCCGCGAACAGGGCGGGCGCGTCGCGCTGGAACTTCCGCAGGTTGCCGGGGACGGCCCACGGGCCGCGCGGACCCGGGGCGAGGCGGGCGGGGCGCGGGGCGGCGGGCACCGGCGCCGGCCCGCGGGCCGCACCGGCCTCAGCTCTTCCCATCGGGGCCACCCCCTCGTCGCGCTCGCTCGCGGAGGACGTTTCGGTCGGCTCGACCGCTTCCGCCACTTCGGCCGCTTCCGCCACTTCGGCCGCTTCGGCCGCCTCGGCCGTGGTCAGGAAGCCGCCGGTCCGGCGGTCCAGATAGCCCATCAACGTCCAGTCCAGGTCCTTCATCTGGAGCAGCACCCGTCCGTCCGGCCGGACCGCGACGAAGCGGTTGCCCCGGCCCGCGTCCCGCCCGTCGGCCGGCGCGTCGGGCAGCACCGCGTACAGGTCGAGCCGTCCGTAGCGCCGCGCGACCTCGCCGTCGCCGCCGTGCTCGTAGACGTCGATCCGGCCGATGCCCAGCGGGGCGGCCAGCGGGACCAGGTCGCCGTCGACCGGGGCGAGCACCCCGGTGCGGGCGAGGCCGTCGAGGAGCACCACCGGGATCCCGAAGCTTCCGAACACCCGGTGGTCGGCGGGTAGTTCGAGGTTGTACGTGGCCCGCCTGCCGTCCGGGTGCAGCCGGGTGTCGGTGGTCGACACGAACAGGTCGGTCAGCCGCACCGGCGAGCCCCGGACGTGGTACGGATCGGGGACCGGCGTCTCCGCCGCCGGGTGCCACGCCCGCCAGTGCGGCGCCTGCGGCAGCTCGCCGGCCAGCAGCACCCGCACCTCGAAGTGCGGCCGGTCCTCGACCAGCACGGTGCCGTTGGGCGCCACCACGTCCTGGGTGATCCGCACCGCCACCACCGCCTGGCCGAGGTCGGCCCGGCGCTCCACGACCTCGGCGCGGATCTTCTTGCGCAGCCCGGCCCGGTCCGTCTCGCGGACCTTGAGGAAGTGCTGGAAGCGCAGGTCCTCGAAGGCGTACACCTTGAGCTCCGGCACCAGCCAGGAGGCCGCCTCGAAGGCGATCTCGGTGACGAAGGCGCCCGGCAGGGTGGGTGTGCCGCCGACCCGGTGGTGGCGCAGGTAGTCGTCCCGCTCCAGGTCGAAGACCCGCTCGAAGACGACCGCGTCCGCCGTCCGCTCCAGGACCTCGCCGAGGTAGAACGGCAGCGCCGGCTCCGCCCCGTCGGCCGGCCGCTCCCCGGGTGCGTCCACCGGCGAATCCGCCTGCGGCGCCCCCGGGTCGAGGAGTCCGGGCAGCAGTCGCCGCACCGCCCCGCGCTCCGCGGCGCCGAGGTGCACGGTGTACGGCGAGGCCTCGGCCAGGTTCAGCTCGCGGAGGAAGTGGTGCACGCCCTCGGCGGTGCTCATCGCGGAGTACAGCCCGCTCTTCTCGAAGTAGGCCCTGGTCAACTCACCTGCCCCCATGCCGACTTCGCCCCACAGAGTCCAGCCCACGGTGAACTCGTGGCTGCCCAGCACCTGGTGGTGGTAGGTCGCGGCGGAGGCGAGGAAGTCGTTGCCCGAGGCGTAGTCGGCCTCGCCCACCTGACCGGTCAGGCCCAGCAGCGAGCCGAAGTTGCACCAGGCGCGCGGCGGCCGGCCCCGCAGGGCGTGCTTGAGGTTGGCGTAGCCCAGCACCTTCAGGTCGCGCACCTGCCGGAACTCCGCCGGGCTCTTGCTCGCGATCGGCGCCGAGCGGTTCAGCCCCGCCGCGTTGACCAGCAGGTCGATCCGCCCGGCCTCGGCGTGGATCCGGTCCATCGCGGCCGTCACCTGCGCGGGGTCGGTCACGTCGCAGGGCACGTAGTGCACCGCGTGCGCGCCGCTGTGCCCGGCGATCCGGCGCAGGTTGGCCCGGACCACCCGCGCCCGGCCGATCCGCTCGTACGCGCGGCCGAGCTGCGCGGGGTTGCGGCCGGTCCGCAGTGCGAGCTGCTCGCGGATGTAGTCGGCGCGGCCCTCGGCGAAGGCCTCGTCGTCGAGCTCCAGGTACTCGGCCGGGTGGGAGTCCACCGGGTTGCTGCCGAGCACGTACACCCGGGGGCGGAAGTGCCGGGCGAGCTCGGTGAGCACCTCCGCGGTGATGCCGCGCCCGCCGCCGACCGCGACCACGACGCCGTCGGGTCCGAGCGCCGCCTCCCCCGGCGGCACCGGCCCACCGGGTTCCTCGGCCAGGGTGACGGTCAGCCGCCGGCCGCCGGCGTAGAAGACCGACGGCGCCCCGCGCCGGTACGCGGACTCCCGGCCCGCCTGGGCGACCCCGGTGGCGGCCTCCCGCGCGCCGGTGACCAGCGCGTACGTCAGGCAGTGCGGCGCGTACTCCAGGTGGATCACCTTGAACAGCCCGGTGAACATGCCCGTGAACGGGTGCGGGGTCCGGTCGGTCATCGCCCCGAGGAACAGCCCGACACAGCTCGCGCCGCCGGCCCCGGCGGCCCCTTCCGCCAGCGCCTCGTGCCGCTGCCGCACCGCCAGGAACACCAGCTCGTGCAGGGCGCCGAGCGCCGCCGCCTCCTCCGGGCCGACCGTCCGCGCACCGGACAAGTCGGTGATCACCCTGATGTGCCGGATCCGCCGCCGCGGGTCCGCCTCGTCCAGCAGCCCCTGGAGCGCCTCGCCGTCCGGCACGTGGCGGACCCCGGGACCGCCGGGCACCGTGGACAGCACCAGGGTGCCCGGCGGGGCCCCGGCCGCCGTCACCGTCCGCGGCCGGTCGGTCAGCACCACGGTGGGCTCCGCGGGCCAGAACGGCACCTCGGCGCGGACCTGCTCGCCCGGCGTCGCGGTCAGCCCCGGGACGTACCGGGTGATCAGCAGCGGGTGCCGCTCGTTCCTCCGGTCGCCGTACTGCCGTTCGTCGTAGCAGGCGGACGGCACCCGGGTAACGGCGTCGGCCGGACGGGCGGGCACCGGGCCGGCGGTCGCCACGGGGGCGGAGACCCGGACGGTGAGGTCGGGCGCGCCGCTCTCGCCGCGGCAGACCACCACCGCATCCCGGGCGGCCGGCTCCCTCGCCAGCACCTGCAGGATGCCGATCGCCCCCTCGGCGCCCAGGTAGCAGGCATCGCGGCCGGTGCGCACGGCGCCGCACTCGACGGTCGGCACGGACGGCGCCGAGGGCTCCGCCGCGGACGGCGTGTCCAGGAAGCCGAGCACCTCCAGCCCGGCCGCCGCCGCGGTCTCCTCGGTCACCAGGGCGAACAGGAAGGCTCCCTCGGCCAGGACGCTGCGCCCGTCGAGGGCCCCGTCCAGCAGCCGGCGCACCTCGCCGGTGCTGTTGCCGTTGATGCCGCCGACCAGTGCCATCGTCAGCTCGCCCTGCCGCAGGTAGCGGATGGCCACGTCGATCGCGCTCAGGGCCGAGGTGAACCCCGTGTCGACCGTCATGTTGAGGCCCTTGAGGTCGAAGTAGTTGGCGACCCGGGCCGGGATCACGTTCGGCATCATGCCGGGGAAGGAGTCCTCGCTGGACGGCGGGACCAGCCGCCGCACCTCGGCCCCGAGCCGCTCCAGCACCTGCGGCAGCCACGGCGCCGCGGCCGGCGCGGGGTCGGCCCCGAGCGCGACGGTGAGGTCGTCCAGGTAGCAGCGCATCGCGTAGAGCGTCGCGTTGCGGGTCGCCCCCAGGTGGCCGAGCACCACGCCCGTGGTCTCGCTGTTGTCCTCCCAGAACGAGCCCAGGCCGTCACGCAGCCGGTGGGCGCACTCGAGGATCATCAGCTGGCAGCGGTCGATGCCCCGCATCGTGCCGGGGGGCATCCGGACCTGCCGGAACGACGGCAGCGGGTAGGCCTCGCCGAAGGACAGGTCCTCCGGCGCCGCCTCGCCCAGCCGGCCGGCCAGGTCGTCGGCGCTCCCGCTGCCCGGCAGGTGCGCGGTCCGCGCCACGATCGCGATCCGCCGCGGTGGCTGCCGGCGCGCCTGCCGCGGCTCCGGCCGCACGGTCCTCACCGCTCCCGCGACCGGCGGCTCCTGCACCACCAGGTGCGCGTTGGTTCCGCCGAAGCCGAAGCCGGAGACGGCGGCGGTCCGGCGGCGCCCGCCGCGCGGCCACGGCACCGGCTCGGTCGGCACCACCAGGGTGGAGCCGCCGATCGCGAAGTCCGCCGGGGTCCCGGTGAACCGGTGCTGCGGCGGGATCACCTCGTGCCGGAAGCCCAGCACGACCTCGATCAGCGAGGCCACACCGGCGGCCCAACCCGTGTGCCCGATCACCGACTTGTTCGAGGTGACCACCACCGGGCCGCGCCCGGGCTCGGGACCGCCCAGCGTCTCGCGCAGCGTGGTGAACTCCGCCAGGTCGCCGGCCGGGGTGCCGGTGGCGTGCGCGACGATCCAGTCCGGCCGCACCCCGTCCATGCCCGGCCGGTCCAGCGCGCGCCGGATCGCCAGCTGCTGGCCGGCCGCGCTCGGGGCGTAGACGGCCTTGCCCCTGCCGTCCGAGGACGAGCCGAAGCCGCGCAGGGTGGCCAGCACCAGGTCGCCGTCCCGGCGCGCCCGGCTCAGCCGCTTGAGCACGACGGTGGCGGCACCGTCCGAGAACAGCACCCCGTCGCTGTCCTTGTCGAGCGAACGGACCTCGCCGCTCACCGACAGGCCGTTGAGCTTGGCGAACAGGATCGAACCGCGCGGGCCCACGGCGAACGAGCCACCGCAGACCGCGATGTCGTGCCGCCCCTCCAGCAGCCCCTTGACGCCGAGGTCCACCGCGTAGAGCGAGGACGAGCAGGCGGTGTCCACGAGCAGCAGCTCGGTGGACGGCGGCAGCACGCCGCGCATCGCGTTGAGCCCGACCCGGTGCGGGAAGAACCGCAGCGGCTCGGGCCCGCTGCGCGGGTAGTGCTCGGCCAGCCGGCGCTCGACGGCGGCGAGCGCGGCGGCGCGGTCCGCCTCCGACAGGCCCAGCCGGTCCAGGATCGGCGCCATCCGGCCGAGCACACCGGCCCGGACGGTCGCCTCCTCCAGGTGCTGGCTGCCGTCGGCGGTGTAGCCGACCAGGAACGAGCACCGGTCCTCGGGACGATGCCTGACGCCTTCCATGGCCTGCAGCAGCGAGTGCCGCAGCCACAGCGTGGTCGACTCGACCGCGTCCGGGCCGGTTCCCGCCTCGGCCAGCTCGCGGGCCAGTCGGGGGTGCGGCACGAAGTCGGTGATGAAGGCGGAGCGCTTGGAGTAGGTCTTGTCCTCCTCGCACCGGTCGGCCGAGTGGAACCTGTCGTTGTCCCACCGGTCGGCCGGGATCTCGACGAACCGCTCGGCGCCGTGCATCAGTTCGTGCCAGTACTCGTCGGGGTCGTTGGCGCCGGGCACCACGATGCCCATGCCGACGATGGCGATCTCGTCGTCGTCCTCCTCAGCCCGCCCCTGCCCCTGCTCCTCGCCGCCGTCCGTCTCCGTCTCCCTCTCCGCCTCGTCCTCCGTCTCCTCCGTCTCCTCCTCCTCCGCCTCCTCCGCCTCCTCCGCCGCCACCGGGACCGTCGGCGGGACCGGGTCCACCAGCGCGCGCGGCGGCGACAGCAGCGCCTGTCCCGTCGACAGCCCGCCGTCCGCCAGGATCACCTGGCCGGTGATCCAGCTCGACCGCGGCGAGGCCAGGAAGGCCACCACCTCGGCCAGCTCCTCCGGGTGGCCGAGCCGCCCCATCGGGGTGGCCTCGATGGTGGCGCGCTGCATCCGCTCGGCATCCGGGAACAGCCCCACGACCTCACTGCGGAGCAGGCCGGCCGCCGCCGTGTTGACCCGGATCCCGTCGCGGGCGTAGTCGACGGCCAGATAGCGGGTCATCGCCTCCACCGCGGCCTTCGCCGGCCCGCAGGCCAGGTAGTTGGCCATCACGAACCGGCCGCCGCCCAGCGTGGAGACGTTGACGATGCTGCCCCCGCCCCGCCGCGCCATCAGCGCGGCGGCCCGCCGGGCGCACGCCAGCCCGCCCTTGAGGTTGGTGTTCAGCGCCCGGTCGAGCAGCTGCTCGGTGACCTCATCGCCCGGCACCAGCGCGCCGTCGGCGGCGTTGTTGACGAGGACGTCGAGCCCGCCGAAGCGCTCCTCGATCTCGTCGAACATGCGGTCGACCTGGCCGCGGACGGCGACCGACGCGCGGATGACGTGCGCCCGGCCGCCGGCCCGCTCGATCTCCGCGGCGGTCTCCCGGGCGGGCCCGGGAGAGTGCAGGTGGTTGATGACGACCAGCGCGCCGTCGGCGGCGAGTCGCTTGGCGATCGCCTTGCCGACGTTCCGCGCCCCTCCGGTGACCAGGGCGATCCTTCCCCGAGGTTCCTGGGACACCGGCATCACACCGATCCGCCCGAAGCGAGGATCAGGTCGGCGATCTTGCCGAGGGTGTTGTACGCGGCCGGCCGCACGTCGGAGGGCCGCGGCGGCAGCTCGTAGCGGCGGCCCACCCGCACCAGCAGTTCGGTCTGCTTCACCGAGTCCACGCCCAGCTCGGCCTCCAGGTCGGTGCCCTCCTCGAAGACCTCGACCGGGTACTCCAGCGCCTCGGCGTAGATGTCGGCGAGCTGGCGGAGCAGCACCTCGCGGCCCACCCCCGCCACCGCACCCCGCGCCTTCGGCTTGGCCCCTCCCCTCCCCTCTCCTCTCGCGCCCAGGTACGTCAGGTAGGCCTCCCTGGCGAACGCCCGCACGTCCCCGCCGCGCCCGTCCCAGAACGCTTCGAAGTCCTCGGCCGGCACGTCGGACAGCAGCGCGGCCCGCAGCTGGTCCGCCGTCGCGAGGCCGCCCGCGCGCACCGGGACCGCACCCATCAGGGCGAGCCGGTCGAGCGCCCGCCGCAGCAGCGCGGCGCCGCCCGCCTCGGGCAGCAGGGTCGGCACGGTGGTGACCGGGGTCGCGACGACGCGGCCGGTGATCCGGCTCAGCGCGTCCAGCGCCCCGCTCTCGACGAACACGGACACCCCGCCGGCCGCCAGCTCCCGCACCGTGCCGGCGAACCGCACCCGGGTGGTGAAGTGCCCGGCCAGCAGCTCGGTCAGCCGGTCGCCGTCCTCGTAGGCACGGCCGAGGATCGGTGAGTGGACGGCGGTCCGCAGCGGTCGCTGACGGATGTCCGCGATGCGCTCGGCGAACTTCTCCGCCGCCGGCCCGAGCAGCGGGCTGTGGAAGGCGTAGGGCGATTGGAGCCGCGCGAAGTCGGTCTTCAGCACGGCGGCGAGCCGGCCGATGGCGTCCAGCGCCTCGGCCCGCCCGGACAGCACGGTCTGCCCGTCGTGGTTCTCGACCGCGATGCCGCTCAGCGGGTCGCCGACGAGGTCGACCAGCTTCTGCGCCCGGTCGGCGTCGGTGCCGACGGCGGCCATGTAGGCGTCGCCCGACCCGGCCCCGCCCGACCCGGCCTCGCGCAGCGCGATGCTCCGGTGGCAGACGATCTCGGCCCCCTCGGCGGGGCTGAACGCACCGGCCGCGACCAGTGCGGCGATCTCCCCGAGGCTGTGGCCGACCAGGACGTCCGGACGCAGTCCACGAGCGCGCAGAACGCCGTAGGCGGCGGTGGAAACCGCGTAGATGGCGAGCTGAAGGGCCTCCGGGGCATCCCGGAGCAACTGCTCGGTGTCCGGCGTCCGCGCCGCGAGGAGCTGCTCCACCGCGTGGTCGCCGAGCAGCGGACGGGCGGCGTCACCGATCTCGGCGAGGACCGGTCCTACCTCGGGGAACTCGTCCCGCAGGTCCGCGAGAGCACGGCCGTAGAAAGCGCCCTGCCCAGGAAAGAGAACGGCGATCGAGGTTTCAGGCATGATGCACAATTCCCCCAGACTCATATGCGCGATCTGCTGACATTCGGCGACTCGCGCCGCAATTCCTCATTGAAGACGTCGGCGCCCGAAAACGCGTCAGGAGCCCCGGCCCCGGCCGGCACACCCCGACAGCACAACCCAAAAAGACGGGCAACCGGCACGCAGGACACGGTCGCTGGGGTCCGTCGACACCACACGACACCAGGGCGGCCGTCGCCGCCCCCTACCGCTGCACACCGGTCGAACACCGTGGAACGACCGGCCCCGGTTCCGCGGTCGCCGGCCATTGCCACATCCACAATCATCGCCCCGCACAGCCGCGCGGCGAAGCCCGGCGACCAGACACTTTCACCCTAGGAATCCGCCCGACGGGAAGTCAAGAGCTTTCTTGAGTGACCCTCCGGCAGCCATTCCTGACCTGCAAATAAACCTCTCCACAGCTTCACCGAAGGGATTATTTCACCGGCCCACATCAAGTCGTATGTCATGAAAAGCGTGATAGCAGAAACGCTTCCGCGCACTCTCCCCGCAGCCGCCCCGACCGCACCCGGTGCATCGAGGCAGAACCCCGCTCACCCGCGCGGCCCGCGCCCGCCCGCGCTCCCGCACGCCTGCCGGGGCGCATGCAGAAGGGCCGGCCCGGAAGCCCCATGCTCCCGGAACCGGCCCTTCCCGCTCTCACGGCTATGCGCGACGGCGGCTACTCCAGCCCCTCGCCCCGGGCGAGGTTGCCCTTCGGCAGCAGGGCGAACACCACGAGCGCGCTGATCACGGCGAGCACCGCGCCGACGGTCATCGCCGTGTGCAGAGCGTCCACGAAGGAGACGTGGCCGATGTCGAGGAGCCGGCGCCCCACGTCACCGTCCAGCCCCGCGGTGGCGGAGTCGAGCGCGCCGAGGGACTCGCCCGCCCGGTCGACGACGCCCTCCGGGAAGTCGCCCCCCTTGTCGTCGAGCCTCCCGGCGTACACCGAGGCGAGGAGACTGCCGAGCACCGCCACCCCGAGCGCACCCCCGATCTGCCTGGCCGAGTTGCCGACGGCGCTGCCCACGCCCGCCAGTGCGGGAGGGACCGCGCTCAGACTGGTGCCGATGGCCTGACCGACCGTCAAACCGGCGCCCAGTCCGGTGATCCCCAGGCTGACGCCGATCAACGCGTAACCGGTGGAGGTGTCCGCACCGGTCAGCACCACCATGCCGGCACCGATGAGGAACAGCCCGATGGCGATGACCGTACGACTGCCGAGCCGGACCGCCATCGGCGCGGCGAGAAGGCTGGCTCCGGTGAACAACAGCGCCAGCGGCACCATCGCCAGACCGGCGTTGGACGGCCGGTACCCGAGCACACCCTGGAGGTACTGGGTGAGGACGAACATGATGCCGGTGAACACGAAGAAGCTCAGCGCGGCCGCCAACGAACCGACCACGAAGGTGCGCACGCGCAACAGCTGCAGATCCACCACCGGTGCCTGGGCCCGCCGCTGCCAGGCGAAGAACCCGGCCAGGAGCACGACGCCGAGCACCCCGACACCGAGCACGACGGGGTCCGTCCAGCTGCGCCGGGGCCCCTCGATCACGGCGAACAGCAGGGCGCCGGTCCCGAGCGCGGACAGCACCACCCCCAGCACGTCGAGACGCTTCCCGCCCGCGGCCGGAGCCGGGGTGCGGATCAGCAGCTGGGCACTGGCCAGCGTCACCACGACCAGCGGCAGGTTGATGAAGAACACCGACCCCCACCAGAAGTGGTCCAGCAGCCAGCCGCCCAGCACCGGGCCCAGCGGCAGTCCGAGCACCGTCATGGCGCTCCAGATGCCGAACGCCTTCGGCCGCTCGTGGGCCGGGAAGCTGACGGTGACCAGGGCCAGCGAGGCCGGCAGGATGCCGGCCCCGCCGAGCCCCAGCAACGCCCGCCAGGCCACCAGTTCCCCGGTGCTCGTGGCCACCACGCACAGCAGCGAAGCGACCCCGAACACCGTGAGACTGGCCATCAGCAGCCGCTTGTGCCCGTAGGTGTCACCGAGTCGACCACCGATGAGCATGAACGCGGCGAAGGTGAGGATGTAGGCGTCACTGATCCAGGCCAGGTCGCTGCTGGTGGCGGACAGCGAATCCGCCATCGACGGCAGCGCCACGTTCACGATGGTCGCATCGACCTCGACCACGGTGACCACGAGGCACAGGACGGCCAGCACCCACCACCGTTGCGAACCCGGTCGCTCGACGGGCTCTGCCGTACGTTCTTTCTCCTGCTCGGGCAATGTCATGTCAATCCGCTCTGTACTCTGTGCTCTTCCGGGGAAGGTGACGGTCGGATCACCAGGTGACGGGCAGGTCCCAGACTCCGTAGAGGCCCGCGTCGTGCTTGAAGGACACCTGGTCGAGGGGAACGGCCGGACGCAGGCCGGGCAGCCGGTCCAGCAGGGTCGCGAAGACCACCTCGAGCTCGATGGCCACCAGGTGCTGCTCGCGCAGCGCGTCCTCGGCGCCGGGCAGTGCTTCGGCGATGCGTGCGGCCAAGTCCGCGATGGTGTCGTGGCCGTGGACGTAGAGCCCGGAACCGAGGTCCAGGATCTCCCCGGCCCCGGCGGTGTGCGGATAGTCCTCGATGCGCCGGACGTACAGGTACGCAGCAGCAACCGCCAGTGCCTCGCTGGTTTCGCGTGTCATCCCCGTCGGCCCTCCCCCAGAAGACAAGTGGGGCCAGGCTATGATCGGGTTCCTAACGCGCCTCCTGACATTCGTCTAACACTGCAGGTGGAGCCCGGGCTCCGGGGTCATCTGAAGGAGCATTCGGACGTTCGCGGGTGGCTGTGCGCCGTCTCGCGGCAGGGCCAGACGCGTTCGAAGGCGGGCACCGGCTCCTGGCTTCGCGGGTCGGTGCCGAGCGCCGCGACGAACTCGGGTACGGCGAGGGCACGGCCCGCGTCGGCGCCGAAGGTCCCCGCGAGATCCTGGGCGCGGGCGGCGTACCGACGGGCCAGGAACCCCTCGTCCCGCAGGGTGTGCCACAGGGAGAGCCAGACGAGGACGTGGCAGGCCTCGTAGTCCGCGCCCATCCGTTCGAAGTCGACGAGGCACTTCTGGAGCGCCTCCGCGGAGGCCTCCGCGCGCTGGTCGACCATGAGCCGCGCCTGGGCGAACTGTGCGCGGGCGAGCAGGAGTTCGTCGCCGGCCGCGCGGGCGGCGCAGAGGACCGCGCCGTACATCCGCTGGAACTCCAGCGGCGTCGTCACCGACACCAGTTCGGCGAGGCGGTGAGCATCGGTGTACCAGCCGAGCTCGCAGGACCGTTCGACCATGAAGATGGCGATCTGGCGCACCGATTCGTCCCAGGCCAGTGGGTCCGCGGTGAGCCGGTCGATGCACTGCCCCGGGACGACGACGGTCCCGGACGACGCGTCGTCCGCACTCGGTTCGGCCCGGCGTCCCCAGATGATCCGCCGGTGCCGGGTGTGTGCCGCGGATCCGATCTGGAGGAGGGCGTCGAGCAGGCGGCGCAGCGCGGCGCGGCGGTCGTCCGCGGGGTCGGACGCGGCGAGGTCGGACGCGTAGACGTGCAGCAGGTCGTGCATGCGGTAGCAGGGTTCGCCGGTGCGGTCGTGCCCGACGGTCATGATGAGGCTGGCCCCCACGAGTTCCTCGATGAGGGGGTCGGCGTCCTGTTCGTGACCGACGAGGGCGGCGAGGACCCAGTCGGGGAAGGCGGATCCGTCGAGCAGGCCGAGGGCGCGGAAGGCCGAGCGGACCTGTTCCGACAGTCCGGTGTAGCTGAGTTCCATGCTGGCGCGCAGGTGCATGGAGTCGGCCCGCAGTTCGTCCAGCAGGCGCTGGCGGTCGCGCAGGCGGTGGGCGAAGCGGGACAGCGAGGCCTCGGGGCGGGTGGCCGCGCGGGCCCCGGCGATGCGCAGGGCGAGGGGCAGGTGGCCGCAGAGGGCGGCGATCTCCCCCGCCGCGTCGGGCTCCTTCTCCGCCCGGTCGCCCACGAGCGCGGCGAGGAATCGACCGGCCTCGGTTGCCGTGAGCGGAGTCAGGCGTACCTGCAGCGCGCCGGGCAGGCCGGTCAGCACCCGCCGGCTGGTGACGAGTACGGCGCTGTCGGGCCCGCCGGGCAGGAGCGGAAGGACGTCCTCCAGGCTGCCGGCGCCGTCGATGATGAGCAGCACCCTGCGATCGGCGAGCCGGGCGCGGAGGGCGGCGGCGCGGGCGGCCTGTCCTTCCGGAACGCTGTGCGACGCGGTGCCGGTGAGCCGCAGGAGATCGGCGAGGGCGTCGCTGGCCGCGTCGGGGCGCCCTGCGGTGCCGGGCAGGTGGACGTACCACTGACCGTCGGGGAAGCAGGAGCGCATCCGGTGGGCGACGCGGACGGCGAGCGCGCTCTTCCCCACGCCGGGCGGCCCCGAAAGGACGGCCACCGGCACGGCGGTCGTCTCGGTGGCCGACAGCAGGATCTGCTCGATGTCCCGCAGCTCGCGGCCGCGCCCGACGAAGTCCGGCGTGTCGGGCGGCAGTTGGCACTGCGCCACCCAGGCGGGGCCCCGGTTCGCCGCTTCGTGGCCGGGTGCCCCGGTTCCGTGCTCCGTCGGCAGCCCACCCGCCGGCGCCGGGACCGGGTCAGGGGACGACGCGGGGGACGTCCCGAGCGGCGGTACGGTCCGCTGGAGGATCTGGTGGTGCAGCCGGCCGAGTTCGTCGCCCGGCTCCAGACCGAAGCCCTCCCGCAGGATGGTGCGGGCGTGCCGGTAGCAGTCCAGCGCCTCGGCCTGCCGGCTGTCCCGGTAAAGGGCGAGCATCAGCTGTCCCCACAGGCGCTCGCGGGAGGGATGGCGTGCGGTCAGGGCACGCAGCTCGGCGACCAGCCCGGTGTGGTGCCCCATCGCGAGTTCCAGGTCCGTGCGCCGCTCGACCGCCTGCGCCCGTTCCTCGTCCAGCCGGGCCCCCTCGCCGCGCCGGAGGAGGTCGGACGGTACGTCGGCGAGGGCCGGGCCGCTCCACAGCGTCTCGGCCTGGCGCAGCAGCGCGACAGCGTCGGAGGGGTCTCCCCGGCGCTCGGCGGCCTGCGCCTCCCGTACGGTGCGACGGAAGACGAAGACATCGATGTCCGCCGGATCGATGTCGAGCCGGTAGCCCCCGGGCCCGGTCAGGAGGCCGTCGGCCGCCCCCAGGGTCCTGGCCATCTCCTTGCGCAGGCGCATGAGATGGACGTAGAAGGCCTCCTTGGCGGTGGGCGGCGGCACCTCGTCCCACAGGCAGGTCATCAGGTCCGAGGCCGGAACGCTGTTCCCCGCCCGCAGCATGAGCTTGGCCAGGATCACCCTGTGTTTGCCGGCCGTCGGCCGCAGGACCCTCCCCTCGCGGCCCGACAATTCGAGTTGCCCCAGTAACCGCCCCCGCAGCACGGCATCCCCCGCGGTGCTCGCACTCAACTCACGCACCTCCGCATCGAGGTTCATCGTTCATCGCCTGCAGCAGCAACTGTCCGGCATGCCATTTCATGCCGGACACGAACCGTGACCGGCCAATCCCGGCCATGGGCACCTCAGGCACGGCAAGCCCTCTCCCGCTACCGAGAGAACGCGAAAACCCCAGGTCAGAGGAATGACCTGGGGTTCACCTTGAGCCGCCTGCGGGATTCGAACCCGCGACCTACGCATTACGAGTGCGTTGCTCTGGCCAACTGAGCTAAGGCGGCGCCGTTGCAGGAAGTCCTGGCAACGCGGGCCAGTCTACACAGGTTGGCGGGTGATCCGTAACGCGATACCCCGGTGGGGTCAGGCGGAGGAGACGGCAAGCTTGGCGGCGAAGCCGGCGAAGAGGGCGGCGACGCCGCTGGTGAGGCCGGCGGAGAGGCGCTTGCGGCGGCGGAAGGCACTGGCGAGGGAGGTTCCCGCGAAGATCAGCAGCGAGAGGTAGAGGAAGCTGAAGGTCTGCAGGATGCCGCCGAGGAGGGTGAAGGAGAGCACCGGGCGGCCGTAGGAGGGGTCGACGAACTGGGTGAAGAAGGAGAGCAGGAAGAGGATGGCCTTGGGGTTCAGCAGGCTGATCACCAGGGCGCGGCGGAACGGGCGTTCGGCGGACTCGGCGGGGTCGGCGGCGGACTCGGCGGTGGCGGCCCCGGGGTCGGCGCGGTGCTCGCGCCAGAGCTGGCGGGCGGCGCGCAGCATGCCGATGCCTATCCAGAGCAGATAGGCCGCGCCGCCGAACTTCACCACCGCGAAGACGGCCGGGTTGGCCTCCAGGAGGGAGGCGGCGCCGAGTGCGGTCAGGCTGATGAGCGTGAAGTCGCCGACGAAGACGCCGGCGGCGGCGCGGTACCCGGTGCGGACGCCCTTGCGGGCGGCGACGGAGAGCACGTAGAGGGAGTTGGGGCCGGGGAGGAGGACGATGACGAGGGCGCCGAGGACGTACGTCGTCAGGTCGTTGACTCCGAGCACGGTGGGCTCCGGTGGGGGTGGGAGAGCGATGAGGGGGCGCTCATCCTAACGTCGTACCGGCCGCTTCCTCAGGGGCCGCAACGCTTCCCGTTCTCCGGGGCCTCGCCGGCCAGCAGGTAGCGGTTGACCGCTCCGTCGAGGCAGGCGTCGTGACGGCCGTACGCGGTGTGGCCGTCCCCGTCGTACGTCAGCAGCCGCCCGGACTCCAGCTGGCCGGCCAGCGCCCGGGCCCACGCGTACGGGGTGGCCGGGTCCCGGGTGGTGCCGACGACCACGATCGGCGTGGCGCCGGCGGCCCGGACGGTGTGCGGCGCGCCGGTGGCCCGGACCGGCCAGTAGGTGCAGGTCAGCGCCATCCAGGCCATGTCCCGGCCGAACCGCGGCGAGGCCCGCTCGAAGTCCGGCACCGCCCGTGCGGCGTCCTCCGGGCCCGCGAACGGCGCGGGCAGGTCGAGGCAGTTCACCGCCGTGTTGGCGAACATCAGATTGGGGTAGGAGCCGTCCGCCTCCCGCCCGTAGTACGCGTCGGAGAGCTTGAGCAGGCCGGTGCCGTCGCCGGCCCGGGCGTCGGCGAGCGCGGTGCGCAGCCGGGGCCAGAGGAAGTCCGCGTACATGGCCTGGATGACGCCGGTGGTCGCCTGCGCCTCGCTGAGCCGGCGGGCGCCGCCGGTGGTCGGCAGCGGGTGCGCGTCGACCGCCGCGAACAGGGCGGCGAGCTGCTCGCCGGCCTGCTGCTCGGTGCGGCCGAGCGGGCAGTCCTCGCGGGTGGCGCAGTCCCGGGCGAAGGCGGTCCAGGCGGTCTCGAAGCCGCCCGCCTGGGTGCGGTTGCCGGCCAGCGAGTCGAGCGAGGGGTCCATCGCGCCGTCGAGCACCATCCGGCCGGTGCGGCTCGGGAACAGGCCCGCGTAGGTCGCGCCGAGGAACGTGCCGTAGGACTTGCCGACGTAGTTGAGCTGCTCGTCGCCGAGCAGGGCGCGCAGCACGTCGAGGTCGCGCGCCGCCTCGACGGTGCTCAGATGGCCGAGCTGCGGGCCGGACCGTTGCCGGCAGCCCTCGGCGAACTCCTTGGCGGCGGCCACCAGGGCGTCGACCTCGGCCGGGTCGTCGGGGGTGATGTCGACGGCGGTGTACGCGTCCATCCGGTCGCCGCTCAGGCAGGTGACCGGGGAGCTGCGGCCGACCCCGCGCGGGTCCAGGCCGACCAGGTCGTACCGGGCGCGTACGGCGGGGTCGTAGGTGCGGGCCGCGCCCTCGACGTACTCGACGGCCGAGCCGCCGGGGCCGCCGGGGTTGAGCAGCAGCGAGCCGAGCCGGCCACCGGACGCGGAGGACGCGGCGGAGTCGGTGGGGACGGCCGGGGCGCGGACGGCGGCCAGGGTGAGCTCGCCGTCGGCGGGGCGGTCGTAGTCCAGCGGTACCCGGAAGGTGGTGCACTCGTAGCCGTCGTCGCAGGGCTGCCAGGCGAGCCGCTGCCCGTAGTAGGGGACGAGCGCGGACGGCACGGCGGCGGGCAGCGCCTCCAGCGGTGTGACCGGCGGCGGGGCGGACGCGACTGCGGTGGCGGACGCGGAGGAGGCCGCGGAGGGGGCGGCGGAGGGGGCGGCGGTGTCCGAGGGAGCGGCCCCGGGCGTTCCCGCCCCGCCGGCCGAACAGCCGCCCGCGACCAACCCGGCCGCCGCCAGCAGCGCGGCTGCTGCCACCCCTCCCCCGCGCCCGGCGCGCACCCGCGCCGGGCCGTCCTGCCGCCTGTCGGCCCGCATCTGGGATCCCCTCAGCCGTTCACTCCCGGTGGCCCCACTGCCACCCGGGGTACCGGAAGCGTAGTGCCGCGCACCGGCGGGCTCAGGACGCCTTGCCGAGCGCCTCGCCGAGGTACTGCGCCGCCTGCCGGACCAGCCGCAGCCGGATCCGCTCCGCCGAGTAGTCCGTCGCGTTGTCGGAGATCCGCACCTCGGCGCGGGCGGCCGCGCCGGTGCCGCCGCGCAGCGCCGACTGGAGCTTGCGGGCGGCGTCCAGCCCGGCGGTGTCGGCCTTCCCGGCCGCGAGCAGCAGCTTCGGGCTCCCGGTGGCGGGCGCCTCGGCGCCGGCCCGGGCGAGCGCCGCCGCGTCGTACCGGCCGGAGACGGCCGCCGCCGCGCCGTAGAGGTCGGGGCGGGCGAGGCCGGCCGCCGCCGCGCAGGGCGCGCCGTCCTCCACCCCGAGCGCGCCCCAGGCCGCCGGGCCGGGCGGCAGGGTGCGGAAGGTGGCCGCGATGGTGGTGCGCAGCGCGGCGTCGTCGGCGACGGCCATCGGGGCGGCGGCGACCAGCTCACAGGGGTGCCCGGTGCCGTTCGGCGCCTCGGGGGCGACCAGGATGAACGGCTTGGTCCTGGCGCTCTGCACCGCGGAGGCGAGCCCCTCGAAGACGTCCGGGACCTCGGCGTCGGCGGTCTTCCGGGGGGTGGCGGCGTGCATCACGACGACCGGGAAGCGGGCGTTCGGGTCCTTGGCGTACTGGGCGGGCAGCCAGACCCGGACATTGCGCGGGTGGCCGTCCGGGCCGGGGACGGCGGACTGCAGTAGCTCGCCGCCGCCCGGGTGGCCGACGCTGTCGAAGCGGCTGACGACCGACACCGGGGACGGCGTCGGCAGGGCCGGAGCGGGGGCGGGCGCCGAGGCAGGGTCGGCGGCGCCCGCGGCCTCGATCGGCGGAGCGGCCTGCCGGCCCCCGCCCGGACCGGCGACCCCGGCCTCCGGGCCGTCGAAGCGGTCGGCGAACGGATCGGCCGCGCCGTTCCCGCCCCCGCCCCCGCCCCCGCCCCCGCCCAGCGCACCGAACGTGCCCAGCGCCGTCAGCAGCGTCAACGCGGTGACGCAGACTCCGCAGACCATCGCCCCGGCCGCCCGCAGCAGCATCGGCCGCTGCTCCCCGGCCAGTCCGTACGTCTCGGCGGCCCGTAGGTCGCGCCAGCGCAGCAGGGCGCCGCGCGCCAGCCAGACCCCGCCCCCGGCGGCGGCCAGCAGCGGAATGATCAGAAGCGAACGGACCATGGGACGCACCACCTCGGAGGAGGGCCGGCCGACCGGTCGGGCCCGGCACCGTTACGGGACGCGACGGCCCCGGCGGCGGGGCTCAGTCGGCCCCCAGGGTGCAAGACGATCCGGGGCTCGCACACGCGTATGCCCGGCGCGTAACGCACGTTCACTCGAAGGTGGGACGAAGCACAGGGGCGGCAAGCCGAACCGGGGCGCCCCCGCCCGCCCCGGGCGGTTCAGCCCGCGCGCAGCGCCACGGTCATCGCCTCGACGGCGAGCAGCGGGTCGACGTTGCGGTCCAGCGCCCGCCGGCAGGCGAGCACCGCCTCGATCCGGCGCAGCGTGGACTCCGGCGGGCCGGCCTGGGCGACCCGGTCCAGTGCCTGTCGCTGGTCCTCGTTGGCCAGCGCTCCGGTCGAGCCGAGCTGGAGCGCCAGGACGTCCCGGTAGAAGCCGAGCAGGTCCAGCAGGGCGACGCCGAGGGTCTCCCGGCGGGTCCGGGTGGCCCGGCTCTTCTGCCGCTTCTCCAGTTCCTTGACCGCTCCCGCCATGCCGCGCGGCGCCTTGCTGCCCTCGGCCGCGCCGTAGGCGGCCCTGAGGTCGTCGGTCTCCTTGGCGTCCTGGGTCTCGGCGAGCGCCTCCGCGTCGGCCTTGGCGGTGTCGACCAGGCGCTGGGCGGCGGCCAGGCAGCCACCGATGTCGCCGACCTCCAGCGGGATCCGCAGCACGTCGGTGCGGCGGGTCCGGGCCTGCTCGTCGACGGCCAGCCGGCGCGCGCGATCGACGTCGCCCTGCCCGGCCAGCGCGGCCAGCCGGGCGGTCTGCGGCTCGACGCCGTCACGTCGCACCAGCATGTCGGCGACCGCCTCGGCGGCCGGGGTGCGCAGCACCAGCAGGCGGCAGCGGGAGCGGATGGTCGGCAGCACGTCCTGCACCGAGGGGGCGCAGAGCAGCCAGACGGTGCGCGGGGACGGCTCCTCCACGCCCTTGAGCAGCGCGTTGGCGGCGGCCTCGGTGAGCCGGTGGGCGGCGTCGACCAGGATGACCGACCAGCGGCCGCCGGTGGGGTAGCTGGAGGCGCGCAGCACGAGGTCGCGCATGTCGCCGACGCCGATGGACAGGCCGTCGGTGCGGACGTACTTCACATCGGCGTGGCTGCCCGCGAGGACGGTGTGGCAGCCGTCGCAGAAGCCGCAGCCGGGCGTGCCGCCGAGTGCGAGGTCGGGGCTGGTGCACTGGAGCGCGGCGGCGAAGGCCCGGGCCGCCGTGGTCTGACCGGCTCCGGGCGGGCCGGTGAACAGCCAGGCGTGCGTCATCAGCGAGGCGTTGCCACCCGGCTCCGGCTCGGCGCCGCGGCCGGCGCCGACGATCGCCCCGGCCGCCCGGGCGGCGGCGGTCAGCTGCTCGACCACCCGCTCCTGGCCCACCAGGTCGTCCCAGACGGCCACTACTGCTCCCAAGCTCGCTACGGACTACCGCTCCCGCCGTCGAGCATACGTGGCGGCTACGACGGGTCAGGGCGCCGCGGGAACCCGCCCGGCCGGGGCCCGGTCAGCCCCGGCGGCCCCAGCGGCGGCCCTTGCCCTTGCCGTCGCCCTGACCGCCCTGGCCGCTCTGACCGCCCTGGCCGCTCTGACCGTCCTGGCCCTCGCGACCCGGCCGGCCGCCCTGACGTCCCTGACCGCCGGCGCCGCCCGGACGGGGGCGGTCGTCCTGGTCCCAGCGGGCCCACTCCTCGCGCGAGCCGAGCAGCGTGTCGGTCAGGCTGGGCAGGTCGTCCATCGGAGTCTCCTCCGCCCAGTCCGGACGCGGCCGGGGGTCGGCGGCGGGCCGGTCCTGCTGCGGGTCGATCACCGGAAGCTCGCGGGTGCGCTCCACCGGGCGCTCCTCGGCGCCCGGGCGCCGCTCCCGCGACGGGGCCGGGGTGCCCGGCCCGATCTTCGGCAGCACCGCCGTCCGGTCGGCGTCCTCGGCCGGGATCCTGGGCAGTACGGCCGTCTCGTCGGCCGCCGGGCCGGACGGCACCACCGGCAGCTTCGCCGTGGCGGTGAGGTCCGCCACGCCGGCGCCCCGGCCGCGCACCGGGATCTCCTGCGTCGCGTCCTCGCCGCGCCCGGGCCGCGGATCCGTCGCGCCGGTGTCCTTGACCGCCCGCAGCTCGGTGGTCGCCGCGTCGTCCGGCGCACCCTCGGCACCGGCACCCCCGGCACCCGCACCCGCGGCGCCCGCGCGCTCCGCCGCCTCGGCGGCGGCCGCCGCGGCCGCCGCCAGCGCGGAGGCCTGCGCCAGCCGGGCCTCCTCGGCCCGCTGCAGCGCCTCCTCCGCCCGGCGCCGCTGCTCCTCGCGCGCCAGCTCGCGCTGCCGCTGGAGCTCCGCCTTGGCGGCCGCCTCCTCGGCGAGCCGCTTGCGCTCGGCCTCCTCGGCCGCCCGCCGCGCCTCTTCCTCGGCGCGCCGCTTCGCTTCCTCCTCCGCCCGGCGGCGGGCCTCCTCCTCGGCCTTCTTCCGGGCCTCCTCGGCCGCCTTGCGCGCGGCCTCGGCGGCGGCCCGCTCGGCCTCCTCCTTGGCCAGCCGCTCCTTCTCCGCCTGCTCGGCCCGCAGCTGCGCCAGCACCTCCTGGCGCTTGCGCTCGGCCGCTTCCTCCTCGGCGCGCTTGCGGGCCTCCTCCTCGGCCCGGCGCCGCGCCTCCTCGGCGGCCTTCCGCTCCTGCTCGGCGCGGGCGGCCTTCTCCTGCTCGGAGAGCGGCAGCTCGCGGTCCAGCCGGTGGCGGACCGCGGTCGTGACGACGCCGGGGGCCTGGCTGCCGTCGACGACGAGGTAGCGCGCCGGGTCGGCGGCGGCCAGCGCCAGGAAGCCGGAACGGACCCGCTGGTGGAACTCGGTCGGCTCGGACTCCAGCCGGTCCAGCGCCTCGGTGAAGCGCTCCCGGGCCCGGGTCGGGTCGACGTCGAGGACGACGGTCAGGTCGGGCAGCAGCCCGCCGGTCGCCCAGCGCGAGATCCGGGCGACCTCGGTGGCGGCCAGGTCGCGGCCGGCGCCCTGGTAGGCGATGGACGAGTCCATGTACCGGTCGGTGATGACCACCGCGCCGCGGGCCAGCGCCGGGCGGATCACGTTCTCGACGTGCTCGGCGCGGTCGGCCGCGTAGATGAGGGCCTCGGCGCGGTGCGAGAGGCCGGTGTTGCCGACGTCCAGGACCAGGCCGCGCAGCCGCTGGCCGACCGGGCTGCCGCCGGGCTCGCGGGTCAGCACGACCTCGTGGCCCTTGCCGCGGATCCACTCGGCGAGCGCCTGGGCCTGGGTGGACTTGCCGGCGCCGTCGCCGCCCTCCAGGGCGATGAAGAAGCCGGTGCCCGCCCGGTGCGGGGCCGGTCCGGTGGCGCCGCGCACCGCGTCGACCAGGTCCCGGCCGAACGGCACGGTGCCGCGCCGGTCGTCGGTGCGCAGCAGCACCACCGCGGCCAGCACCAGGGTGAGCAGTCCGGCGGTGGCGACCGCGAGGGCCGCGCCGCCGTGGATGAAGGTGAACGAGCCGGGCTCGACGGTGCCGTACTCGACGTCCCCGTAGGCGGCCGCGATCAGCGGGAGGCCGACCAGCGCACCGCCGACCACGACCCGCAGCACCGCGTACAGGTGCTCGGTGACCTGCGGCAGCCGGACCTCCTCGACCTCCTGGGCGAGCAGGGCGCGGCCGGTGGAGACCGCCACTCCGGCGGCCAGCGCGGCCAGCACGGTGAGCAGCAGGACCAGCACGAAGTCCACCACCAGGCCGGCCAGGATCAGCGCGACGCCCTCGGTGAGCAGGGCGAGCGCGAGCAGCCGGCGGCGGGAGAGCGAGGGCAGGACGGCCCGGGTGATCCGGACGCCGATCGCGGGGACGCCGGCGGCGGCCAGCACCAGCAGGCCGTAGCCGATCGGCCCGGCGCGGTGCTCGACGGCGGTCAGCAGGGCCAGCGCGGCGACGCCGGCCATCGTGGCGTACCCGGCGCAGACCGCGAAGGTGAAGTAGGGGGCGGAACCGGTGCGGCCCTTCGCCAGGGCCGGGCCGGGGGTCGCGTCGACGGGCGCCCGCAGGCCCCGCAGCGGCGAGGCCGGCGGCACCCGGACGGGGCCGCCGGGCAGCTCCTGGAGGTGGACCCGGACGGCCGAGACGGCGAACAGGGCGGCCGCGCCGAGGGCGGCGAAGGTGGTCTGGTGGGCGCGCAGCCAGTCCGAGCCGAGCGCCGCGCCGATGTTGTTGAGCAGGGTGAGCGCGATCAGCGCGGCGGCGCCGAGCGGCACGGTGGCCCAGCCGGTGCGGTGGTCCAGGGTCCGGACGGTGGCCAGGTTGGCGGCGGACGGGCGCCGCTCGGCCGCCGGGGCGTAGGCGTCGGCGGGCGGCAGCAGCGCGGGGACGGCGGCGGCCTTGGCGATCGCCCAGACCCGCTCGGCGGCGCCGGTCAGGAAGACGGTGGCGAGCAGCACCCAGGTCGCGGCGCCGGAGGGCTTCGGGCCGGAGCCCAGCCAGACGATCCACCAGGGCGCGACGCCGATCAGCACGGCGCGCAGCACGTCGGCGCCGAACAGCGTCCAGCCCCGGTCGAGCTTCCCGCTGAGCAGCCCGTGCACGGGGCCGAGCAGCGCGGCGCCGACCAGTCCGGTGGCGGCCAGCCGGGTGGCGAGGACGGCGGCGACGGCGAAGGCGAGGCCGCGCGGCGGGTCGCCGAACGACCCGCCGAGCCCGGCGGCGACCACGGTGAGCACGAGCAGCACCAGCAGGCCGAGCCGGTCGGCGGTGCCGCCGATCAGCTGGGTGGTCCACAGCCGCCGGTAGGGGCGCAGCCGCAGCAGCGCCCGGATCCGCTCGCCGGCGGTCCCGGCGGGCGCGGTCTCCGGCCGGTCGGGCGTGCCGGTACCGGCGGCCGCCGCGGCGCTGGGGGTGGGCTGCTCCTCGCTCGTCATACGGTCAGCGTAGCGGTCGGGGCATGCCGCAAAAGAGGGGAGCGTGGCTCCGGACGGCCGCCGCCACCGGGTTGTGACGATCCGCGCACGACCCTGTCACGCCCGGTCCCGGGCCCGCCGGAGCGGATCGGCGAACGGTTCGGGCCCGCACCGCCGGAGCGGATCGGCGAACGGTTCGGGCCCGCGCCGCCGGGGCGGACGCGGGCCCGGGTGCGACCGAGCGGGGGTCAGCCCTCGTCGGTGGCGGTGGCCTTGCTCGCGGCGGTCTTCTTGGCCGCCGCCGCCTTGGTGGCGGTCTTCTTCGCGGCGGTGGTCTTCTTCGCCGCGGTCTTGGCCGCCGCCGTGGTCTTCTTGGCGGCGGTCTTGGTCGCGGTCTTCTTGGCCGCCGCCTTCTTCGCCGGGGCCTTCTTCGCCGTCTTCTTCACCGGCCCGCGCGCCCGCTTCTCGGCGAGCAGCTCGTAGCCGCGCTCGGGGGTGATGGTCTCGACCGCGTCGTCCTTGCGGAGCGTGGCGTTGGTCTCGCCATCGGTCACGTACGGACCGAACCGGCCGTCCTTGACCACCACCGGGCGCTCGCTGACCGGGTCGGTGCCCAGCTCCTTGAGCGGCGGCGCGGCGGCGGCCCGGCCGCGCTGCTTGGGCTGGGCGTAGATCGCCAGCGCCTCCTCCAGCGTGACCGTGAACAGCTGGTCCTCGTCGGCGAGCGAGCGGGAGTCGGTGCCGCGCTTCAGGTACGGGCCGTAGCGGCCGTTCTGTGCGGTGATCTCCACGCCCTCCTGGTCGAGGCCGACCACGCGCGGCAGCGAGAGCAGCTTGAGCGCGTCCTCCAGCGTGACGGTGTCCAGCGACATCGTCTTGAACAGCGAGGCGGTGCGCGGCTTGACGGCGTTCTTGCCGGTCTTGGGCGTGCCCTCGGGCAGGATCTCGGTGACGTACGGGCCGAACCGGCCCTTCTTGGCGACCAGCTGGTTGCCGCTCACCGGGTCCGGGCCGAGCTCGTAGTCGCCGCTGGGGCTGGCCAGCAGCTCCTCGGCCAGCTCGACGGTCAGCTCGTCCGGCGGCAGCTCGTCCGGGATGTCGGCGCGCTGGCCGGGCTCGCCCTCGACCTCGGAGGCGCGCTCCACGTACGGGCCGTAGCGGCCGACCCGCAGGGTGATGTCGTCGCTGACCCGGAACGAGCTGATCTCCCGGGCGTCGATCGCGCCGAGGTCGGTGACCAGCTCCTTCAGGCCGCCCAGGTGGTCGCCGTCGCCGTTTCCGGCCTCGGCGGCGCCGCCGGCGGCAGCGCCCTCGTCGCCCTCGCCGAAGTAGAAGCGCTTGAGCCACGGCACCGACTGCGCCTCACCGGCCGCGATCCGGTCGAGGTCGTCCTCCATCTTCGCGGTGAAGTCGTAGTCGACCAGCCGGCCGAAGTGCTTCTCCAGCAGGTTGACCACGGCGAAGGAGAGGAACGACGGCACCAGCGCCGTCCCCTTCTTGAAGACGTACCGGCGGCCGATGATGGTGTCGATGATCGAGGCGTAGGTGGAGGGGCGGCCGATCTCCCGGTCCTCCAGCTCCTTGACCAGCGAGGCCTCGGTGTAGCGGGCCGGCGGCTTGGTGGCGTGGCCCTCCGGGGTGAGCTGCTCGGCGGCCAGCGGGTCGCCCTGGGCGACCTGCGGCAGCCGGCGCTCGCGGTCGTCCAGCTCGGCGTTCGGGTCGTCGGCGCCCTCGACGTAGGCCTTGAGGAAGCCGTGGAAGGTGATGATCTTGCCGGAGGCGGAGAACTCGACGTCCCGGCCGTCGGCGGACCGGCCGCCCACCTTGACGGTGACCGACTGGCCGACCGCGTCCTTCATCTGGGAGGCGACGGTGCGCATCCAGATCAGCTCGTAGAGCCGGAAGTCGTCGCCGCTCAGGCCGGTCTCGGCGGGGGTGCGGAAGCGGTCGCCGGACGGGCGGACCGCCTCGTGCGCCTCCTGCGCGTTCTTCACCTTGGAGGCGTAGGTGCGCGGCGCGTCCGGCAGGTAGTCGGCGCCGTACAGCTGGGTGACCTGGGCGCGGGCCGCCGAGACGGCGGTGTCCGACAGCGTGGTGGAGTCGGTGCGCATATAGGTGATGAAGCCGTTCTCGTACAGCTTCTGGGCCACCTGCATGGTCCGCTTGGCGCCGAAGCCCAGCTTGCGGCTGGCCTCCTGCTGCAGCGTGGTGGTGCGGAACGGCGCGTACGGCGAGCGGCGGTAGGGCTTGGACTCGACGCCGCGCACCGAGAACGCGGTCTGCTCCAGGGCGGCGGCCAGCGCGCGGGCGGCCTGCTCGTCCAGGTGCAGGGTGCTGGCGCTGCCCGCCTTGAGCCGGCCGTCCTGGCCGAAGTCGCGGCCGCTGGCGATCCGCTTGCCGTCGACGGCGATCAGCCGGGCGCCGAAGCTCTCCGGGTTGGCCGCGTCGGCCGGGGCGCGGCCGGTGCCGAAGGTGCCGACCAGGTCCCAGTACGAGGCCGAGCGGAACGCCATCCGCTCGCGCTCGCGCTCGACCACCAGCCGGGTCGCGACCGACTGCACGCGGCCGGCCGACAGCTTCGGCATGACCTTCTTCCAGAGCACCGGCGAGACCTCGAAGCCGTACAGGCGGTCGAGGATGCGGCGGGTCTCCTGGGCGTCGACCAGACGCTGGTTCAGCTGGCGCGGGTTGGCCACCGCCTCCTGGATGGCCGACTTGGTGATCTCGTGGAACACCATGCGGTGCACCGGCACCTTGGGCTTGAGCACCTGCTGGAGGTGCCACGCGATGGCCTCGCCCTCGCGGTCCTCATCGGTGGCGAGGAAGAGCTCGTCGGACTCCGCGAGCAGCGACTTCAACTTGCTGACCTGGGACTTCTTGTCCGCGTTGACCACGTAGATCGGTGCGAAGTCGTGGTCCACGTCCACACCGAGACGGCGCACCTCGCCGGTGTACTTGTCCGGGACCTCGGCGGCCGTGCTCGGGAGGTCGCGAATGTGCCCGACGCTCGCCTCGACGATGTAGCCGGGGCCCAGGTAGCCCTTGATCGTCTTCGCCTTGGCCGGCGACTCGACAATGACGAGTCGCTGTCCGTGCGCGGTCTCGCTGCTCGGGGACACCTTCGCTCTTCTCTCCCGGTCGTTACGTGAGCTGGTCGGCGCCGGCTGCACGGGCTGCGCTCCGCCCGACCCCTCCACCGTCCCGGGGCTGCCGCTGTACGACGACCCCACCAGCGGAGTGTGACCGTACCCCGGCCACCCTTGTCAAACGGACGGATCCCGCAATTTCACCGGCAAGGCCGACCGACGCCACTCGAACGGTAACCCGAGGGCGACGCGTCGCGCCCTGCGGAGGGGGGCTTCGGCGGGTTTCGAAGGATGGAATGACGGATTTCGAAATCTGTCAACGGAATATCGGGGCGACCGCCGGGGTCCACGGGACCCCCGGCGCGGGCGGGCTACCCGGCGCTGAGCAGCAGAAGCGCCCCGGCCGCCAGGCAGCCGAGGCCGAGCACCGTCCACAGCAGGTCGGCGAGGACGGTCCGCGGGCCGATCTCCTCCGGCGCGAGCACCGCGCGGGCGGGGCGGCGGGGATCGTAGGCGATCCGGACGGAGGTGCCCGGGACCAGCCGGGCCGGGCGGCGCAGCGGAGTGTGGCCGCGCGGACGGGTCAGCACCAGCTCGCACGCCTCGACGGCCAGGACACCCGGCGCTCCTCCACCGCGCGCTCCGACGGCCGCCGGCTCGGTGGCGAAGGAGAGCAGGGGTGCGCTGTCGAGCGCGCCGTGCACGTCGGTCTCGGCGACCACGGTCGCGACGGCCGGCCGGCCCCGGCGGCGTACTCGGTGGCGCAGGCGCGCTTCGGCGGCGCACCAGAGCAGCAGCGCGCCGCCGAAGAGGACGAACACCGTGCCCCCCACGGCCGCCGTCGTCGTTTCCACCCCAGCCGCCCCCAGCTCTGTCCACAGCCTGTGGACAGAGCCTCACAGTCCAGGGCCAACGAGGGGAAGACGTTCGGCGAACGGCCGACGAACCGGGGGAAGCCGGGAAGTGAACCGGCGACGCCCGGACCGCCTGCGCTAGAACCTCCGGCGGCCCGGGCGTCGCCGGCGCTCGGACCGCCTGGTTCAGGCCGCCGGCGCTCAGACCACCGGCCGGATGAACCCCTGCTCGGTGAGCAGCCGCAGCGACTCCGGCACCCGGTCCCGCAGCACCACCCGGTCCTCGCCCAGCAGCTGGGCGATGGCGTCGACGATCTCGCCCGCCGACAGCGTCCCGTCGCAGACCCCGACGAAGCCGGCGCCCACCGTGTCCACCTTGGTGGCCCGGCGCATGCCGCGGTTGTGACGCAGGATCACGTGCTCCGGGTCCTCCGCCCCCGGCGCGCCCACCTGCTCCTGGACCACCTCGTCGGCCAGCACGTACCGCGCCGCCAGCAGGCCCGCGTCGTCGTGCGTGCGCAGGAAGTCCTGCCGGTCGAACCACTCCTCGATGTGCGGGCCGAGCGGCTGCTCCACCGGGTGCGGCCACTCCTCGACCCGGACGGTCGGCCGCTCGGCGCCGCTCGCCCGCAGGGTGATCCAGCCGAAGCCGATGCCCTCGACCCGGCCGGCCTCGAAGGCGTCCAGCCACTCCCCGTACCGGGCCCGGTAGTCGCCGCCCGGCCCGCGGTGGTCGCCGCCGTCGCGCAGCCATAGTTCGGCGTACTGGGCCACGTCCTGCACCTCGCGCTGGACGATCCAGGCGTCCAGGCCGGTGCCGGCCACCCAGCCGGCCAGCCGGTCGTGCCAGTCCTCGCCCTTGACGTGCTGCCAGTTGGCCAGCAACTGGCAGTAGCCGCCCGGTTCCAGGTGCTCGGCGGCCGAGCGGACCAGGCTGCGGCAGAGGTCGTCGCCGGCCATCCCGCCGTCGCGGTAGGTGAACCGGCCGGCCGGGGAGATCACGAACGGCGGGTTGGAGACGATCAGGTCGAACCGCCGCTCCCCCACCGGCTCGAAGAGGCTGCCGGCAGCGGTCTCCGTGTTGTCGAAACCGGACAGCGCCAGGGTCAGCTCGGTGAAGCGCAGCGCCCGCGCGTTGAGGTCGGTGGCGGTCACCCGCTGGGCGTGCCGGGCGGCGTGCAGCGCCTGCACGCCGGAGCCGGAACCGAGGTCCAGCGCCGAGCGGACCGGCCGGCGCACGGTGATGTTGCCCAGCGTGGTGGACGCGCCGCCCACCCCGAGCACCAGGTCCTTGCGGGCCACGCCGTGCGCGGTCTCGCCGGAGCCGATCCCGCCCGCGCCGCCGACCGCGCAGCCGAGGTCGGAGACCACCCAGGCGTCCGAACCCGGCAGCCCGGCGACCTCGTTGGCGTACGGGCGGACGTCCACGGTGGCGCGCACCAGCTCGCCGTCCGGGCGCAGCCAGCCGTCGGCCAGGCAGTCCTCCACCGGCAGCGCGGCGGCGGCCGCCTTGTACGGCACGGGCTGCTGCAGCAGAAAGAGCCGCACCAGCGTCTCCAGCGGGCTGCCGCCACGGGTCGCGCGCAGCGCGGGCACGGCCTCGCTGCGGGCCAGCGCCGCGTACCCGGTGGGCCCGAGCAGGTCCAGGCAGCCGTCGGCGGTGTACGAGGCGGCGAGCAGCGCCTCGCGCAGCTTGGCGAGGCGGGTCGGGTCGAGAGCGGGGCTACTGATCACCCCGCCATTGTCCCCCGCGCGGCCCCCGCACCCGTCCTTCCCGCCTTCGCCGAGGCCCTCGCGGAGGCGCCGGCCGAGGCATTCGCGGGCGCGCTCGCCGGCGCGCTCGCCGAGGCTCCCGCCGGTGGGCCGTCCTCGCCAACGCCGACCACCCCCTCGGCGGCCGGGGCCGAGGGGGTGGGGGTGCGTTCGGTCAGCGTTCGGTCAGCTCGCCGAGGGGGCGGCGGCCGGGGTGGAGGGCGCGGCGGCGGGGTCGCCCGCCGGGCTCGCCCCGTCCGTGGCGCCCGCCGCGGGCGCGCCGGTGGCCGCGTCCGTCGGCGCGGCCGACGGGCTGCCCGTCGAGCCACCCGTCGGCGCGGCGGCCGCCGTACCCGGCTTGCACCCCTCCTGCTTGGCCATCGCCGCGCCGAGATCGCCGCGCTGCAGCTTGCCCTGCGCCTGCGTGGAGAGCGCGGACAGCTGCTGGATCTGGTCGGCCACGCTGCGCAGCCCGTCGGCGAACTTCGACTGGTCGTCGACGGAGAGCGCGTCCAGCTTCTTCTGGATCTCGACGTAGCCGTCGGCCGCCTTGTTGAGCTCGGCGACGGTGTCCTTCTGCAGGGTCGCGCCGTCGTCCACCTTGGGGGCACCGGCCTTGTCGATGGCCGCGGCGATGTCCTGGTTGGTCTTGGCCAGCTGGCCGAGGTCCGCCGAGAGGCGCTTCTGGAGGTCGGCCGGGACTTCGCCGGTCTTCACCTGCGCGGTATCCGCCAGCGCGGTCTGCGCCTGGGCGATCGGGTCCTTGGCGGCGCCGCACACGTTCGCCGACCAGGACTCCAGCTGCTTGCTGTTGTCGTCGCCGCAGCCGACGGCACCGAACGCCAGCAGCGCCCCGAGCGCGGGTACGGCCAGCAGTCGCTTGTTCACCGGGAGAAGCCCTTTCGGTTTCGGTCGTCGAACTGCGAACCTACACGGCCGCCGTTCGACTCCCGGTCCCCGCCCGGGCCGCCCCCGCTGTGCTGTGCGCGCGGCCTCCCGCTCGCCGCGCGCCGCTCGCCGGTCCCCGCGCGCCGCTCAGAGCGCGAGGGTGTCCGCCGAGGCCGGCCAGCTCATCCGGATCAGTCCGCCGTCGGCACCGGCGGTGACCTCCAGGTCCTCGACCAGGCCGGTGAGCACCGCGAGACCGAGGGCGTCCTCGTCCGGCTCGGCGCCGTCCGCCGCACCGGCGGTCGGGACGGTGTCGAGACCGGCCTCGTCCTCGACCTCGATGAGGAAACGCTTCTTCTGGTCGATCAGTGCGACGCGCACCGCGCCCTTGACGTCCCCGCGCCGGTGCAGGCCGACCGCGCGGGAGCACGCCTCGCCCACGGCGAGCCGCACCTCGTCGAGCACCGACTCGTCGACCCCGGCTCGCCTGGCGACCGCCGCGGCGACCAGCCGGGCCGTCCGCACGTGTTCGGGAAGCGCGCTGAATCGAAGTTCGACGGTTGCCATCTCTTCCCCCTCGGGGTGCTCCGACCGGGGCCGGTCCACGGCCCCTGCGGGCCGGTGTCGACCGGCCCTGGGGCGACCGGACGGGCCGGGGCGCGCGGCCCCGGCTCCCGGACGCATGGGAATCGGGCGGACCGGCCGCTGAGGGCCGGCCCGGCCGGGTCAGTCGGTCCTGCGGATCAGTCGGTCGCCTGGACCGCGTCGTCCACCGAGCTGTGGATCGGGAAGACCTTGGTCAGCCCGGTGATCCGGAAGATCTTCAGAATGCGCTCCTGGTTGCACACCAGGCGCAGCGAGCCCTCGTGGGCACGCACCCGCTTCAGACCGCCCACCAGCACGCCGAGGCCCGTGGAGTCCAGGAAGTCCACGCCCTCCATGTCGACGACGAGGTGGTAGCTACCGTCGTTGACGAGCTCGACCAGCTGCTCGCGCAGCTTGGGGGCGGTGTACACATCGATCTCGCCGCCAACCTCGACGACCGTGCGGTCGCCGACTGTACGGGTCGACAGGGACAGGTCCACGGAACCTCCAGCACCTTGCCTTGCTACGTCATTGCGATCCTCGGCCGGACGGCCGTCACCGCATGGTCGCGAGCTCCGGGCACGCCCAGCCAGTGCGTGGCGAGCCTCAGCGCTGCGACCCCCGGCCGTACGGCCGTCACGGCCACATTCAACCACCTGCGACCATGCCCGCACGATGGCTTAGGACGATTCTCCGTCACGCCGGTGACACACTGGGTCCTCATGCCGCCGCGTCACAGCCTGCCCGAGGCACTGCTCACGACCCTGTCCACCACCCGAGGGCGGTCGGACCGGCTCACCCATACGGAGCACCTTCCCGCCCGGCGCGCCCGGTATGCGCCGTGGCCCGACTGGATCCGGCCCGAGATCACCGCATCCGCCCAGGCCATGGGTGTCCGGCAGCCCTGGGCCCACCAGGCCGAGGCGATGAACCTGGCCAAATCCGGTCAATCTGTGGTGATCGCCACAGGGACCGCCTCGGGCAAGTCCCTCGGCTACCTCGGACCGGTGCTCTCCGACCTGCTGGACGGCACCGAGGCGCGCAACGGCCGGGGAGCCACCGCGCTCTACCTCGCCCCGACCAAGGCGCTCGCCGCCGACCAGCGCCGGCGGGCCGCGGAGCTCGCCCCGCCCCGCGTCCGGGCCGCCCTCTACGACGGCGACACCCCGCCCGAGGAGCGCGAGTGGGTCCGCCAGTACGCCTCCTACGTCCTCACCAATCCGGACATGCTGCACCGCGGCATCCTGCCCGCGCACGCCCGCTGGTCCTCCTTCCTCAAGACCCTGCGCTACGTCGTCGTCGACGAGTGCCACGGCTACCGCGGCGTCTTCGGCTCGCACGTGGCCCAGGTACTGCGCCGGCTGCGGCGGATCTGCGCCCGCTACGGCTCCTCGCCCGTCTTCCTGCTCGCCTCGGCCACCACCGCCGACCCGGCCGTCACCGCCCGCCGCCTCACCGGTCTGCCCGCCGAGGCGGTCACCGAGGACGCCTCACCGCGCGGCCCGATGGTCTTCGGGCTCTGGGAGCCCCCGCTCACCGAGAACGTCGGCGAGAACGGGGCGCCGGTCCGCCGCACCGCCACCGCCGAGGCCGCCCACCTGCTGACCGACCTGGTCGAGCGGGAGACCCGCACCGTCGTCTTCGTCCGCTCCCGGCGGGCCGCCGAGCTCGTCGCCCTGCAGACCCAGGACCAGCTCGGCCGCCCGCTCGCCGACCGGGTCGCCGCCTACCGCGGCGGCTACCTCGCCGACGAGCGCCGGGCCCTGGAACGCGAGCTGCACTCCGGCCGGCTGCTCGGCCTCGCCTCCACCTCCGCCCTCGAACTCGGGGTCGACGTCTCCGGTCTGGACGCCGTCCTGATGGCCGGCTACCCGGGCACCCGGGCCTCGCTGTGGCAGCAGGCCGGCCGGGCCGGACGCGAGGCCCAGGGCGCGCTCGCCGTCCTGATCGCCCGGGACGAGCCGCTGGACACCTATCTGGTGCACCACCCGGAGGCGCTGTTCGCCACCCCGGTCGAGGCCACCGTGCTCGACCCGGACAACCCGCACGTGCTCGCCCCGCACCTGTGCGCGGCCGCCGCCGAGCTGCCGCTCACCGATCCGGACCTGGAGCTGTTCGGTCCCTCGGCCGCGCCGCTGCTGCCGGTGCTGGAGCGGCGCGGACTGCTCCGCCGGCGCGGCGACGCCTGGTACTGGACCCGCCGCGAGCGGGCCGCCGACGCCGTCGACCTGCGGGGCAGCGGGGGCAGTCCGGTGCAGATCGTCGAGGCCCCGACCGGCCGGCTGCTCGGCACCGTGGACGCCTCCGCCGCCCACACCACCGTGCACACCGGGGCGGTCCACCTCCACCAGGGCCGCAGCTACCTGGTCCGGGACTTCGACCTGGAGAACTCGGTCGCCCTGGTCGAGCCCGCCGACCCGCCCTACACGACCTCCGCGCGGGACATCACCTCCATCTCCGTGCTCTCCACCGACACCACCGTCGACTGGGGCGAGGGCCGGCTCAGTTTCGGCTCGGTGGAGGTGGTCAACCAGGTGGTCGGCTACCTCCGCAAGCGGATCTCCACCGGCGAGATCATGGGCGAGAGCAAGCTCGACCTGCCGCCCCGGACCCTGCGCACCCGGGCCGTGTGGTGGTCGGTCACCGAGGAGCAGCTGCTCGACGCGGACATCCCGCCCGACCAGCTGCCCGGCGCCGCCCACGCCGCCGAGCACGCCTCGATCGGCCTGCTGCCGCTCTTCGCCACCTGCGACCGCTGGGACATCGGCGGCGTCTCGGTACCGCTGCACCCCGACACCGGGCTGCCCACCGTGTTCGTCTACGACGGCCACCCCGGTGGGGCTGGCTTCGCCGAACGCGGCTTCCGGCGGGCCGTGCAGTGGCTGACCGCCACCCGGGAGGCGATCGCCGCCTGCGAGTGCGAGCGCGGCTGCCCGTCCTGCGTGCAGTCGCCCAAGTGCGGCAACGGCAACGATCCGCTGGACAAGGCGGCCGCCGTCCGGCTGCTGGACGTGCTGCTCGCCGGCGCCCCCGGGACCGCCGCAGAGCCCGGCCGGGACGGAGGAGCCGTACAGGACCGAGGAGCCGACGGGGACAGGCCGTCCGGGCACCCCGGACGCCCCTCGCCGGCGCGGGCGGCCGACGGCCCCGAGAAGGCCGCGCGGGCCGCGGAGCGAGCTGGGACGTCGGAGGGGAAGCCCGGGGAGGGGCCGGGGGAGAAGCCGGGGCCGGACGGGCCCACCGGCGAGGGAGACGGCCCGCCGGGAGCCTCATGAGCCACCCCCGATCGGTCCGGATTCGCCCAGCGCGGCCCGCGCCTCCTCGTCCGTCGGCGCCACCGGCGCCCTGATCGGTCCGGCCCGGGACCGTCCCCGGGCCGGACCGACCGGCAGGCGCGACGGCAGCCCGGCGACGGGCACCTGCGCCACCACCTCGACGGCGTCCGCCGCCCGGTCCACCGCGCAGGAGACCACGACGGCCGCCTGCGCGGCCGCCACGGCACCGGCCCGGCCGCAACCTCCGTCCGCGTCCAGCAGCAGCCCGTCGGCCGCCGCGAGCGCCGCGAGGTCGGCGGCGGACTCCGCCCGGTGGCGGGCGCCGAGCACCGCGCCGACCGAGAGCCCGGCGCTGCACGCCAGACAGCCGAGCAGCGCGCAGGCCAGCAGCCAGACCGTCGCCGATCCCGCGTCGGACCGGCGCGCCCCGAGACGCGCCGGGACCCTCAGCCCGCCCACGGACCCGCACCTCCCTCCGCTCCCCGCAGGGTGTCCTCCCGGGCCGCGACGGCGGTGGCGCTCAGCCGCACCGCGAGCACCTCCGCGAACCGCCCCGGCGCGCCGTACGGCGCGTCCACGGTGACCCGCACGGTGTCCGGCGCCAGATCGACCTGGACGGCCGCTCCCGCCGGCGCGGCCGCCCGCGCGGCCCCGGCGGCATCGGCCTCCCCGCGCGCGGCCGCCCTGGCGCCCACCCGTGCCGCGTCGACACAGCGGAGCTGGGCGGCCGCGGCGAGCACGGCCCAGACCAGCAGCACGCCCAGCAGCACCAGCGCCGGCAGCGCGACGGCGGTTTCGGCGGTGACGAACCCACCGTCGCCGCGCCGTCGCCGTCGCGGCCGCCGCGGCCGGAGCGGGCGCCGCAGCCGGAGCGGGCGCCGCGGCGGCCGGTCAGGCCGCATGGAGCGCCCGGTCCAGGACGCCGGCCAGCGCCTCCAGCACGGCCGTGCTGGTCGCCACCTTGTACAGCCCGGCCGCCAGGGCGCACGCCCCGAGCGTGCCGACCGCGTACTCCGCGGTCGTCATCCCCGCGTCCGAGCCGCTCCGGGCCCGGATCCGGTGCCGGACCTGGTGCCGGACCCGGTGCCGGATCGCGCCCGCGATCCGGTGGGCCGGCCCGCCGGAAGCGGTGACGGGAGCGACGACGGCCACGGCCACGGTCTTGATCGCCACGTTCATGGTGTTCCTCCTTGCGTCGAATGGATCCGGTGTTGCGTCACATCGCGTGCGAGAAGCGGCCGGTGAGCCCCACGACCACCGGGGCCACCCCGATCAGGACGAAGGCCGGGAGAAAGCACAGCCCGAGCGGTGCCGTCGCCAGCACCCCGGCCCGACGGACGCGGGCGTGCGCCGCCCGGACGGCCTCGGCCCGCCGGCCGCTCGCGAGCCCGCAGAGCGCCGCCGCCGCAGGGGCACCGCTCAGACTCGTCCGAACCAGGCACCGGGACAGCGGTGCCAGCGGCGGGTGTTCCTCCCCGAGCCGGCGCCAGCAGATCTCCGGCGGCGACCCCAGCGCGAGTTCCGCCGCCGTCGACAGCAGCCGCGGGCCCATGGGCGCGTCCACGCTCGCCCCGACCGCCGCCACCGCCGCCGCCGGCGAGGCCGCCGACCCGAGACAGGCCGCCAACAACTCGGCGGTGAGCGGCAGCTGTCGCACCAGCCGCGCCTCCTCCAGCGCGGCCTGCCGCTGCGCAGGGGACCTCGCCCGGGGCATCCAGCGGTGCAGCACGACCGCCAGCAGTCCGCCGGTCACCAGGCCTCCCGGTCCGCCGAGGAACACCGCCGCCCCGAGCCCGGCCGCCAGCGCCGTCGCAGCCCGCCGCGCCCGACCCGGAACGACCGGGCTCCCCCGCGCCGCCGCCCAGCGCCCGGGCCGCCTCGGCCGGGGCGGATCGGCGGTGCCGAGCAGGGCGTCGGCCCGTCGGCGTGCCCGTCTGCCGGGCCGGGCCGCACCGACCGCACCGACCAGCAGCACTCCCGCGCCGGCCGGATCCGTCAGCCAGGTCATCCGCACCCCACCTCCCGGCGGAACGCCCCGCTCGGCCGACCCGGCCTGGCCCGGGTCCGGGTGATCCCGCACCGCCACTCCCCCGCCGGCGGCTCGGCCTCCTGCACCGGGGCGGAGCCCAGGGCGCCCTCGGCGGCCCCCCGGACGATGCGGGCGGTCCACGCCAGGCCCAGTACCTCCAGGGCCGTGCCCGCCGCCAGGGAGGCCAGCCCGGCGGGCGTGTGGAACAGCACCTCCAGCGGCCCGGCCCCGAGAGCCGCGCCCAGCAGCAAACCGGCGAGCGGCAGGGCCGCCAGCACCGCGATCGTGGTGCGCGGTGCCGCCAGCTCGGCGGTGATCTCCTCCGTGAGCGCCCGCTCGACCCGCAGGGCCTCGGCCACCCCGTCCAACCCGGCCGCCAGGCCCGATCCGCCGGCCGAGGCGACCTCCCAGCAGGCGGCGACCGCCGCCGCCCCGCTCCCGCCCGGCAGTTCCGCGAGCAGCCGGAACGCGGCGGGCACGTCCGCGCCGTACCGGCCGGCCGCGAGCCTGGCGACCGGTTCGGCACCGAGCCTGCTCAGCGCCACGGGATCGGCGGCGATCCGCGCGGTCGCCAGGTGCAGGGCCTGTTCGGGCCTCGCCCCGCCGCGCAACTCGCCCGCCAGCCCGGCGCAGAGCTCCACCACGGCGGACGCCCGGTGCCGCGCCTCGGCGGCCGTCGCCCGCCGCAGCCGCCACCGCCGCACCGGCAGGACGGCCGCGACGGCCACCAGGACCGGGACCGGTGATCCCGCCGCCCCGCCGGCCGCCAACCCTCCGGGCAGGAGCAGCAGTTCGGGAGCGCTCCGAAGGGACCGCCCGAGCCCGCCCGACCACCGCACCAGCTCAGCCACCGCACCGCGGTCGCCGCCTCCGACGCCGTCGCCGCCTCCGCTGTCGACACCGGCGCCGGCATCACCCGCCAGCACCGCCCCGGCTCGACGAACGCCCGCCGTCCGCCGCCTCAGCCCGCACCACGCCGCCACCGCGGCCCCGCACAGCACCAGCGCCCACCACAGCGCCGTCCCGTCCACCACCACGACCACCACCTCCCTCGCCGTCGCCACCAACGCCACTCCGCCGCACCACGGACCCGAAGGCCGTCAACCCCGCACTCCGGCGCCCGACATCGACCGCTCGGGCGCCCGGGCCGTCCCGGCCGCCACCACCGCGATCCCCGCGCCTCCTCGGCCCGCCGCCCGGTCCGAGGAGCAGCAGGGCTCCCGCCGCAAAGCCGCCCATCAGCAGCGCGAACGCCGCCTCCGCCAACCCGGCCGTCACGACGGGCCCTCCTCGACGGCGGCTCCCCGGGCGGCGAGCAGACCGGTCAGACGCTCCCAGCCGGGGCCCGGGACGGTGGCGCCGTCCGCCGTGAACGCCACCGCCGGGGTGGTGACGGCGAGCCCGCGCCGGTCGCCGTCCAGGGTGTGGATCTCGGCGACCCGCCGGCGCCCGGTCGCCTGGTCCCGCACCAGGTGCACCACCAGGTCGAGGGCGGCGCGGAGTTGGCTGTGCAGGGCCGGACGGTCGAGCCCGGCCAGCGAGCCGAGCGCCTCCAGCCGGACCGGCACGTCCGCCGCCGTGTTGGCGTGGACCGTTCCGGTGCCGCCTTCGTGGCCGGTGTTGAGGGCGGCTAGCAGGTCGGCCACCTCGGCACCGCGCACCTCCCCGACCACCAGCCGGTCGGGCCGCATCCGCAGTGCCTGGCGGACCAGGTCCCGCAGGGTGAGCTCGCCCAGCCCCTCCTGGTTGGGCGGGCGCCCCTGGAGCCGCACCACGTGCGGGTGGTCGGGCCGCAGTTCGGCGGAGTCCTCGGCGACGACGATCCGCTCCTCCGGACCGACCAGACCGAGCAACGCCGCGAGCAGCGTGGTCTTCCCCGTGCCGGTGCCCCCGCTGATCAGCAGCGAGAGCCGGGCCCGCACCACGGCGGCCAGCAGCTCGCCGCCGCGCGGCGGGAGCGCCCCGCCGGTCACCAGCTCGTCGAGACCGAACGGCCGGGGGCGGCACACCCGCAGCGAGATGTGGGTGCAGCCGGCCGCGATCGGCGGCAGGACGGCGTGCAACCGGGTGCCGTCCGGCAGCCGGGCGTCCACCCAGGGCCGCGCGTCGTCGAGCCGCCGCCCGGCCGCCGTAGCGAGGCGGTGGGCGAGTCGGCGCACCGCCTCCGGGTCGGTGAAGCGCACGCCGGTGGCCCGGCGCAGCCCCCCGCCCCGGTCGAACCAGATCTCGTCCGGTCCGTTGACCAGGACGTCCGTGACGTCGGGCGCCGCCAGCAGCCGTTCCAGCGGGCCCGCACCCACCAGTTCGGCGCAGAGCGAGCGCACGGTGTCCAGGACGTCGTCGCCGCCGAGCGGCGGCCTGGCGGCGCGCAGGGCGGTCGCCACCGAGCCGGCGGTCGGCGGCGACCCGGACTCGGCCAGCCGCAGCCGGACGGCGTCGACCAGCGCGGCGGCACGCTCCTCCCTCGCCGTCCGGCCGTAGGCGTTCGGTTCGGCCCGGGGCGCCGGGACGCTCCCGGGACCCGGGACGCTCCGCAGCCCGCGCCGCTCACCCGGCCCGGGCCCGCCACCACCGCGGTCGGCACCCGGACCGTCGTCGGACCTGCGCAGACGCACCATCAGGCGACACCCCCCTCGACCGCCGGCACCGGCGGCAGCACCTCGTCCAGGAACGCCCCGCAGAAGCGGGCGAGCGGCCCGCTCTCCCGGATGCCGGGCGGTACGCCCTGTTCGAGGTCGACGGCCAGTCCGGGCTCCGGCTCCAGCACCCCGGCGAGCTGCATCCGCAGTCCCCGGGCCACCCGGTTCGGGGGGATCCCGAGGGGACCCGGCGGCCGCACCACCGCCCGCACGTCGTCCAGCCGCATCCGGACGGACGCGGCCACCCGGTCGGCGGCCGCCACCGCGCGCAGTTCGGCCGGCACCACCAGCAGCGCCGTGTCGGACTGCTCCAGAGCCTGCCCGGCCGCCGGATCCAGCCGTCGGGGCACGTCGACCACCACGAGTCCGCCCCGGCGGCGGGCGGCGGCCAGCACGCTGCGCATGGCCTCGGGCGGCACCGCGAGGGTGTCGCTGCGGTCCCAGGACAGGCAGGACAGGGTCCGGAGCCGCTTGAGCGCGGGCAGCGCCCGGGCCAGCTCGGCGCCGTTCACCCGGCCCCGGGAACCGGCGAGGTCCGGCCAGCGCAGGCCGGCGGCCGTCTCGCCGCCGAGCAGGATGTCGAGGCCGCCGCCGAGCGGGTCACCGTCGACCAGCACGGTGTGCAGGCCCCGGCGCGCGGCGGTGACCGCGAGCGCGCAGGCCAGGGTGGAGGCGCCCGCGCCGCCCCGCCCGCCGAGCACGGCGACGGTGCGCGCGGGAGCGCCCACCCCTTCGGCGGCGTCGGCGACGCGGTCGAGCAGCCAGGCCTCGGCATCGGGCAGGAACAGCACGTGCTCCGCGCCGAGTTGGACGGCCCTGACCCAGACGCCCGCGTCGTCGAGGTCCAGCCCGAGCAGCAGCACCCCGGGTCTGCGGGGCAGCCCGGCGCACTGTCCGGACCGGTCGTCGCCGACCAGGACCAGCGAGGCGCCCTCCCACAGTTCGCGCGGCGGCGGCTCGCCCCGGATCAGCCGGGGCTCGGTGCCGGCCGCCGCGCAGATCCGCAGCAGCTGCTCGGCCAGGCCGTCGTCCCCGGTGAGGACGAGCGGCCCGACGGGCTCCGGCCCGCCGGTGGTGGCGTGGTCGGTGATGGGCTTCGTCATGCGGGCTCCCCTGTCGTCCTGGTGTCCGGTCGGTCCGGCAGCCGGTCGCCGGGCCCGCGGCACGGACCCGGCGACCACCGCCGGACATCACGGTGGACGGTGATCCGGATTCCGTCCGCCTGGTTCCGAATCCCTGTGGACAACTCATGGGCTGTGGACGAAAACGTTCACCCGCACGGGGGGCTATTGGACAAAGAATTGACGAAACGGGCTCACGGAGATGAACCGCCATACCGACGCGACCGGATAGCACCGCGCGGACCGCGCGCTCCCCGGGGCAGGTCCGACCGCATTCCCGAAGCGGCCGGGGCCGGCGCCGACCATGAGCGACGCCCTATGAACCATCCACGGAGAGTGACGAAAACGGGCGACCGCCCCCGTTCCCCGACACCCCCTGTAGGCGCCACGGGGGCCGGCCCGCGGATCCGCACGACGGGCCGTTCAAGCCCTGAAATGGCCCCGGACGTGCGACGACCCCCGCCGGGGGGGAGAGCGGGGGTCGTCTATCCACGGCCCGACTCGGGGGGGAGGAGCCGGACCGGGTTAGCACGGTCGCGAACGATCCGTGACTTCCATGGTGTACCCGAGCGGCCAGAAACACAAACCCGCACGCCCACGAGTACGCCGAATGGCGGGCTGTTTTGCGGCGCCCTCTATCCTCGGTTCCCGTGGACACCACCGAGAACGCCGACGAGCACGCCGACGAGTCCCCGGACTCCACCGCCGCAGCCGCCGGAACCGACGGGACACCCGGGCCCGACGGGACGGCCGTGACCGACGCACGCCCCGGAGCGCCCGGCTCCGGCCCGTCCGGGCCCCGTCCGCCGACCGTGCGACCCGGTCCGACCGGCCCGCGCACCGCCGCCTTCTTCGACCTCGACAAGACGATCATCGCCAAGTCGAGCGCCCTCGCGTTCAGCCGTCCGTTCTACCAGGGCGGCCTGATCAACCGTCGGGCCGTCCTGCGAAGTGCGTACGCCCAGTTCGTCTTCCTGGTGGGCGGCGCGGACCACGACCAGATGGAGAAGATGCGGGAGTACCTCTCCGCGCTGACCCGGGGCTGGAACGTGCAGCAGGTGCGCGAGATCGTCGCCGAGACCCTGCACAACCTGATCGACCCGATCATCTACGACGAGGCCGCCTCGCTCATCGAGCAGCACCACGCGGCCGGCCGCGACGTGGTCATCGTCAGCAGCTCCGGCTCCGAGGTGGTCGAGCCGATCGGTGCGCTGCTCGGCGCGGACCACGTGATCGCGACCAGGCTGAAGATCGAGGACGGCTGCTACACCGGCGAGATCGAGTACTACGCCTACGCCGAGAACAAGGCCGCCGCGATCCGGGAGTTGGCCGGGGTCGAGGGCTACGACCTGACCGAGTGCTACGCCTACAGCGACTCGTCGACCGACCTGCCGCTACTGGAGGCGGTCGGCCATCCCTCGGCGGTCAACCCGGACCGGGCGCTGCGCAAGGAGGCGGTGGCCCGCGAGTGGCCGGTGCTGGTCTTCGACAAGCCGGTGGAACTCCGGCGGAGGCTCCCGGAATTCTCCGCGCCGAGCCGCTCGGTGCTGACGGCGGTGGCGGTGGGCACGGCCGCGCTGACGGCCGGGGTCATCTGGTACGCGGCCAGGCGCCGCCGCCCGGCGGCCTGAGCACGAGGCGTTGGACAAAACGGTCAAAAGCCCAAGACGCCACTTTTCGGGTTCCCCTTTCGCCCGAAACGCGATACAAATGAAGCACGGCCCGCGAGACCCGGTCAGGACCGAAGAGGTCAAACCGACAACGCAGTTCAGGCCCCACGGACCGCCGTACAGATGACCGAGCACCCACATGCAGCCGACCCGCTGTCGGGCCGCCGGACCAGACGAACGGGCAGGATCCCCGTCTGATCGGCACTTTCCGGTGCATGCATGGTCACCCGGCATCTGTGCCAGCGGCGGCACCTGGCAGGATCAGGTGCCGCCGCATCCTGCTGTCCGGGCTGTTCGGGTGGGTGGATCCACCCACCGGGCCAGGCCCTAGACCATGCCGCGCTGCATCGCCTCGCAGACCGCCGTGCTCTCCCGCACGCCGAGCCGCAACGCCCGGCCGCAGTGGCCGATCCAGGCCGCCAGGCCCTCGGGCGTCCCCGCCAGGTAGCCGGCCAGCGCCCGCCGGTAGGCGTCCGTCCCCAGCTCCACCAGACCGACCTCGGCCGGGCAGATCGACTTCGGGTCGAGCCCCTCGGCGATCAGCACGATCCGCTGGGCGGCCCGGGCGATCAGGCCGTTGTACGCGCCGAACGGCCGCAGCGCCAGCAGTTCGCCGTGCACCACCGAGGCGACCACCAGGGCCGGCGTCCCGACGCCCTGGCCCTCCGCGCGGGCGACCAGCAGCCGGGAGAGCTGGTCGAGCCGGGCGGCGACCTCCTCCGGGCCGGGCGCCGCGGGCAGCGCCGGCACCGGCCCGTCCGTCACCGCGGCGGCCGGCGCGGTCGCCGGGCCGTGGTCCGCCGCGACACCCTCCGCCGGCATCAGCTCCAGCGGGAACGGGTCGTCGGCGCCCTCGCCGCCCTGCCGCGGGCGGCCCGCCGCGGGGTCGGCGTCCCCGACCGCCAGCAGGTGCAGCCGGGCCAGCACCTGGAGCGGCGAGTGCCGCCAGATGCTCAGCAGCTGGCCCGCCTCGGCCGCCACCCGCAGCGCGGCGCCCACCGTGCGGGCCTCGGCGTCCGCGCCGAAGTCACTGCGCCGTCGGACCTCCTCCAACGGCCAGTCGGCCCCGGCCAGCGCGGCCGAGGCGCGGGCGCCGCGCAGGGCGGACTCGGAGGTGACCTCGGCCGCGCGGCGACGCATCACCCGGTGGCCGTAGAGGCGGTCGACGGCCTTGCGCACCTCGGCCACCGCGTCCGGCACTCCGGGGAGCTGGGCCAGCGGGGCGAGGGGATCTGTTCCAGTGCTCACCTACCCGAGAGTAATGACCCGGGCGCCCCACCCGGAACAGCAACCTCGGATCACCCGTTAGAGGCAATCCTCACTTCCCTCCGGCCAGCGACCCCAAACCCCCGATAGCATGACCGCCGTCGAAGACGACAACGATTTCCAGCTCGGAAGATCGTCGACCTCGCCGCGGCGCGTTGCCGCGACCGCGGCGGGCCCAGCAGCGAGAGCCCCAGCAGCGAGAGCCGGAGTTCCAAGATGAAGATCGCCTTCGTCGGCAAGGGCGGCAGCGGCAAGACCACGCTGTCCGCACTGTTCATCCGCCACCTGGCCGCCGCGGGCCGGCCGGTCCTCGCCGTCGACGCCGACATCAACCAGCACCTCGGCCCGGCCCTCGGGCTGACGGACGACCAGGCCGCCGCACTGCCCGCACTGGGGGCCCGACTGCCCGAGATCAAGGAGTACCTGCGCGGCAGCAACCCGCTGATCCGCTCCGCCGAGGAGATGATCAAGACCACCCCGCCCGGCCGGGGCTCGCGGCTGCTGCGGATCGTCGAGGAGAACCCGGTCTACACGGCCTGCGCCCGGCCGGTCGCGCTCGACGAGGGCTCGGCCCGGCTGCTGGCGACCGGCGCGTTCACCGAGGAGGACCTCGGCGTCGCCTGCTACCACTCCAAGGTCGGCGCGGTCGAGCTGCTGCTCAACCACCTGGTCGACGGCCGGGGAGAGTACGTGGTGACCGACATGACCGCGGGCTCCGACTCCTTCGCCTCGGGGCTGTTCACCCGTTTCGACCTCACCTTCCTGATCGCCGAGCCCACCCGCAAGGGTGTCTCGGTGTACCGCCAGTACCGGGACTACGCACGCGACTTCGGCGTAAGGTTGCGGGTCGTCGGCAACAAGGTGCAGGGCCCGGACGACCTGGACTTCCTGCGCCGGGAGGTCGGCGAGGACCTGCTGACCGCCTTCGGCCAGTCCGACTGGGTGCGCCGCCTGGAGCAGGGCGCACAGCCGCCGCTGCGCGCCCTCGAACCCGCCAACCGCGCCGTGCTGGACGAGCTGCGCGTGGCCGCCGACGCCGCGTACGAGCTGCGGAACCCGCGCCGGTACACCGAGCAGGCCGTCCACTTCCATCTGCGCAACGCCGAGAGCTGGGCCAACGCGAAGGTCGGCACGGACCTCGCCGCCCAGGTCGACCCGGACTTCGTGCTCGGCGGCGGGTCCGCCCCGGTCGATGAGCCCAGCGCCGCCGGCGCGGCGGTCTGAGCCGGAGCACCGCCGCAGCACCCACGGGCCGCGGTCCCCCGCACGGGGGCCGCGGCCCGCGCGCGTCCCCGACAGGGCCTCCACCAGCAGATTCCGGTCCGTTCGACCACCACCCAATGGAGTGAATGGGGCGGTTATTCACTGTCGCTCCGGATGACGCTGTGCAAAGCTCTCATTACCCTCGGTTTACCGAGTCTTGATGTTCCGCTTCCGTCCCGGTACCCCCTCGCCGTGGCCTGGCTCCTCCCAGCGCCCCGCCGAGCGGCCGCCGGACGGCCCGATGGACCAAGGCCCGGCCGGTGACACCCGCACTCCCGGCCCGACCGCGCCATCCCGCCACACCGTCGCGACCCACGACAGCCGATCCGCTTCACCGAGCCCACGACCGGACTCACCGCCGGACCTGACTGCGTTCGTTCCCCCGGACAGACGGGAAGACCCATGACCCTCGACATCTCCATCGCCCCCATCGCCTCCGACACCACCGACCACGCCCCACCGGGCCGACGTCCCCGCGCCACCTGGGCACAGGACCTCTCGGCCTCGCTGGTGGTGTTCCTGATCGCCGTGCCGTTCTCCCTCGGCATCGCCCTCGCCACCGGCGCCCCGCTCACCGCCGGCCTCGCCGCGGCGGCCGTCGGCGGCATCGTGGTCGGCCTGTTCGGCGGCACCCCGCTGCAGGTCAGCGGCCCCTCGGCCGCGCTCACCGTGATCACCGCCGGGCTCATCGCCCAGTACGGCTGGCAGGCCACCTGCACCATCACCCTCGCCGCCGGCCTGCTCCAACTCCTGCTCGGGGCAAGGCGGGTGGCCCGCACCGCACTGGCGGTCTCACCCGCCATCGTGCACGGCATGCTGGCCGGCGTCGGCCTGGCCATCGCCATCGCCCAGCTGCACGTCGTCCTCGGCGGCTCCCCGCAGAGCTCGGCACTGGCCAACCTGCTCGCCCTGCCCGCCCAACTGTCGACCCCTCACCCCGCCGCCCTGGCCGTCGGCGCGGTCACCGTCACCGTGCTGCTCGGCTGGCCCCGGCTGGGCCGGCTCCCCGGCCGGTGCGGGGAGTTCGGCACCCGGCTGGCCAAGGTCCCCGGCCCGCTCGCGGCCGTCTCCGCCGCCACCGCGCTCGCCGTCGCGCTGGACCTGCGGCTCGCCCGGGTCGAACTGCCCGCCTGGCAGCCGCACGGGCTCGCCCCCGACCTGCCGCACGGACCGCCCCTCGCCGTCCTGGCCGCCGTACTGACCGTCACCGCCGTGGCGAGCGTCGAGTCGCTGCTCTCCGCCGTCGCGGTCGACCGGATGTCGCGCCGCACCGGGGACCTGGACCGCGAACTGCGCGGCCAGGGACTCGCCAACATGGTCAGCGGACTGGTCGGCGGGCTGCCCGTCGCCGGTGGCGCGGTGCGCAGCACGGCCAACGTCCGGGCCGGCGCGCGCAGCCGGCGCTCCTCCGTCCTGCACGGGGTGTGGGTGCTGGCGGCGGCACTGGCCCTCACCGGCGGGCTGCGCCGGATCCCGCTCGCCGCGCTCGCCGCCCTGGTGCTGGTCGTCGGTCTGCAGATGGTGAGCTTCGCGCACATCCGCAAGGTGCACCGCCACCGCGAGTTCCCCGTCTATCTGACCACCGTGGTCGCCGTGGTGCTGCTCGGCGTCCTGCCGGGGGTGGCGCTCGGCGCGGCGACGGCCGTCCTGCTCGCGCTCTACCGGCTGACCCGCGCCCATGTGGACGTCCTGGCCGGCCCCGGCGGATCGTTCACGGTGGAGACCCACGGCCCGCTCACCTTCACCGCGGTGCCCCGGCTCAGCCGGGCGCTGGCGGGCATCCCGGCCGGTGCGGAGGTCGCCGTGGTCCATGACGGCTCCTTCCTGGACCACGCCGCCTACGAGACGGTGCACAGCTGGCGCACCGCCCACCAGGCGGGCGGGGGGCGGGTGTCGATGGTGACGCGCCGCCAGGACGACGAGGTGCTCGATCCGGACGGCACGGTCCGCACCGGCAGTTCTCCGGGCCCGCACCGCTGCCGCGCCTGGACACCCTGGGCCGGGCACCACTGCATCGAGCAGCAGGAGGACCCGCACGGCCGGCTGCTGGACGGGGTGCGGGTGTTCCAGCTGCACACCGCCCCGCTGGTGCGGCCCGAGCTGGCCCGGCTCGCCCGGGAGGGGCAGACGCCCTCACAGCTCTTCCTGACCTGCGCGGACTCCCGCATGGTCACCAGCATGATCACCAACAGCGGTCCGGGGGACCTCTTCACCGTGCGCAACGTCGGCAACCTGGTGCCGGCGCCGCACGAGCCGGGCGCGGCCGACGACTCGGTGGCGGCGGCGGTGCAGTACGCGGTGGAGGTGCTGGAGGTCCGGTCGATCACGGTCTGCGGGCACTCGGGCTGCGGAGCGATGAAGGCCCTGCTCGACGGCGTGCACGAGCAGCCCGGCCGGCCCACCCCGCTGGCCCGCTGGCTGCGCAACGGCCGCGGCTCACTGGACCGGCTGCGCAGGGTCCCGGCCGAGTTCACCGACCGCCCGGCGGTCGACCTGACCGAGCAGCTCTGCATCACCAATGTGGTCCAGCAGCTGGACCAGCTGATGGCCAACCCGGCGGTAGAACGGCGGGTGACCGAGGGCACCCTGCGGCTGGTCGGCATGTACTTCGACTTCGCCACCGCCCAGGCCTATGTGCTCGACCGGGAGAGCGGCCGCTTCGGGCCGGTCGAGGCCGCGACCCCGGCCGCGGCGGCCTCCGTACGGCAGGAGCGCGACACGCCCGGACGTCTGGACGGATTCGAACAGGTTCCGGCCACCGGTACCGCCGCAGCGGATCCGGCCCGGAGAGAGGGAGGGCCCGGCCTGGCCGCGTGAGACGGGCCCGCGTCCTGACGGGCGGGCCAAGGACGCGGGCCCACCTCCCAGCCCTGCCCCGGGGCGCCGCCGACCTCGGGCGACCGTTCGACCTCCGGTCAAAGGTCTACACCAATTATCCGGAGCCTCTTGTCAACTGACCTCTTCGCCTGGTGAGCTGTGCGCTGGGACACACGGGACAATCCCCACGCACGGGAAACGACCCCGATCATGACTCATGAGGAGTGCGCGTTGAGCAACGAGAGCCTGGCCAACCTGCTCAAGGAGGAGCGGCGCTTCGCCCCGCCGGCAGAGCTCGCCGCAGCCGCCAACGTCACCGCGGCCGCGTACGCACAGGCCTCCGAGGACCGCCTCGGTTTCTGGGCCGAGCAGGCCCGCCGCCTCGACTGGGCCGTCGAGCCCACCCAGACCCTCGACTGGTCCAACCCGCCGTTCGCCAAGTGGTTCGCCGACGGCAAGCTCAACGTGGCCTACAACTGCGTCGACCGGCACGTCGAGGCCGGCAACGGCGACCGCGTCGCCATCCACTTCGAGGGCGAGCCCGGCGACGGCCGCTCGATCACCTACGCGCAGCTCAAGGACGAGGTCTCGCAGGCCGCCAACGCGCTGCTGGAGCTCGGTGTCGCCAAGGGCGACCGGGTCGCGATCTACCTGCCGATGATCGCCGAGGCCGTCGTCGCGATCCTCGCCTGCGCCCGGATCGGCGCCACCCACTCGGTGGTCTTCGGCGGCTTCTCCGCCGACGCCGTGGCCTCCCGCATCCAGGACGCCCAGGCCAAGCTGGTCATCACCGCCGACGGCGGCTACCGGCGTGGCAAGCCGTCCGCCCTCAAGCCGGCCATCGACGAGGCGCTGACCAAGGTCGACGGCGTCGAGCACGTCCTGGTCGTGCGCCGCACCGGCCAGGACATCGCCTGGACCGAGGGCCGCGACGTCTGGTGGCACGAGGCCACCGCGCGCCAGTCCACCGAGCACACCCCCGAGGCGCACGACGCCGAGCACCCGCTCTTCATCCTCTACACCTCGGGCACCACCGGGAAGCCCAAGGGCATCCTGCACACCTCGGGCGGCTACCTCACCCAGGCCAGCTACACCCATCACGCGGTCTTCGACCTCAAGCCGGAGTCCGACGTCTACTGGTGCACCGCCGACATCGGCTGGGTCACCGGCCACTCGTACATCGTCTACGGCCCGCTCTCCAACGGCGCCACCCAGGTCATCTACGAGGGCACCCCGGACACCCCGCACCAGGGCCGGTTCTGGGAGATCGTCCAGAAGTACGGCGTGACGATCCTCTACACCGCGCCGACCGCGATCCGCACCTTCATGAAGTGGGGCGACGACATCCCCGCGAAGTTCGACCTGTCCTCGCTGCGGGTGCTGGGCAGCGTCGGCGAGCCGATCAACCCCGAGGCCTGGATCTGGTACCGCGAGCACATCGGCGCCGGCAAGGCCCCGATCGTGGACACCTGGTGGCAGACCGAGACCGGCGCGATCATGATCAGCCCGCTGCCGGGCGTCACCGAGACCAAGCCGGGCTCGGCCCAGCGCGCGCTGCCGGGCATCGCGGCCACCGTGGTCGACGACAACGCCGTCGAGGTCCCGAACGGCTCCGGCGGCTACCTGGTGCTCACCGAGCCGTGGCCGTCCATGCTGCGCACCATCTGGGGCGACGACCAGCGCTACATCGACACCTACTGGTCGCGCTTCGAGGGCCGCTACTTCGCCGGTGACGGTGCCAAGAAGGACGAGGACGGCGACATCTGGCTGCTCGGCCGGGTCGACGACGTCATGCTGGTCTCCGGCCACAACATCTCGACCACCGAGGTCGAGTCGGCCCTGGTCGGGCACCCGGCGGTGGCCGAGTCCGCGGTGGTCGGCGCCACCGACGCCACCACCGGCCAGGCGATCGTCGCCTTCGTGATCCTGCGCGGCAGCGCCACCGACAGCCCCGAGCTGGTCGAGGAGCTGCGGGCGCACGTCGGCCGCACGCTCGGCCCGATCGCGAAGCCGAAGCAGATCAAGGTGGTCGGCGAGCTGCCGAAGACCCGCTCCGGCAAGATCATGCGCCGCCTGCTGCGCGACATCGCCGAGGGCCGCGAGGTCGGCGACACCACCACGCTGGCCGACTCCTCGGTGATGAACCTCATCCAGGCCCAGCTTCCGTCGGCGGACGGCGAGAGCTGAACCGCGTGGTGAGACGCGCGTGACGCATGCGTGCCGGTGCCCCGGGTGGTCGTGACCGCCCGGGGCACCGGCATGTCCGGACGGAGGATCCTCCCCGGACCGCGCACGAACAGGTGCACATCGAGACAAAGAGGGATTAAGTCCTTAATTAGGACAATCCGGATGCCACTTTGTCGTCACGCTAGACTGCTAAGGACGCGACAAGACCTGCATGATCCACGTGATCCACAGGTCCGCGTCACAGGGCGAGCCGGGAAGTCTGGTCGGCGATGCACCACCGGTGCATCCACACACCGTCCCCTCGCCCCCAGGAGGCCGCGCGTGGCCAGCCAGCCGCCCGTTCACGAGCCGACGACGACCCGACGCCGCCAGTTCCTCGGCCGACTGTCCCTCCCCGAGCGCAACTACCTCGCCGACGCCCTGCGCACCGAGACCGTGGGCGGAATCCTGCTGCTCACCGCCGCGGTCGTGGCACTGATCTGGGCCAACGTCTGGCCGGACGCGTACCAGTCCGTGCTGAACCACACCGTCGGCCCCTCCGCCCCCCTGCACCTCGACCTCACCCTGGGCACCTGGGCCAAGGACGGGCTGCTGACGATCTTCTTCTTCGTCGCCGGCATCGAGCTCAAACGCGAGTTCGTGGCGGGCGAGCTGCGCACCCCCAGCGCGGCACTGCTCCCCGTCGTGGCCGCCGTCTGCGGCGTCGCGCTGCCCGCCGTCCTGTACGCGCTCATCAACGCGGGCCCCGGCGGTCACCCCAGCGGCTGGGCCGTCCCCACCGCCACCGACATCGCCTTCGCGCTCGGTGTGCTGGCCGTGGTCGGCAGCCACCTGCCCTCCGCGCTGCGCGCCTTCCTGCTCACCCTCGCGGTGGTGGACGACCTGATCGCGATCCTGATCATCGCGGTCTTCTACAGCTCCGGCATCAAGTTCTGGGCCCTCGGGCTGGCCTTCGCCGGCCTCGCGCTGTTCTGGTTCCTGCACCGGCGCGGGGTGCACGGCTGGTACCTGTTCGTCCCGCTCGCCTTCGTGGTCTGGGCGCTGATGCACGAGAGCGGCGTGCATGCCACGGTGGCGGGCGTCGCGATGGGCCTGATGCTCCGCTGCCACCGCGAGGGCGACGAGAAGCAGTCCCCCGGCGAGCACATCGAGCACCTGGTCCGCCCGCTCTCGGCCGGGCTGGCGGTACCGGTCTTCGCCCTGTTCGCGGCCGGGGTGACGATCTCCGGTCCGGCGCTGCGCGAGGTGTTCACCCAGGCCACCCCGATCGGCATCATGGTCGGCCTGCTGGTCGGCAAGACCGTGGGCGTGTACGGCGGCACCCGACTGACCGCCCGCTTCACCCGGGCCGAGCTGAACCCTCAGCTCAAGTGGGCCGACCTGTTCGCCGTCTCGGTCCTGGCCGGCATCGGCTTCACCGTCTCGCTGCTGATCGACGAGCTGGCCTTCCCGGACGACCCGGCGCTCGCCGACCGGGCCAAGGCCGCCGTCCTGGTGGGCTCGCTGATATGCGCGCTGATCGCCACCGTGCTGCTGAAGCTGCGCAACCGGCACTACCGCGAGCTGTGCGAGGAGGAGGACCGCGACCTCGACGGCGACGGCATCCCCGACGTCTACCAGCTGGACGACCCGGCCTGGCAGCGCCGCATGGCCGAACGGGCCCGGCCGACGGGCTCGGGGCAGCCGGACGCGGGCCCGACCCGCCAGGTCGGCGGAAGGACCGGCGAGGGCGCCGACGAGAGCGCCGACAAGGGCGCCGGCGAGGGCGCCGACGAGGACGTCGACGGAGCCCGCTGAGCGGCCCGCCCGCCGGACACGTCCCCCCGGCGGGGCCCCGGAGTGGTGTCCGCTCCTCCGGTAGGGGCATGATTCTGAACTGTCGACAGTCCACCGAAGAGGAGTACCGCTGATGCCCGCAGGAGCCGCAGACCCGTCCAGCAACGGCCGGGCGCCCTACGAGGGCGAGCGTTCGGTGGGGCAGCTGTTCGCCGCGGCCACCGCCGACCTGTCCGCCCTGGTCCACGACGAGATCGCGCTCGCCAAGGCCGAGATCCGCGCCGACGTCAAGCGCGGCGTCTCCGGCGGCGTCTCGCTGGGCGTCGCCGGTGTGGTCGCGCTGGCCGCCGTCCCGATGCTGAGCGCCGCCGCCGCGTTCGGCATCCACGCGCTGGGCCTGTCACTCGGTTGGTCGTTCCTCATCGTGGCCGGCGCGTACCTGCTGCTGGCCGTGCTGCTGGGCCTGCTGGCACTGCGTTCGTTCAAGAAGATCGAGAAGCCGGTCCGCACCATCGAGGGTGCGCAGAAGACCGCCGACGTCCTGAAGAACGCCCGGCCGCGTCCCGCCACCAAGGAGGAGATCGACCGCGCCCTCGGCCGCATCCCGTAGGCCCTCCCCGTAAGCCCTCCCCGTAGGCTCCCCGTAGGCCAACCTCGCAGGCCCATCCCGTGCGTCGCCGGCCAGCCGCTGCCGAGCCGGCCACCGCGTCGGGGCCCGGTCGGCACGCGCCAGGGAGGCGCCACCGGAGCGCCATGGGAGCGCCAGGGAAGCGCGCCCGGGCCGGGCCGGGCCGGAAGGGTCCGAGTGCGAGTGCCGGGCGCGTGCACGGCGCGCGGATGTGACACGCTCTCGGTATGTCGCTCGACCAGAAGCCCGTGCCCGCGCAGCCGTCCGACAGCTCCGGCCTCACCGCCCCCGGCGACGCCCCGGGCACGCCCCCGGCCGCCTGGGACGTCAGGCAGGCCGGGCCGTGGATCCACCGCGACCTCGCCGCCAACGGCGCGCGGTTCCACATCGCCGAGCTCGGCGAGGGCCCGCTGGTCCTGCTGGTGCACGGCTGGCCCGAGTACTGGTGGGCCTGGCGCCACCAGCTGACCGCGCTGGCCGCGGCGGGCTACCGGGCCGTCGCCGTGGACCTGCGCGGCATCGGCGGCAGCGACCGCACCCCGCGCGGCTACGACCCCGGCAACCTCGCGCTGGACATCACCGGGGTGATCCGCTCCCTCGGCGAGGATCGGGCGCACCTGGTCGGCCACGCCTCCGGCGGCACGCTGGCCTGGGTGGCGGCCGTGATGCGGCCCTCGGTGATCCAGAGCCTCACCGTCGTCTCCGCCGCGCACCCCCGCGACCTCCGCCGGGCGCTGCTCACCGACCGCAAGCAGCTGGCCGCCTTCGAGCACGTGCTGGGTTTCCAGCGGCCGTGGATACCGGAGCGCCGGCTGGTGGCGGACGACGCCGAGCTGGTCGGCCGCTACTTGGACGCCTGGACCGGCCGCACCCAGCTGGACCGCACGGCGGTCGCCGCGTACCGGCGGGCGATCCAGATCCCCAGCACCGCACACTGCTCAGTCGAGCCCTACCGCTGGCTGCTGCGCTCGATGGCCCGCCCGGACGGCATCCAGTTCGCCCGACGGATGAAGAAGCCGATCACCGCCCCCACCCTGCACGTCCAGGGCGCGGCGGACCCGGTGCTGCTGTCGCACACCGCGCTGGGCGGCGGCGAGTACGTGGCCGCGCCGTACCGCTGGCGGCTGATGCCCGGGGTCGGGCACTTCCCGCACGAGGAGGCGCCGGAACAGTTCACCGCCGAGCTGCTGGACTGGATCGGCCGGCACAAGGACTGAGGTCCCCGAGTGCCGGAGGGGGCTTGAGGATCAACGGCCCCGAGCCGGGAAAGGACACGGGGCGAGGGCCCCGGCCCCCGGATGGGCGAACAGGGTCGAAGGTCCCAACTCCCTTGATGTGACGTTCATATGACAAACGCATAGGCCACGTTGGTGCCCCGCCGGGCGGTTACCCCCGTCGGCCCAGGGGCATCCATTGCGGTATGACCTGGATGCCCGATCGCGGCAGCGCCCCGCGCGGCCGACAGCACAGCAACAGCCCGCAGCGTTCCGCCCACCGTCCCGAGTGGGCGGACGACCGCGGTTACGACGGCGGCTACGACACCGGCTTCGACGGCGCGGGCGGCCACCCGCGCACGGCGCAGCGGCAGCTCGGCATCCCGCACATCCTCGGCCGCCGCGCCCGCTGGGTGGGCGCCCGGCTCCGCCGGGACACCTGACCGGGATCAGCGCGCACCGGCACCGGCCGACCCGGACCGCGTCGGCCGACCCGGACCCGCACCGGCCGACGCGGATCAGCCCCGGCACCGGCACGGATCGACGCGGATCAGCACCGATCGCCGTGGATCAGAGCGCGCAGCCCTGGGTGTCCACCCGCCCCGTCGCCGCGGCCCCCTGCTCGGCGTCCTGGCGGACCTCGGCGGCGGTCAGCACGTACCCGGTGTCCGCGCTGTCCAGCGACTTCGCGAACACCATCCCGTACACCTGGCCGTCCGGCGTGAGCAGCGGCCCGCCGCTGTTGCCCTGGCGGACCAGCGAGCGCACCGAGTAGACGTCGCGGACGACCTGGCCGCGGTGGTAGATGTCCGGGCCGTTGGCCTGGATCCGGCCGCGGATGCGGGCCGGCTGGACGTTGAAGGCGCCGTTCTCGGGGAAGCCCGCGACGATGGCGCTGTCGTTGGTCTTCGCCTCGCCCGCGAAGGTGAGCGCCGGCGCGTTCAGCTTGGGCACGTCGAGGACGGCGATGTCGCGCTGCCAGTCGTAGCTGACCACCGTCGCGTCGTACAGCTGGCCGACACCGCCGACCTGCACGGTCGGCTCGTCGACGCCGCCGACCACGTGGGCGTTGGTCATCACCCGGTGCGGGGCGTAGACGAAGCCGCTGCCCTCCAGCGTCTTGCCGCAGGCTGTGGCGGTGCCGACCACCTTGACCAGGCTCTGCCGTGCCTTGGCCACCGCCGGGCTGGCGGCCAGCGCCGGGTCGGGGGTGTCGACCTGGGTGATCGGCTCGTGCTCGAAGGGGTTGAACACCTGCGGGAAGCCGTTGCGGGCGAGCACCTTGGAAAAGTCCGAGAACCAGTTGGGCGCGTCGTTCGGCAGCGCGTCCTGGACGCCGCCCAGCACGGCCGAGGTGCGGACCTGCTTGGAGACGGTCGGCAGGGACGTCCCGGCGAGCGCCGATCCGATCAGCCAGGCCACCAGCAGCATCGAGATCACGTTGACCACGGCGCCGCCCGCGGCGTCCAGGGCCCGGGCCGGGCGGCGGTCGATGTGGCCGCGCAGCTTCCAGCCGAAGTGCGTGGTGATCGCCTGGCCGGTGGCCGCCAGCACGATCACCACCACCACGGCGATCACCGAGGCGGTCGTCCCGGGGCTGAGGTGGTCCAGCAGCAGCGGCAGCAGCTGGACGGCGAGCAGGCCGCCGCCCAGGAAGCCGAGGACCGACAGCACTCCGACCACGAAGCCCTGCCGGTAGCCCGAGACGGCGAATCCGAGGGCGGCGGCGATCAACAGCACATCCAGGACGTTCACCCGGACACCCTCCCACGACGGACCGTCCGCCCGAGTGGGCTAACGCCGAATCCGGCCGGGACCGTGCGGGGGCCGGCCCCGCCCGCCGCCCCGTGGTTCACGGTGTCCCGGGGTCGCGGCCGAGCGCCGCGCGGGACCGTTCCAGATCGCCCTGCACCAGCGCCAGCGCCTCGTCCGAGAGGTCGACGATCCGGCCCGCGTCCCACGGCCGCTCCAGCCCGCCGTGGTGCAGCACCCGGTCGATCACCCCGGCGGTGAAGCCCCAGACCAGCCGTCCGCCGACCGCGAAGGCCGGCCCCAGGTGGCCGGACGGGTGCCGCAGCCGGGCCCGGTTGGCCGGGTCGGTCAGCTCGGCGATCGGCACCCGGAAGACCGCGCCGGTCTCCCCCAGGTCCACCGGGCGGACCGGCGACTCCTCGCGCCACCAGCCGAGCACCGGCGTCACCACGAACCGGCTGACCGGGATGTAGAGCGCGGGCAGCGTCGCGAAGACCTGCACGCCGTCCGGGTCCAGGCCGGTCTCCTCCCAGGCCTCGCGCAACGCCGCCGCCACCGGCCCGGACCCCGCCGGGTCACCGTCCTCCGGGTCGAGCGCGCCGCCCGGGAAGGACGGCTGGCCGGCGTGCGAGCGCAGCGAGCGGGCCCGTTCGATGAGCAGCAGGTCCGGCCCGGCCACCCCCTCGCCGAAGAGCATCAGCACGGCGGCGGCCCGGCCGCCCTCGGACGGCGGCAGGAAGCTGCTCAGCTGCTCGGGCAGCACCCGCTCCGCGGCCTCCCGGACCGGCTCCAGCCAGGCCGGCAGCCCGTCCCGTTCGACCTGCGGCGCTCTGCGCCCGCTCACTCGGACACCGCCAGGTCGGCGACCTCACCGTGGTGCGCGGCGGCGTCCGCGCGGGCGCCGGCCTCGCCCGGGAAGTCGGCGGGCGGGCGCAGCCGCTGGCCCGGGTGGCCGCCCAGCTCGTACTTCAGCAGCTTCGTCGCCTTCTCCGGATCGGTCTCGCCCTCCCCGTAGGCGGGGCAGAGCGGTGCGATCGGGCAGGCTCCGCAGGCCGGCTTCCGGGAGTGGCAGACGCGCCGGCCGTGGAAGACCACCCGGTGCGAGAGCATCGTCCACTCGGACTTCGGGAAGATCTCCGCGACCGCCGCCTCGACCTTGACCGGGTCGTCCTCGGTGGTCCACCCGAACCGGCGGGCCAGCCGCCCGAAGTGGGTGTCCACGGTGATTCCAGGGACTCCGAAAGCGTTGCCGAGGACGACGTTGGCGGTCTTGCGGCCGACGCCGGGCAGGGTGACCAGGTCGGCCAGCCGGCCCGGGACCTCCCCGTCGAACTCGTCGCGCAGCGCGATCGACAGGCCGATCAGCGACTTCGCCTTGTTCCGGAAGAAGCCGGTGGGCCGGATGATCTCCTCCAGCTCCGCCGGGTTCGCCACCGCCATGTCCTCCGGCGCCGGGTACTTCGCGAACAGCGCCGGCGTGGTCTGGTTCACCCGGAGGTCGGTGGTCTGCGCCGACAGCACGGTGGCCACCAGCAGTTGGAAGGGGTTCTCGAAGTCCAGCTCCGGGTGCGCGTACGGGTACAGCTCCGCCAGCTCCCGGTTGATCCTCCGGGCCCGCCGCACCATCGCCAGCCGTGATTCGGGCTTGCCCACCCTGACCGTCTTCCCGACCGGCTTCCCCGCAGACGCGGTCGTCCGGACCTTGCTCTCTGCCATGCGTGAAGGCTACGCCGGACGGCCGCGCTCCTGCGGCGGATCGGCCGGGCCCGCGCCCCCTCCGCCCGCTGCGCGCCGGGTCGGCACGGGTCGGCACCCCGTCGACGGCAGGTGACCGCCCGGAGGCAGCTGACGGCTCGGGGGCAGGCGGCGACTCAGGGGCAGCGGACGACCTGGCCGGCCCAGGAGAGGCCGCCGCCGAAGCCGAGCAGCAGGGCGGGGGCCCCGGTGGGCACCTCGCCGCGCTCGACGAGCTTGGCGAGGGCGAGCGGGACGGAGGCGGCCGAGGTGTTGCCGGACTCGACGACGTCGCGGGCCACCACCGCACCGCCGGCGCCGAGCCGGTCGACCAGCGCCTCGATGATCCGCAGGTTGGCCTGGTGGGTGACGACCGCGCCCAGGTCGGCGGGGGTCAGACCGGCCCGGCGGCAGGCCTCCTCGGCGATCGGGGCCAGCGTGGTGGTAGCCCAGCGGTAGACGGTCTGGCCCTCCTGGCGGAACCGCGGCTGCCAGCCGTCGTCCAGCCGGACGGCGTGACCCTTCGTCGGGTCGGAGCCCCAGACCACCGGCCCCACGCCCGGGCGGCCGGCGGTCGCGGTGTCCGGGCCGAGGATCGCGGCGCCCGCGCCGTCGCCGAGCAGGACGCAGGTGGAGCGGTCCGTCCAGTCGGTGACATCGCTCATCCGCTCCGCGCCGACGACCAGCGCGTACCGGGCGGCGCCGGCCCGGACGGCGTGGTCGGCGGTGGCCAGCGCGGTGCAGAAGCCGGCGCAGCCGTTGTTGACGTCGAAGCCGACAGCCGCCGGGATGCCCAGCCGGCCGGCGACCTGGGTGCCGATGCTCGGGCAGCGGTCCATCGCGGTGCAGGTCGCGACCACCACCAGGTCGATCTCCTCGGGGGCCAGTCCGGCGGCGGCCAGCGCCTTGCCGGCGGCGGAGGCGGCGAGGTCGGTGACGGTCTCGTTCTCGGCGATGCGGCGGGTCACGATGCCGGTGCGCTGCCGGATCCACTCGTCACTGGTGTCGACCAGCCGGGCCAGGTCGTGGTTGGTCAGGACCTTCGCGGGCTGGTGGTGGCCCAGCGCGATGATGCGGGAACCCGGCATGGCTGCTCCTCGGGAAACGGATCGGTGATGGGGCGTCATCACGCCGGACTATAGCGTCCGAACGGTCGGACTCTAAAGGGTCGGTGCTCGCTACACTGGCGCGGTGAGCCCCAGAAGATCCGCCGCCGACACCCGCCGGACCCGCGCCTCGATCCTGGCCCGCGGCCTGGACCTCGCCTCGGTCGAGGGACTGGAGGGACTGACCATCGGCAGGCTCGCCACCGACCTGTCGATGAGCAAGTCCGGCGTCCTGGGCCACTTCGGCACCAAGGAGTGCCTGCAGCTGGCCGTCGTCGACGAGGCAGTCGCGCTGTTCGCCCGCGAGGTGGTGCAGCGCTCGGAGACGGCCGGGGCCGCGCCGGGTCTGCCGCTGCTGCTCGCCCAGTGCGAGGCCTGGGTGTCCTACCTGGAGCGCGATCTGCTGCCCGGCGGCTGCTTCTTCACCACGGTGACCGCCGAGTTCGACGACCGGGAGCCCGGGCCGGTCCGCTCGGCGGTGGCGGCGCGCAACGCGATCTGGCAGCGGAGGGTGCGCCGCCAGGTCGAGCTGGCGGTCACCGCCGGACAGCTTCCCGCCGACACGGAGCCCGAGCAGACCGTCTTCGAGCTGACCGGCCAGGTGCTCGCGCTCAACCACGCCCGCCGGCTGTACGGCGACCGCGGCGCCGCCGACCGCGCCCGGCGGGCGATGCGGCGACTGCTCGGGCTGCCGGCCCCGGGCGCGGGGCAGCCGACGGCGCTCGCCGACCTGCCCGAGCCGCCGCAGATCTGAGGCGCCCGCTCGCACGCCCCACCCGCGTGCCTGTCCACGCGCCCCCGGGCCCGGACCGGCCCGGCCTGACCGAGCCCGACCCGGCCTGACCTGGCCTGACCCGGCTGGATCGGTCCTGCTCCGGAACTTGACCGATCAGGACTGAACCGCGGCGCCCCACTGACCGGCTGACCTGCCGGTTCGGGCGGTCAGCGGGAAGGTTCCGGCGGTACGAATGGCCCCGCGCAGCTCACCTCGGCGCACCCCCTCCTCATATGATCGGAGCGACATGCGCCATGCTTGGTGATGCAGAGCACTGTACGAACTTGTGCCGGAGGGCTTGACGGCCGGCCGGCCGAGAAGGAGGAAGCACGTGGACGACGTTCTGCGGCGCGCCGCACTCTTCGCGGCACTCGACGACGAACAGGCCGGCGAGCTGCGCGCTTCCATGACCGAGGTGACGCTCGCCCGCGGCGAGTCGCTGTTCCACGAGGGCGACCCGGGCGACCGGCTGTACGTCGTCGCCGAGGGCAAGGTCAAGCTGCACCGCGCCTCGCCGGACGGCCGCGAGAACATGCTCGCCGTCCTCGGCCCCAGCGAGATGATCGGCGAGCTCTCGCTGTTCGACCCGGGCCCGCGCACCGCCACCGCGAGCGCGCTGACCGAGGTCAAGCTGCTCGGCCTCGGCCACGGCGACCTCCAGCCCTGGCTGCACGCCCGCCCCGAGGTCTCGATCGCACTGCTGCGCGCCATCGCCCGCCGCCTGCGCCGGACCAACGACGTGATGTCCGACCTGGTCTTCTCCGACGTGCCCGGGCGCGTCGCCAAGGCCCTGCTGGACCTCTCCCGCCGCTTCGGCGTGCAGTCCGAGGAGGGCATCCACGTCGCCCACGACCTCACCCAGGAGGAGCTGGCCCAGCTGGTCGGCGCCTCCCGCGAGACGGTCAACAAGGCGCTCGCCGACTTCGCCGGCCGCGGCTGGCTGAAGCTGGAGGCCCGCGCGGTCGTCCTGCTGGACGTCGAGCGGCTCTCCCGCCGGTCCCGGTGACCGCGGGCCGCTAGGGCCTGCACCGCTTGCGGAAAGGGCCCGTACGCTCCGGCGTGCGGGCCCTTCGCGCTGCCTGCGCGGCCTCATGCCTTCTCGGGTTACCTCATGCCTTCTCGGGCTGTCTCGGGCTGCCTCGGGCTTGCCCGCGCGGCCGTCAGTCGGGGATCAGCCCGTGCTCCCGGAGGTACTGGAGCTGGGCGCGGACCGAGAGTTCGGCGGCCGGCCACAGCGCGCGGTCCACGTCCGCGTAGACCCGGGCCACCACCTCGGCGGCCGTTCGGCAGCCGGTCTCCACCGCCGTCTCCACCTGGGCCAGCCGGCCCGCCCGGTGCGCCAGGTAGTAGTCCACCGCGCCGAGCGCGTCCGCGAGCACCGGGCCGTGGCCGGGCAGCACCATCCGCACACCGTGCTCGGCGGCCATGGTGTGCAGGTGGCGCAGCGAGTCCAGGTAGTCGCCGAGCCGGCCGTCCGGGTGCGCGACCATCGTGGTGCCACGGCCGAGCACGGTGTCACCGGTGAGCACGGCGCCGTCGGCGGGCAGGTGGAAGGTCAGCGAGTCCGAGGTGTGGCCGGGCGTGCCGACCACCCGGAGGTCGAGCCCACCGACGTCCAGACGCTGGCCGTGCGTGAGGCCCTCGGAGCCGAGCCGGTGCGCCGGGTCCAGTGCGCGGACCTCGGTGCCGGTCAGCTCGGCGAACCGGGCCGCGCCCTCGGAGTGGTCGGCGTGCCCGTGGGTCAGCAGGGTGAGCGCCACCCGCTGGCCCCGCTGCTCGGCGGTCTCGATCACCCGGCGCAGGTGGCCCTCGTGCAGCGGGCCCGGGTCGATCACCACCGCGAGGTCCGAGCCGGGCTCGGAGAGCAGCCAGGTGTTGGTGCCGTCCAGCGTCATCGGGGACGGGTTCGGCGCCAGCACGCAGAGCGCACGGGGGGTGGCCTCGCCGCCGATCGCGGCGGCGGGGTCACCGGGCAGGAGTCCGCTCACCGGCCGCCCTCGCCGTCGCGATGCAGCAGGCGCAGCGGCAGCGTCCGGACGAGGGCGCGCTGGGCGACTTCGGTGAACGGGGCCGGGCCGCTGTCACAGGCCGGGGTGCGCGGGGTCAGGCTGCGGGCGGGCATCTCGGGTGCCGTCCGGCGAGCCACGTCGTTGTGGGTCATCGGGCGTCGGTCCTTTCCTCTTGCGGGGACTCGGATGGATCGGGTGGATCGGATGGATCGGGTGGATCGGGTGGATCGGGTGGAAGGGGAATCGGGCGCAACGGGCGGTGCTGGAAGCGGACAGTACTGGACGGCGGCGCGCCGTCAGCCGACCCGCTCCCCGGGGAACTCGGGGAAGGTCCCGTCGATGGTCAGTTCGTCGTACCCCGGCCAACGGACGGTCAGCCGCTCCCCGCGCACCTCGGCGCGGCCGAGCACCGGCTCCAGCGAACGGCCGGCCGCCGCCGCCAGCGCCTCGGCGGCGCTGTGCACCGGCCGCAGTTCACGCAGCACGGTGACGGTCGGCGGCAGCATGCCGAACCGGCCCTCCTGGTAGCCGCGGACGGCCTCGTCCGGGGTGAGCCAGGCGACCCGGTCGGCCTCGCCGACCTCGCGGGCGGCGTCCTGCCCGGGCGGCAGGGCGGCGACGAAGAACCAGGTGTCGTAGCGGCGCTCCTCGAACGCCGGGGTGATCCAGCGCGCCCAGCCGGCCAGCAGGTCGCTGCGCAGCAGCAGGCCGTGGTCGCGCAGGAAGTCGGCGAAGGAGAGCTCGTGGGCCTCCAGGGCGGCGCGCTCGGCGCTCCAGTCACGGGGCTCGGCGACGCTGTCGGCGTCCGGGCCGGCCAGCAGGACGCCGGCCTCCTCGAAGGTCTCGCGGACCGCGGCGCAGACCACCGCCTGCGCGGTCGCGGCGTCCACTCCGAGCCGCTCGGCCCAGGCGCGCGGTCCGGGGCCGGCCCAGCCGAGCTCCGCCTCGGCGTCCCGCCGGTCCACTCCGCCGCCGGGGTAGGCGTACATGCCGGCGGCGAACGCCATCGAGGTGCGGCGGCGCAGCAGGTAGGCCTCGGGGCCGCCGCCCGCGGCGGTGTCCCTGAGCAGCACCACGGTGGCGGACGGCTTCGGCACGGGCGGGGTCAGCGCACCCGCGTCGGCCGCCCGGATCCGGGCGGGCCAGCCGGGCGGCATCGGGAGCGTCGTTGCTCGCTGGTCCATGCCCGGATGCTAAGCGCCCGGGGGCGGGGTTGGACAGGGGTGATCCGCTGTCCGACCCCGCCCGGGGAGGGTCCTCCGGTCCGGGTGCGTCCCGGGTGCGTCCCGGGTGGGTCCCGACTGGGTCCCGGGTGCGGCTCAGGCTCCGGTGCGGACCCGGACCTGCAGCTCGACCTCGACGGGGGCGTCCAGCGGCAGCACGGTGACGCCGACCGCGCTGCGGGCGTGCACGCCGGCCTCGCCGAGGACCTTTCCGAGCAGCTCGCTGGTGCCGTTGATCACACCGGGCTGGCCGGTGAAGTCGGGGGCGGAGGCAACGAAGCCGACCACCTTGACGACCTGCTCGACCAGGTCGAGGTCGCCGATCACCGACTTGACGGCGGCCAGCGCGTTCAGCGCGCAGATCTGCGCGAGCTCCTTGGCCTCCTCCGGGGTGACCTCGGCGCCGACCTTGCCGGTGTTCGGCAGCTTGCCGCCCACCATCGGCAGCTGGCCGGAGGTGAAGACGAACTCACCGGTGCGCACGGCGGGGACGTAGGCGGCGACCGGGGCGGCCACCGGCGGCAGGGTCAGACCCAGCTCGGCAAGCTTCTCCTCGACCTTGCTCATGCCCGCTTCTCCCGCTTGAAGTAGGCCACCAGCTGCTCCGGGTTCGGACCCGGTACGACCTGGACGAGCTCCCAGCCGTCCTCACCGAAGTTGTCCAGGATCTGCTTCGTGGCGTGCACGAGCAGGGGTGCCGTCATGTATTCCCACTTGGTCATGGCCAGACTCTAGACGCTCCGTCCCGGCGGACCGGCACGGTTCGCGCCCGGGCGTGCTCCGGCGTGTGAAGTGGCCCACAAAGCGGGCATGATTCAGGCCCGGCCCCCGGGGTAGTCCCGGCATCCGGTGCGGTCCCTGGTTACCCTCGCGGAAGGGCACCCGTGTGGTGCCGGCCCTCGGAGACGGACGGAGACGGAGCGTGGCACGCACCCCCGGCCAGGCGGCCCGGCGCGATCCCGACTGGGAGGGCGTGCGGTTGCACGTGGTCAGCGGCAAGGGCGGTACCGGGAAGACCACGGTGGCCGCGGCGCTGGCACTGGCGCTCGCCGCGCAGGGCCACCGGACGCTGCTGATCGAGGTGGAGGGCCGGCAGGGCATCGCCGAGCTGTTCGGCATAGCGGCGCTGCCGTACGAGGAGCGCAGGATCGCCTCGGTCACCCCGGCCCAGCTGGGCCTGCCGCCGGCGCAGGACGGCAGCGCGGCCGGCGGCGAGGTGCACGCGCTCGCCATCGACACCGAACAGGCCCTGCTCGAGTACCTCGACATGTTCTACAAGCTCGGCCGGGCCGGGAAGGCGTTGCAGAAGGTCGGCTTCGTCGACTTCGCCACCACCATCGCCCCCGGCGTCCGGGACGTCCTGCTGACCGGCAAGGCCTGCGAGGCCGCCCGCCGCAAGGGCCCGGACGGCCGGCGGCGGTACGACGCGGTGGTGATGGACGCCCCGCCGACCGGGCGGATCACCCGCTTCCTGAACGTCAACTCCGAGGTGGCCGGGCTGGCCCGGATCGGGCCGATCCACAGCCAGGCACAGGCCGTGATGCGGGTGCTGAAGTCGCCGGAGACCGCCGTTCACCTGGTCACCCTGCTGGAGGAGATGCCGGTCCAGGAGACCGTGGACGGCATCGCCGAGCTGCACGAGTCCGGGCTGCCGGTGGGCGGTGTGCTGGTCAACATGGTCCGCCCGCCGGTGCTGGACGCGGCGGCGGTGGCCGCGGTGGACGGCGACCACCGCGAGGAGGTCGCGCTGGCCCTCGGCGAGGCGGGCCTCGGCGGCCGCTCGCGCAAGCCGGAGACCGTCCGGGCGGCGGTCGAGCCGCTGCTCGACCCACTGCTGGAGCAGGCCAGGGAGCACGCCGAGCGGGTGGAGCTGGAGCGGGCGCGCCGCGCCGACCTGCAGCAGCTGAAGCTCCCGACGTACGAGCTACCGCTGCTGGGCGAGGGCGTGGACCTCGGCGGGCTCTACCGGCTGGCGGGCGAACTGAAGCGTCAGGGGGCAGCGTGAGCGGGCGGAACGGCGTGAGCGGCGACGGTACGGGCAGCAGCGGCGGTACGAGCAGCGGCAACCGGCTCGCGGTGGACGGGCTGATCGACGACCCGAAGACCCGGATCATCGTCTGCTGCGGGTCCGGCGGCGTCGGCAAGACCACCACCGCGGCGGCGATCGGCCTGCGGGCCGCCGAGCGCGGCCGCAAGGTCGTCGTGCTGACCATCGACCCGGCCCGCCGGCTGGCGCAGTCGATGGGGCTGACCGAGCTCGACAACACTCCGCGGATCGTCAAGGGCGTCGGCGGCAACGGCGGCGACGGCAACGGCGGCGGCGAGCTGCAGGCCATGATGCTCGACATGAAGCGGACCTTCGACGAGGTCGTGCTGGCCCACGCCGAGCCCGAGCGGGCCCGCGCGATCATGGAGAACCCCTTCTACCAGTCCCTGTCGGCCGGCTTCGCGGGCACCCAGGAGTACATGGCGATGGAGAAGCTCGGCCAGCTGCGGGCGGCCGAGGAGTGGGACCTCATCGTCGTCGACACCCCGCCGTCGCGCTCCGCGCTGGACTTCCTGGACGCGCCGAACCGGCTCGGCTCGTTCCTGGACGGCAAGGTGATCCGGATCCTGACCGCACCGGCCAAGGTCGGCGGCCGGTCCGCGATGAAGTTCCTGAACGCCGGGATGGGCCTGCTCACCGGCACCCTCGGCAAGATCTTCGGTGCCCAGCTGCTGACCGACGTGCAGACCTTCGTCAGCGCGATGGACTCGATGTTCGGCGGCTTCCGCGAGCGCGCCGACCGCACGTACCAGCTGCTCCAGGCGCCGGGCACGGCGTTCCTGGTGGTGGCCGCGCCGGAGCGGGACGCGCTGCGCGAGGCGGCGTACTTCGTGGACCGGCTGGCCGCCGACCGGATGCCGCTGGCCGGGCTGGTGCTCAACCGGGTGCACGGGACGGGCGCGCCACAGCTCACCGCCGAACGGGCGCTGGCCGCGGCGGAGGCGCTGGAGGAGAACGGTTCGGAGCACGCCTCGCCGGAGGCGGAAGTGCTCGCGGCCGGGCTGCTGCGGCTGCACGCCGAGCGGATGCAGGTGATGGTGCGCGAGCGCCGGACCCGCGACCGCTTCGTCTCGGTCTACCCGGACGTGCCGATCGTCGAGGTCGCGGCGCTGCCCGGGGACGTCCACGACCTGGACGGACTGCGGGCGATCGGCGAACGGCTCAGCGGCTCCGCCGACTGACCCCGCGCCGCGGTCCGGCCCGGGCCCCCCAGCCCGGGCTGACCGACCGTTCCTCCGGGGGCCAGGCGCCCGGGTGCTCAGCCCGCCTGGGCGTAGTCCGTCAGTATCACGCCGGTGGCCAGCGAGGCCTCGTACTCGGTGCGCGCCGTCTCCAGCAGCCGCCGCCACGAGATCACGGTCGGCCGACGGCGCAGCAGCGCCCGGCGCTCGCGCTCGGTCATCCCGCCCCAGACCCCGAACTCCACCCGGTTGTCCAGCGCGTCCGCCAGGCACTCCGTGCGCACGGGGCACCCGCTGCACACCGCCTTGGCGCGGTTCTGCGCCGCCCCCTGGACGAACAGTTCGTCCGGATCACTCGTGCGGCAGGCGGCCTGCGCACTCCAGTCGTCTACCCAGCCCATGCCGGCGCCGTCCTCTCCCGAATCGAGGCTCCCCCACGGCGGCAACGGCATATTCACCGTTGCCAGTTGAGGACGTTACGGAAGAACGACAGCTTGCAACAGCCCCTTCGGGCTCAATCTCGAATGACCCGATTGGACTATGGGTGGCGATCAGCTCACTCGTTGGAGTGACCGCAGGTCGCAAGCCTTGCCAGGACCACGGGCGCCACTCTCGCCACGCAGGTCGTCACGCAGTGCTACCGGACACAGGGGTGCAGCGGGCAACAGCTGCCCCAAAAGCACACCAGGATCGGGCAATTCGGGCAATTCTCATCACTCACAAGAGTGATCGATGCTGACGCAGCGAAGCTGTCGCAAGCTTGTGACAAGCCTAGGCGAACACCTGCCCCGGTGTGTGGCATTCGGCAACGTAGGGTTCTCCCCATGGCACCGAAGCGCCCCCAGGCATCCCCGCCCCCCGGCAACCCCGGAGCTCCGCGCGGCAAGCGCCGCGGGTCACCGCTGGACTACGCGGGACACGGAGTGAAGTTCCTGGGGGTCAGCGTGCTCTCCGGCGTCCTGCTCGCCGGCATGGCCCTGCCCGCCGTCGGCGCGCTCGGACTGACCGCCAAGAACACGGCCGAGGGCTTCTCCAACATCTCGGACGACTTCAAGACCCCGCCGCTCACCCAGGCGACGCAGATCTTCGACGCCAAGGGCGGGCTGATCGCCAAGGTCTACGAGCGCGACCGCACCGTCCTCACCGCCGACCAGATGTCGCCGTACATGCGGCAGGCCCAGGTCGACATCGAGGACGCCCGCTTCTACGAGCACGGCGCCGTCGACCTCAAGGGCGTGCTGCGCGCGATCAGCAAGAACGCGGAGAGCGGCACCGCCTCCCAGGGCGCCTCGACGCTGACCCAGCAGTACGTGAAGAACGTCAACGTCGAGAAGGCCGGCGACGACCAGGCCGCCGTCCTGGAGGCCCAGCGCAAGACCCTGGGCCGCAAGATCCAGGAGCTGAAGGTCGCGATCAAGCTGGAGGAGGACCTGACCAAGGACCAGATCCTCACCAACTACCTCAACATCACCTTCTACGGCCACCAGGCGTACGGCATCGAGGCCGCGTCCCAGCGCTACTTCAGCAAGTCCAACAAGGACCTCAGCATCGCCGAGGCCGCCACCCTGGCCGGCCTGGTGCAGAACCCGTCCCAGTACGACCCGGTGCGCTTCCCCGACAACGCCGTCAAGCGGCGCAACGTCGTGATCGACAAGATGGTCGAGAACAAGCACATCACCGCGGACCAGGCCAAGGAGGCCAAGGCCGCCCCGCTGGGCCTGAAGTACAAGGACCCGCAGAACGGCTGCATCACCGCCCAGGCGGGCATGGGCTTCTTCTGCGACTACGTGCGGCACGTGGTCAAGCAGGACCCGGTGTTCGGCAAGAACGCCGCCGAGCGCAAGAAGTTCTGGGACCAGGGCGGTCTGAACATCTACACCACCCTCGACCCGGACAAGCAGGCCGCCGCCCAGAACGCGGTCACCAGCAAGGTCAAGGTCACCGACCCGGTCTCGGCCGCCACCACCATGATGGAGCCGGGGACCGGCAAGATCCTGGCGATGGCCCAGACCCGCCCGTACGGCCTGGAGCCGGCCAAGAACCAGACCGTCGTCAACCTGAACGTCGACGCGGCGATGGGCGGCGGCAACGGCTTCCAGCCCGGCTCGACGTTCAAGCCGATCATCGCCGCGGCCGCGCTCGAGAACGGGATGTCGCCCACCAAGGCGTACCCGTCCGAGAACCGCATCGAGTGGCCGACGATGAAGACCTGCGAAGGCACCTGGAAGAACACCTACAAGGGCAACGAGCGGTACGTCCCGAACGAGAGCAAGAGCGAGGTCGGCCCCTACGAGCTGAAGCAGGCGATGGCCCTCTCGGTCAACACCTACTTCGTTCAGATGGAGCAGGAGATGGGCCTCTGCCCCGTCAAGCAGATGCTCGACAAGCTCAACATCACCACCACCGCCTCCGGCGCCAAGCTGGAGATCGTGCCCTCGATCACCCTGGGCACCAAGGAGATGTCGCCGCTGACCATGGCGAACGTCTACGCGACCTTCGCCGCCCGCGGCAAGCACTGCACGCCGATCGCGATCAACAAGATCACCACGGTCGACGGCAAGGACGTCAACGTCCCGCAGACCAGCTGCACCCAGGCCTTCTCCGAGCAGACCGCCGACGCGATGAACAGCGTCCTGCTCAACGTGACCGAGAAGGGCACCGGCGCCTCCCTCGGCCTGGAGGACGGCCGGCAGATCGCCGGCAAGACCGGTACCACCGACAAGAAGAAGGCCGCCTGGTTCAGCGGCTACACCCCGCAGCTGGCCACCGCGGTCTGGATCGGCGGCCCGACCGGCGGCGTCGAGATGAAGAACATGAAGATCGGCGACACCTACTACGGCGCCGACGGCGTCTTCGGTGCCACCGGTCCCGGCCCGATCTGGAAGATGGCCATGGACGGCGCGCTGAAGGGCTCGCCCAAGGAGTCGCTGCCGACCATCGACATCCCGGACCCGGCCCCCAAGCCGGACCCGAACGCCACCCCGGGCGCCACTGCCCCGGCCAACCCGGCCGACCCGAACGCCGGCGGCAACCCGCCGCCGGCCGCGAACCCGGGCGACCCCGGCACCAATGCGGGCGGCATGATCGGCGGCGGCTTCACCTTCCCGCCGGGCGTCATCGGCGGCGGGAACGGCAATGGGAACGGCAACGGCAACGGGAACGGCCACCGCTGAGCGGGCACCCGTTGGACGACGAGGGGCGCCCCCCGAGCGATCGGCTCGGGGGGCGCCCCTCTTCTCGTTCTCTGCTCTTCGTCGTCCTGCGGCGTGCCTGCGGCGTGCCGTGCTCAGCCGGCGAGGGCGGCCTTCACCGCGGCGGCCACCCGGCCGCCCTCGGCCAGGCCCTCGACCTTCGGCCGCACCAGCTTCATCACGGCGCCCATGCCCTGCGGCCCGCTCGCCCCGCTCTCCGCGACGGCGGCGGCCACGATCGCCGACAGCTCCTCGTCGGACAGCTGCTTGGGCAGGTAGCCGGCCAGCACCTCGCCCTCGGCCCGCTCCCGGGCGGCCTGCTCGGTCCGGCCGGCGTTGTCGAAGGCCGTGGCGGCCTCCCGGCGCTTCTTCGCCTCCCGGCCGAGGACCTTCAGCACCTCGTCGTCGGAGAGCTCGCGCTTCTCCTCGCCCGCCACCTCCTCGCTGGTGACGGCGGACAGCGTGAGCCGGATGGTGGACGAGCGCAGCTCGTCCCGGTTCCTGATGGCAGCCGTGAGGTCCTCCTGCAGCTGCGCCTTGAGCGTCGTCATGGCCCCGAGTCTCCCACCTGCGGCGTTCCGCCGCCCACCATTAACCCGCCGATCCCGCCGCCCACCGATCCCGCCGTCCCCGGCCACCCCCTGCCGCTCTTTAAAGTGGTTACATGACCGACGAGCGATCCCCCGGCCTGGTCCTGCACTCCCCCGGCGGAACGCGGTTCCACTTCGACCCCGGCACGCTCTGCCTGGAACTGCTGCCCACCGGCGGCCCCGGCCCCTACGCCCGGTACGAGATCCTGCACCGGCCCGCCGACCTGGCCGACTGGGCCGGCCGGTCCCGGCTGGTCCTGCCGCCCGGCGCCGTCCGGATCACCAACGACCAGCTCACCGCCGTCCGCGCCCTGCGGGACGCCCTCTGGCAGCTCACCGCGGCCCGCGCCACCCACGGCCCGGACGCCGGGGACCCCGCCGACTACGCCCTGCTCAACCGGGCCGCCGCCCGGCCCCCGCTCGCCCCGCAGATCGCTCCGGACGGCACCGCGGCGCCGCCGCTGCCCGGCGACGGCGACCAGCTCGCCTCCACCGTCGCCCGCGACGCCATCGCCCTGTTCACCGGCCCGTACGCGGAGCGGATCCGCGAGTGCGGCGCCGACGACTGCCGGCTGCTCTTCGTCGACACCTCGCGGCCCGGACGGCGGCGCTGGTGCTCGATGGAGCGCTGCGGCAACCGCCACAAGGTGCGGGCCCTGCGCGCCCGGCGCGACCAGGACGGGGAATGACCCGGCGGCCGCCGCCCGATCCGTTCCGCCCTGTGCGCACCGGCAGTTCACCTGCTGATCCGCCGTCTGAGAGCATGGAACGATGCGACCGCTGTACTCCGTTCCCCTCGGAATCGCCGCCACCGGCGCCGCCTGCCTCGCCTACTCCGTTGGGTACGAGGTCCGTTCCTTCCGCCTCCGCCGGGTCGAGGTCCCGGTCCTCCCCCGAGGCGCCCGACCCATCCGGGTACTGCAGGTCTCCGACATCCACATGGTGAGCAACCAGGGCCGGAAGCAGCGCTGGCTGCAGAGCCTCGCCGGCCTGCGCCCCGACCTGGTGGTCAACACCGGCGACAACCTCTCCGACCCGCTCGGCGTCCCGGCCGTCCTGGACGCGCTCGGGCCGCTGATGGAGTTCCCCGGCGTCTACGTCTTCGGGTCCAACGACTACTACGGCCCCGCCCGCAAGAACCCGGCCCGCTACCTCCAGGCCATGCGCAGCGGAGTCCACGGCATGAACAACCCCGACGGCACCGCCGCGCGCGGCATCAGCGGCGCCGTGCACAACCCGTGGGAGAAGCTGCGCGACGCCTTCGACGCGGCCGGCTGGCTCGACCTCACCAACACCCGGGGCCGCCTCACCGTCGCCGGCCTCGACCTGGAGTTCACCGGCCTGGACGACCCGCACATCCGGCGCGACCGCTACAGCGAGGTCACCGGCGGCCCCTCCGCCGACGCCGACCTCTCCCTCGCCGTCGTGCACGCGCCCTACCTGCGCGTCCTCGACGCCTTCACCGCCGACCGCTACCCGCTGATCCTCGCCGGCCACACCCACGGGGGCCAGCTCTGCGTCCCCTTCTACGGCGCCCTGGTCACCAACTGCGACCTCGACGCCAAGCGGGTCAAGGGCCTCTCCACCCACCAGGCCGGCGGCAGCCGCTCCTACCTCCACGTCTCGGCCGGCTGCGGCACCAACCGCTACACCCCCGTCCGCTTCGCCTGCCCGCCCGAGGCCACCCTCCTCACCCTCACCCCGACCCCCCGCTGACCCCCCGCCGCCGCCTCCACCCCGCTCGCCGAGATACCGGATTTCGTCTCTCGGCGAGCGTCCGGTAGAGTTCTACTCGTCGCGAAGGAGACGGAGCGACAAACAGAAAGACCGGGGTGTGGCGCAGCTTGGTAGCGCGCTTCGTTCGGGACGAAGAGGCCGTGGGTTCAAATCCCGCCACCCCGACCCAATGCAGAGGCTCTGCCGGAGAAATCCGGCAGAGCCTCTGTCGTTTTGCGTGTGCGGCCGGGTGACCGGGCCTCAGCGGCCCGGCCGCCGGCGGGGCGTGGTGGCGCGGGTCACACGGGGAGGGTTCGTTCGGGGCGGGGGGTGATGGGGGTGAGTGGGGGGAGGTGGGATTCGAGGGTGTGGGCGGCGTGGAGGGCGAGGTCCTCGCGGTAGGGGCGGGTGATGAGCTGGACGGCGGTGGGGTGGCCGAGGGTCAGGCCGGTGGGGACGGTGACGGCGGGGACGCCGGCGAGGCTGGTGGCGGTGCAGAGGCCCATGGCGGTGGCGACGCGGTCGCGGGAGGCGGGGTCGCGGGATTCGAGGCCGGGGGCGGGGATGGGGTCGGTGTAGACGGGGGCGAGGAGGAGGGGGAAGTCGGCGAGGAACTCGGCCCAGGCGCGGCGGATGGTGAGCCAGGTGCCCATCAGGGTCATGAACTCGGCGGAGGTGGCCGGTGGGGTGCGCTCCATGACGGGTGCGAGGTAGCGGTCGCCGCCGGGGCCGAGGAGGGGGCGGACGGCCGGCCAGGTGGGGGCGAACTCGGTGATGGTGAGCAGGTCGTAGGCGGCGAGGGTCTCGTCGAGGCGGGGGACGTCGGGGACCTCCTGGACGTCGTAGCCGGCGTCGGCGAGGACGGCGGCGGCGGTGGCGACGGCGGCGCGGGCGGTGGGGTGGACGCCGTGGCCACCGGGGTCGGCGACCACCGCGACCTTGACGGGGGCGGGCAGCGGTTCGCCGTCCAGGGGGGCGGGGACGGCCCGCGGGTCGCGCGGGTCGGTGCCGGCGAGGAGTTCGAAGGCGAGCCGGAGGTCGGCGACGCCGCGGGCGAACGGACCGTCGACGACCAGGAACTGGGAGGCCGGGCCGGGGTCGGCGGGGCCGAGGATGCGGTGGTCGGCGGGGAACCGGCCGTAGCTCGGCTTGAGGCCGGCCACGCCGCAGAAGGCGGCCGGGACGCGGATGGAGCCGCCCGAGTCGTTGCCGAGGCCGAGGGCGGCCATGCCGGTGGCGACGGCGACCGCGTCGCCGCCGCTGGTGCCGCCCGGGGTGACGGCCGGGTCCCAGGGGTTGACGGTGTCGCCGAAGAGTTCGCTGCGGCTGTGCATCCCGGACAGGACCAGGGTGGGGAGGTTGCTGTGGCCGATCGGGATCGCGCCGGCGGCGCGGAGGCGGGCGACCGGGGGCGCGTCGGCGTCGGCGACCAGGTCGCGGAAGCGCGGGACGCCGAAGGTGGTCGGGACGCCCTCGATCGCGGTGGTCTCCTTCACCGTGAACGGCACGCCGGCCAGCGGGCCGAGCGGTTCGCCGGCGGCGCGTCGGCGGTCGGTGTCGGCCGCCTGGGCGCGGGCCCGGTCGGCGAGCAGCTGGGTGATCGCGTTGACCTGGGGGTTCACCTCGGCGATCCGGTCGAGGTGGGCGTCGATGAGCTCGCCGGCGGAGATCTCGCCGGTGCGGACGGCGCGGGCCTGGGCGGAGGCGGTGAGGGACCAGGGGAACGGGGAGGTGTCGGTGTCGGACATGGCGGCGCTCCTGGGGAGAGGGCGTAGTGATGCAAGTGCATCGGAAGCGTAGTGTGTGAACCGATACGAACGCATCGGATTAAGTCGGACGAAGTGGGGAGCACGGCGTGCCCAGGCAGGTGGATCTGGCGGAGCGGCGGCGGGTGATCGCCGAGGCGGTCTGCCGGCTCGCCGACGAGAGCGGTCTGGAGGGCGTCACGCTGCGGGACGTCGCCGAGCGAGCGGGGCTCTCGATGGGGGCCGTCCAGCGGTGCTTCCGCACCAAGGAGGAGATGCTGGTCCACGCGCTCCGGTACGTCGGCGGGCGGATCGAGCAACGGGTGCGGGAGCGGCTGGGCGCCGGCCCGGCGCAGTCCTCGGCCAGCGCGGTCGGCCACGCGGCGGAGGAGCTGGCGCTGCTGCGGGCGGAGCACCGCAGCGAGGCGCGGGTCTGGCTGGCGTTCCTGGCGCAGGCGGCGGTGAGCGAGGCGCTGGCCGGGCCGCTGCGGGCGGGGTACGCGGCGTCGGAGGAGCTGTTCCTCGGACTGCTGGCCGAGGCGGGGGTCGCGCAGGAGGTGCGGGAGGTCGAGGTCCGGGCCCTGCTGGCGCTGGTGGACGGGCTGACCGCGCACGTCCTGGTCGGACGGCTGACGGAGGACCGGGCCGCCGAGGTGCTGCACGCGCACCTGGAGCGGCTCTGGCGGGGCTGAACGGCGGTCAGCGCGCGATGGCGGCAGCGGCGTGGAAGACGTCGCGGACCGCCGGGGCGGCCTCGCGGCCGGCACGCCGGACCAGGCGGAGGCGGAGCGCGAGGACGGGGGCGGGGGCGGGGGCGGGGGCGCCGGGGACGGCGGGGGCGAGCCGGCGCAGGGTGCCGGCGGCCAGCTGCTCGCGGACGGCGGACTCGGGCAGCAGGGCCATGCCGAGGCCGCGCTCGGCGCAGGCCCGGGTGGCGGCGACGTCGCCGGTGCGCAGGCGTTCCACCTCGGGGCCGAGGAGCCGGTCGCCGGCGAGCCGGAAGGAGCAGTCCGGCGTGTTCACCAGCAGGGGCCGACCCGACTCGGGGGACCCGGGTGCGGCGACCAGGGCGAGGGGGACGTCCTCCAGGTCGAGGTGGGCCAGCGGGACCGGCGGTGGGACGAAGCCGAGTTCGCCGAGCGGGCCGGCGGTGTCCAGCAGCAGCGCGGCGTCCAGGGCGCCCGCCGCGACACCGTGCAGCAGGCCGTCCCGGTCCGCGTCGGTGTGCAGGGCGACGTCCAGCTCCGGATGGTGCCCGCCGAGCCGGGCGAGCACCCGGGGCGCGTGGGTGGCGGCGACCGCCTCCAGGATGCCGAGCCGCAGGACCGTACGGGCGGCGGTGACCTCGCGGCGGGCCTGGTCGGCCTGGTCCAGCAGCCGGCGGGCCCAGGGCAGCAGCCGGCGCCCGGCCGGGGTCGGCGTCAGCACGCGCGGCGAGCGTTCGAACAGGGCGGTACCGAGCGAGCGTTCCAGGGTGCGGAGTTGCTCGGCGACGGAGGACGGCGCGAGGCCGAGGGCCGCGGCGGCGTCGGCGACGGTGCGGTGGGCGACGACCGCCTCGAAGGTGCGGAGCTGTCTGAGTTCCATGCGCGGTCCGGCCCCCTGGTGTCCTGCGCGGGGGTCCAGGGTACGGCGGCCGGGTGGACCGAGGGGGAAGGGCCGGGGGAAGGCCGAGGAGGCGGGGAGGGCCCGGGCCCGCCGGCGGGGAGTACCGGCGGGCCCGGGCCGCGCTGACCTGCGGTCAGCCCGTGGTGAGCGGAGCCACCGTGACGATGATCGAGCAGGACGGATCGCCGGCGCCCTGCTGCAGGACCACCCCGACGCGGTCCCGGCGGGCGGGGTCGCGCGGCAGCTGGGTCACCTCGACCAGGCAGGGCTCGTCCAGCTCGACGTAGCGGCTGAAGTCGCACTCCATGGCGACGGCCATCACCGGCGCCTGGTGGTGCAGCGCCTGCGCGGCCTGTCGGGCGGCGTCCAGCAGCAGCGAGCCGGGCACGTGGTCGACCGGGTGGTCGAAGTGCACCGGGTGGTGGGTGTCGACCCGCAGCTGCCAGCGCCGGGCCCGGTCGGTGGCGGAGAGCGCCACCTCCTGCGGCACGGCGCGGCCGGCCCGGGCGACCGGGATCGGCGCGGGCAGCGGGACGGCGCGGGCCATCATCTCGGCGGGGTCGCCCTTGTCGGCGCGCAGCCGCCGGTAGATCGCCGGGGTCTGGACGGTGAAGCGGGTCTGCGCGGTGGCGATCGGCTCGCCGTCGCGGCTGACCACGTAGGCGAGCGTCAGCGCGGCCACCCGGTTGCCGCGGCGGACCACGTCCTGGCAGACGGCGTCGATCTGCACCTCGTCGTGGGCGTCGCCGGCGCGCCGGACGCGGGCGGTGCCGCTGTCGGCGCCGCGCTGGCGCGGGACCGTGTCGTTCGCACCGGCCCACAGGCCGCCCGGGATGAGCGCGTAGCCGAAGTGGTCCCAGATCAGCTGGTGGCCGACCGGGACGCCGAAGGCCACGTGCGAGAGCAGCGGGAAGGTCTGACGGACCGTCTCCACCAGGAGCATCGGGTCGTGGTAGCCGTTGCGGACGCCGTAGGCGCGGTGGTCGCGCGGCCACCGCGCGGTGATCCGGTAGGAGTCCTCGGACAGCTGCTCCCAGCCGGTCAGCAGGACCTCCTCGGCGGCCCGCTTGTGCACGTACTCCTGGGGCACGGTGGTCGGCGCGACGACCGTGTCCTCGGTGCGGCCGTCGGCCGGTACGGCGGCCGGCTCGCCGGTCATGGCTTCGTCGAGCGAGGTGGAGACGGTGGTGCTGTGGTCTGTGCGAAACATGGATGCACTCCCCCAGAGTGGCCACAGGCAAGGTGAAAGATCGGCGCTCCGGTGTGTACGCCGGGCCCCATGGCGAATAACATAGAGGTCGTTCTTTTTGTTTGTCGAGACGTTTGGGGTTACTCGTGGCAAGAGCCAAGCAGGAACGAGCCGTACGCACCCGCGAGACCATCCTGAGGGCCGCCGCGCAGATCTTCGACGAGTACGGCTTCAGCGGTTCCAGCGTCAGCAAGATCATCAACCAGGCGGGGACCACCCAGGGGGCGATGTACTTCCACTTCAAGTCCAAGGAGGACCTCGCCAAGGCGGTCATCGACGAGCAGGCCTCCGACCTGGACCTGCCGGGGCAGCCGACAGGACTGCGCCAGCTCATCCGGATCACCCTCTACCTGGCCGACGAGCTGCAGGAGAACGTGCTGCTGCGCGCCGGTGTGACCCTCGCCGTCGAGCAGGGGCAGCTCGGACTGCGCGACTTCAGCCCGTACGAGATGTGGGCCGAGCAGTTCCGCGCCGAGCTGGACGCCGCCCGACGATCCGGCGAACTGCTCGACGACCTCGTGCTGGAGGATCTCGCCCAGGTGCTGGTCGCGGCGTACACCGGCTCGCAGATCATGTCCCACCTGCGCACCGGGCGCGCCGACCTGCCGGAGCGGATCGTCCAGCTGTGGTGGTTCCTGCTGCCCGGCATCGCACCCGCGCCGGTGGTCGCCGAACTGCGCGCGTACGTCCTGGAGTACGGGAAGCAGCCGGCGTGAGCGGGGCACGGGGGACACGGGGGAACGCACGGGGGAAGAACGACGGACGGGCGGGCGCCGACGGGCCCACCGTCCTGCTGACCGGGGCGGGCGGCTTCATCGGCTCCGCCGTCCTGGCCGCGCTGCGCGCGCTGCCGGGGGTCGGTGAGGTCCGGGCGCTCACCCGCTCGACGGCGCCGGCCGGGACCGTCCCGGTCGCGGCGGACCTCGCCGACCCGGCGACGCTGCGCGGGGCGGCGGACGGCGCGGACGTGCTGATCCACCTCGCCGCGCTGGTCGCCGGCCCGGAGCCGGAGTGCGCCGCCGTCAATGTGCACGGCACCCGGGCGCTGCTGGCCGAGGCCGGGCGGGCCGGGGTCGGCCGGATCGTCCACCTCTCCACCTCCGCGGTCTACGGTGCCGGTCCGCACCGGGGCCTCGGGGTGGACGAGGTGGCGCCCGCGCCGGTCTCGGCGGCCAGCCGCACCCGGCTGACCGGCGAGCGGGCGGCGCTGGAGGCCGGGGCGGCGGTGCTGCGCGCCCCGCTGGTGCTCGGCACGGGCGACCGCTGGGTGGTGCCCTGCCTGGCGGACCTGCTCCGCCGGGTGCCGGCGCGCTGGGACGGCGGCGGGGCGCTGCTCTCACTGGTCGACGTGACCGACCTGGCCCGGCTGATCGCCGACCTCGCGCTCGCCCCGGAGCCGTCGGCGGCCACGCCCGGGGTGCACCACGCCGGGCATCCCGAACCCGTCACCGTCGCACGGCTGTTGGCGGCGCTCGCGGAGCACGGTGTGCTTCCGCCGGCACCCGGGACCGACTGGCCGTGGGACCGCTGCGCGGCCGAACTCGACCGGGTCCCCGGGGTGTACGGCGAGCGGCAGCTCGATCTGATGGCGCGTCACCACTGGTACCGCAGCGAGGAGATCTGGCGGCTGACCGGCACCGATCCCGGTCCCGGCCCGCTGCACCGGCTCGCCGGGGCCGCGCCCTGGTACCGCGCCCACCTCGCCGGGGAGCCTTCCGCGAAGCCCACCGCAGCACCCTCCGCGACGCCTGCCGCGACTCGCGAGGTGAAGCCCGCGGATGCCACAACCTCCGCCCACTTGCGGGCATTTGCGAAGGAAATGCCAAAGCCGCCGGAGGATCCCGGGGATGCCGTGCGTATGCATCGCGCCGAGGCGTAACGTCGGAGCGTCACCGTACCGGTACTCACCGGCACGCCCCGACCGCGCGAAGGAGCCACGCCGACCATGTGGTTCGTCCCCCCTCACTCCCCGGCCGACCCGCTGACCGCCTGTCCCGAAGCCCCCCGCCCCCGCCGATCCGGAGCGGACACGGGCGTCGGCACCTGTACACACCGAGGCCCCACGGGCCGGGCGGGCGGTGCGCGATGAAGCAGGAACGCGCCCAGCAGACCCACCGGGCGCTCCTGCACGCGGCCGCAACCGAGTTCGACCGGCACGGCTACGCGGGCACCTCACTGGCCCGGGTCAGCCAGACCGCCGGGGTCACCATGGGGGCGCTCACCTTCCACTTCCCGTCCAAGGCCGCACTGGCCGACGCGGTACGCACCGAGGCCGCCGCGCTCACCCGGGCGGCGGTCGCCCGCGCCCCGGGGCCGGACGGGCAACTCGACACGGGTGTCGTAGAGTTGCTCGACACGCTCACCCGGCTGCTGGACGAGGAACCGAGCGTGCGGGCAGCCGCCCGGCTCACCTGGGAGCAGCCGGAGTCGGCCGGCAACTGGCACGCGGGCTGGAGCCCGGACCTGCGTGACCGGCTGGCCCGTGAACGGTCCACCGCCCCCGCGGCCGATCCCCGCGAGGACGTCTACCCGTTCACCCCGAGCCCCGGCCCCGGCCCCGGATCCGCCATCAGCACCGGCACCGGCACCGCCAGGGGCCGCGACCTCGCCGGCCTCGACAGCACGGACCTGGAGACGCTGGCCCACTGCCTGGTGGTCGGCTCGGAGGCGCTGCGGCGCGGAATCGTCACCCTGGACGGCGACGACCCGGCCGCCCGGGCGGAGGTCCGGCAGCGCCTCGGACGCCTCTGGCGCCGCGCGGTGACCGGCCCGCCCGCCCCGGGCGCACGCCGCTGACCTGCCAGGACACACCCTCACCGAGGTCAACCCACCGCCCGCACCGGCCGTTTGACGCCGGTGCGGGCGGTGCTGCGTTCTCCGGCCACCGGGCACCAGGACTTGCCAAAACCGGTCCCGGGCCCGCACGGGACTCAAAAACAAAGAGATCGTTCGCTATTCTTTTGGGGACGGCATCTCAAGGCATCTCACGGCACCACACCGATCCCGGGGAGCTCACATGGACGCGCAACCCCTGTCACCGGCCGGCGAAGCCGCGGTATCCCGGTTCGCCGAGCAGGTCTTCGCCCACCTGACGCGGATAGACCAGCGCCGCTGGGCCCGCTCCTACCTGCACGGACTGCTCGCGGCTCCCGGCCGCAAGTCCCTGTCGAACATGGCGGCGAGCCTGGCGACCGGACCGACGGCGACCACCGCCTCGCTCTCTCTCCAGCAGTTCATCAACGGCAGTCCCTGGGACTGGCGCCCGGCCCGCCGGGTGCTGGCCCGGCTGGCCGCCGACGACCGCCCGGTCCGCGCCTGGACGGCCACCCTGGCGGTCATCCCCAAGCGCGGCGACCAGGCGGTGGGCGTCCACCGCCGGTTCGTCCCGGACGCCGGGCGCACCGTCAAGTGCCAGGCCGCGCCCGGACTGTTCATCGCCACCGACCGGGACGCCGTCCCGGTGGACTGGTCGCTGCTGCTCGACCCGAGCTGGACGGACGACCCGCAGCGCCGCACCCGCGCCCGGATCCCCGACGGCCTCGCCCCGTTCTCGGCCGGCGAGCTGCTGCTCGGGATGGTCGACCGGCTCACCGGTATCCTCCCGATCGCGCCACTGGTCGCCGACCTCGGCGTGGCGGACGAGCCGGTGCGGCTGGCCGGCGCACTGGCCCGGCGCGGCGTCCCGTACCTGCTGGAGGTCCGCGGCGGCCAGGCCGTCCGGCCGGTGCTGCAGGCCACCACGGGCCGGCCCGGGCGGCCCCAGCAGGGCACCGTGACGGCCGAGGCGCTGTTCCCGCGCCGCCGGCCGCGGACGCCGGGGGCCCCGCAGCCGGTGCTGCGCGGCACTCCCGTCCTGCTGCCCGGCCCGCTCGGCGCGTCCGGTCCGCAGGGCTCGCCCGTGCACCGGCTCTGGGCGCACGGCGGCGGTGCCGGACAGCCGCGGCGGTACTGGCTCACCAACCTGGCCGAGGACGCGCCCGGCGTGCTCGCGCTGCTGGACGCCGGCGCGGCCACCCGGACCACCGTGGACCGGCTCGGTTCGGACTTCGGCCTGCTGGACTTCTCCGGCCGCTCGTTCACCGGCTGGCACCACCACATGACGCTGGTCTCGGCCGCGTACTCGCTCGGCCGCGACCTGCCCGGACGCACCCCGGAAATCATCCGGGAAAGCCTCCGCAATTCCGCCTGACAATGGCTCGGGCGACTTGCCGAAGACGTCCGAATCACATTGACCGAAATACCCGCCGCGGCGGATGATTCCAGTGTCGAAAAATTCACCGGGAAGCTCTCCGAAACACCCGCCGGTGAATTCGCCGAAAGCACCGCCACAAGCGCCACCGAAAGCACTACCGAAAGCACTCCCGCGCGAACCACCGGAAAGTCCGGCACAACCCGGAGAGGAGGTGAGCACCATGAGCACGGCAGCCGTCGCGGACCCCCTGGTCCACGCGTTCCCGGGAATTCTCGGCGAGCAGCTCTTCGCCTCGTTCGACCGGGCCGACTACCGGATCAAGGCCGAGGAATACCTGCGCGGCCTGCTCGCCACGCCCGGCCGGAAATCCATCAGCAACATCGCCCGGACGCTCGGCGACCCGGGGGCGGTCCAGCGGCTGCACCACTTCATCCGCAACTCCCCCTGGGCCTGGGCACCGGTCCGGGAGGCCCTCGCCGCCCGGCTGGTCGAGGCGTGCACCCCCCGCGCCTGGCTGGTCCGGCCGATGTTCATCCCGAAGTCCGGCACCCGCTCGGTCGGCGTCGGACGCCGGTTCGTCCCCGAGCTGGGCCAGCTGGCCGGGGCCCAGCAGGCCGTCGGCCTCTGGTACCTGGCCCCGCGGCTCAACGCACCGGTCGACTGGCAGCTCCAGCTGACGGACCCGCCCCACCGGGCCGTCCCGCCGGAGCCGCGCACACCGCCCGGAGCGGGCGCGAGCTGTGCCACCGGGGACTCCCTGGACCGGCAGGCCGCGCTGCTCGGACCGCTTGCTGACCGACTGCCGGCCACCGCCGCGGCCACCCTGATCTGGGACGGCTGCCCGGCCGAACCGGGCGGGCTGTTCGCGGCCGGCCGGGAGCTCGGTCTGCGGGTCGCCGTCCGGGTCGACCCGACCACCCGGCTCACACCGGTCACGGCCCCCACCCGTGACCGCGGCCGGGCCCTGCCCGCCTACCAGCTGTTCGCCTCCGCCGGCGCCCGCCGGCTGGCCGGCACCTCGGGCCCGCCCGGGGTCGAGGCGCACGTGGTCCGGGTCGCCCTGCCGGGCACCCCGGCCGAACTGCTCCTCTACGCGGAGTCCGGGACGCGCCCCACCGCGTTCTCCGGATTCTGGCTGACCGATTCCGGACCGGACCGGGCCGCCGAATTCCCCCGGCTCTTCCGGCTGGCCGGCGGGGTCGAGGAGGACCGCACCGTCATCGGTGAACGGGTCGGCCTGCGCGATTTCGAAGGGCGTTCCTTCGAGGGCTGGCACCGGCACATGACGCTCGCCTCGGCGGCCTATGCCGCGGTGGCGCTCGGACGCCACCCCGTCTGATCACCGCCCCGTCCGATCACTCCCCCCTGCACCGCCACCACCGCACCGTTAATTCACCCCATGCCTTCACAAGGGAAAAGGACATGCTTGTCTTCGAGAATTACCCGAGCGGTCTCACCTACAGCCGGTCCTCGGACTCCTGGCGGGTGCGCGCGGTCAAGCCCGTCGAGTACGAGGTGCGCGTCTGCAACGGCGTCTTCGACCCGGCCAGTACCGCCCTGATCGAGCAGACCGCCGGAGCCGAGGGCGGCAACCGCCGCTTCGTGGTCATCGACGCCGAGGTCGACCGCCTGCACGGCGAGCGGATCCGCCGCTACTTCGAGCACCACGGCGTCGACTACTTCCTCCAGGTGGTCCGCGCCGACGAGACGCTCAAGGAGTTCGAGACCGCCTCCGACATCGTGGTCGCGCTGGACTCCTTCGGCCTCGACCGCCGGCGCGAGCCGATCATCGTGATCGGCGGCGGCGTCCTGATGGACATCGTCTGCCTGGTGGCCAACCTCTACCGCCGCGGCACCCCGGTGGTGCGCGTGCCCACCACGCTGATCGGCCTGGTCGACGCGGGCGTCGGGGTGAAGACCGGCGTCAACTTCAACGGCCACAAGAACCGCCTGGGCACCTACTTCGCGCCGGTGCTCACCCTGCTCGACCGCTCCTTCCTCGCCACCGTCGACCGCCGGCACATCGCCAACGGCATGGGCGAGATCCTCAAGATGGCCCTGATCAAGGACGCCCGGCTGTTCGAGCTGCTGGAGCAGCACGGCCCGGCGCTGATCGAGCGGAAGTTCCAGGACGACGCGCTCGGCGGCGACCCGGCCGGCGAGGTCCTGCGCCGCGCCATCCACGGCATGCTGGAGGAGCTCCAGCCGAACCTGTGGGAGGCGGAGCTGGAGCGGATCGTCGACTACGGCCACACCTTCTCCCCCACCCTGGAGATGCGCGCCCTGCCCGCCCTGCTGCACGGCGAGGCGGTCACCGTCGACATGGCGCTCACCACCCTGATCGGCTGGCGCCGCGGCCTCGTCGACCTGGAGCAGCGCGACCGGATCCTCGCCGTGATGCGCGCGCTCGAACTGCCCAGCTGGAACGAGCTGCTGGACGCCGATCTGCTCGACGCCGCGCTCCAGGACACCGTCCGCCACCGCGACGGGCAGCAGCGCCTGCCGCTGCCGGCCGGCATCGGCGACGCGGTCTTCGTCAACGACGTGACCCGCGACGAGCTCGCCGTCGCCGTCGAGGACCTGCGGGTGCTCAACGCCCGGGAGCTCAGCCGTGTCTGACGCCGCACCGACCGCCGGCCTGCTGGTCGCGGACACCCGGGACGCCTCCGAGATCCACGGTGTGCACGGCGCCCCCGGCCTCACCTACTGGAAGGCGCTCGCCAGCCGGCAGCACCTGGAGGCCGAGGTCGAGGCGATCGAGGTCGCCCGGATCCCGCCCGGCGGCCTGAGCGGCGAGCACCGCCACACCCGCACCGAGGAGATCTACTTCATCCTCCGCGGCCACGGCGAGTTCCTGGTGAACGGCGAGGTGCGGCCGGCCCGGCCCGGCTCCCTGCTGCTGACCGGGATCGGCACCGTGCACGGCCTGCGCAACACCGGCGCCCCCGCGGGCGTCACCGACCCCGGCTTCGGCAGCGCCCCCGAGGGGCACCTGGAGTGGCTGGTCATCGAGATGCCGGCCCCGGCCACCTCCGAGGTGCTGCACGGGCTGGCCCCCGACGCCCCGACCGCCGAGTTGATCGAGAGGAAGAACGAGACGATGCGGCTGCACGATCTGCGGGAGGAGAAGGCGGTCGACCCGGCCGGCGTCTTCACCGGTCCGCTGCGCCTGGTGGAGATCCGGGAGCTCATCGGCGGCGCCGAGGCCGCGTTCGGCGCGCACACCGCCGAGCACACCGTCTTCGTGCTCACCGGCTCCGGCACGGCCGTGGCCGGCGACACCGAGGTGGAGCTCACGGCCGGCACCGCGATCACCCTGCCGTTCGGCGCGGACGCGGTGATCACGGCCGGTGCGGACGGCCTGGAGTTCTTCCACGCCGAACTCGCGGTGCCGGCGCGGGGCGCAGCCGCCGGACAGAACACGGCCGGGCAGAACGCGGCCGGGCGGGCCGCCCGATGATCGTCAGCCGCGCGCTCCGGCCGGTGGACTGCGACCCGGCGGCCGCCGGCCCCGACCGGCGGACCTGGTCCTGCCTTGCCCGCCGGGGCATGCTGCACAGCGAGACGGAGACCTTCGACCTCTGGCGGCTGCCGCCCGGCGAGCGCCTGGTCCACGAGGTCCGGGACGGGGTCGAGGAGGCCCTGTTCATCCTCTCCGGCACCGGCACCGCCACCCGCGGCCCCGACGAACTGCCCCTCGCCGAAGGATCGCTGCTGCTCGCGCGGCACGACTCCGAGGTCACCGTGACGGCCGGCCCCGAGGGCCTGCGCCTGCTCAGCACCCGCGTCCTGCCGCGCGCGCTGAGCACCGCCCTCCCGGCCCGCGTTCCCCAGCTCGACTGACCACCCGGCATCCGAACCCCAGAACCAGGAAGTGGGAAGAGTTCCATGCGCAATCTCAGTCGCCGCACGTTCGTGGCCGGTGCCGGGGCGACCGTCGGCACCGCCACGGCCGGCGGGCTCCTCGTGCCCGCCGCCCGGGCGGCCGCGGAGGACACCAACGGCTCGGCCTCCAGAACGATCCGCAGCGGTGACCTGATCACCGTCACCCCCGACCAGCCGCGCTACGTCGACCTGATATCCGGCTTCAACCCGCGCTGGGAGGCCCGGCCGAAGGGCGTCCGGCTGCCGCGCACCACCGCCCAGGTGGTGCAGGCCGTCCAGGACGCCGCCGACAGGAAGCAGCGGCTCACCATCCGCGGCGGCGGCCACTGCTACGAGGACTTCGTCTACAACGCCGAGGTCGAGGTCGTCGTCGACATGAACCTCATGGACGCGGTCGGCTACGACCCGGGCCGCCGGGCCTTCGAGGTCGAGGCGGGCGCCACCCTGCTCAAGGTCTACCAGACCCTGTACGAGGGCTGGGGCGTCACGATCCCCGGCGGCGTCTGCTACGCGGTCGGCGTCGGCGGGCACGTCACCGGCGGCGGCTACGGCAACCTGTCCCGCAAGCACGGCCTGGTGGTCGACCACCTGTACGCGATCGAGGTGGTCACCCTCGGCGCCGACGGCCGGGCCCGGGCGATCGTCGCCACCCGCGAGGCCAACGACCCGCACCGCGACCTCTGGTGGGCCCACACCGGCGGTGGCGGCGGCAACTTCGGCGTGGTCACCCGGTACTGGTTCCGCTCGCCGGACGCCACCGGCAGCAACCCGTCCGACCAGCTGCCCAAGCCGCCGGCCGAAGTGCTGATCGCCATCCCGAGCTGGTCCTGGGAGAACATCACCCGCACCGGCTTCGCCAACATGGTCCGCGCCTACGGCACCTGGTTCGAGCAGAACAGCGGCCCGGACTCGGACTACACCGGCCTCACCAGCTGGCTGTTCCTGAACCACAAGGTCTCCGGCAGCCTGGTGCTGCTGCTCCAGGTCAACGGCGACGTGCCGCGGGCCGAGCAGCGCGCCAAGGACTTCGTCCAGGGGCTGAGCGACGCCCTCGGCGTGCCGCACACCGGTGACGTGGTCCGGCTGCCGTGGCTCAAGGCGGTCAAGTACATCGGCACCATGGACGGCTCGCAGACCAACCCCCAGCTGCGGGCCGGCCACAAGTCGGCGTACATGAAGAAGGGCTTCCCGGAGAACCAGATCGCGGCGATCTGGAAGCACCTGACCCGCACCGACTACACCAACCCGAAGGGCGGCCTGGCCGTCGTCTCCTTCGGCGGGAGGATCAACAGCGTCGCCTCCGACGCCACCGCGCTCCCCCAGCGCGACGCGATCTTCAAGCTGCTGTACCAGACCTACTGGACCTCGCCCGCCGACGACGCCCCCAACACGGCCTGGCTGCAGGAGTTCTACCGCGAGGTGTACGCCGACACCGGCGGCGTCCCGGTCTCCAACCGGGTCACCGACGGGTGCTACGTCAACTACGCGGACCGTGACCTCAGCGACCCGCAGCAGAACACCTCGAACGTCCCGTGGACCACGCTGTACTACAAGGACAACTACCCGAAGCTCCAGCGGGTCAAGCAGACCTACGACCCGAAGGACTTCTTCCGGCACCGCCAGTCGATCCGGCTGCCCGGGAGCGTCCGATGAGCGCCGCGACCGGCGGCGCCCCGGCCGGCTCCGGGCGCAACCTCTCCCGGCTGCCGTCGCTGACCGGCATGCGGTGGATCGCCGCGCTGCTGGTCTTCCTGACCCACGTGTCGGTGGCCAAGCCCTTCGACACCCCCGCGCTGAACGACTTCATGTCGGACTACCTCAGCCGGGCGGGCTTCCTGGGCGTCGGATTCTTCTTCGTGCTCAGCGGCTTCGTGCTCACCTGGTCCGCGAAGGAGGGCGACCGGCCCTCGGCCTTCTACCGTCGGCGGCTGTTCAAGCTGTACCCCAACCACGCCGTCACCTGGCTGGTCGGACTGCTGCTGATGGCCCGGGCCGGCGCCGAGCTGACCGCCGCCGGGACGGTGCCCTCGCTGTTCCTGCTGCAGAGCTGGATCCCCTCGCTGGAGGTCATCGGCGGTACCAACGGCCCGAGTTGGTCGCTGGCCTGCGAGGTGCTGTTCTACCTGAGCTTCCCGGTGATCCTGCCGCTGGTGCGGCGGATCCGGCCGGAGCGGCTCTGGCTCTGGGTGGGCGTCATGACGGCGGCGCTGTTCGCGCTGCCGCTGATCGCCCAGCTGCTGCCGGGCAGCCCCAACTCCCCCTGGCAGCCGCTCTCCTTCTGGCGGTACTGGTTCGTCTACTTCCTCCCGGCCGCCCGGCTGCCGGAGTTCGTGCTCGGCATCCTGCTGGCACGGATCGTCCGGACCGGACGCTGGGTGGCCATCGGCTGGCCGGTGGCGGCGCTGCTCACCGTCGCCGGGTACGCGCTGATGATCACACTGCCGGACGCCTGGGGCATGGCCGCACCGACCGCGCTGCCGGTCGGGCTGCTGATCGCCGCGGTGGCCGCCAGGGACGCCGCGGGGGTGGGGACGCCGTTCGCCGGCCGGACCATGGTCTGGCTCGGCGAGGTCTCCTTCGCCTTCTACATGGTCCACTTCCTGGTGATCCAGTACGGACCGCTCGGCCTCGCGGCGACCGGATCGGCCGGCGCGAACACCTGGAGCACCCCCGGTGCCCTGGGAGTCATGGGGATCACCCTGGCGCTGAGCATCGGCTTCGGCTGGGCGCTGTACCGCCTGGTCGAGGTGCCGGTGATGCGTCGATGGGGTCGGTCCACCAAGGCCGCGGCCACGTCCCGGACGGCCGGGACCGGTCCGGCCCCCGGGACGGGTTCGGCCTCGGCCGCCCCGGCACCGGGATCGGGACCGGCCTCGACCCCGGCCCCGGTCGCGGGCACCGGAGCGGCACGCTAGGCCGGCCGCCTCAGGCCGACACCAGCGCGTTCAGCTCGACCACTTCGGCCTCCCGCCGGGCCGCCGCGACGATCCCCGCCAACGCGGCCCGGCTCGCCCCGAGCGACAGCAGCTGCTGGTCGAGCAGGTCGAGCCGCTGCTCCAGCACCTCCAGCATGCAGGGGGCCACCGTGCCGTCGCCGCCCACACAGGGCAGCACGTCCCGGATGGCGCTGGTGGAGAGCCCCGCCCCCAGCAGGGCCCGGATGTGGTGCACCACCGCCGGCGCGTCCTCGTCGTACCGGCGGTGCCCGCCCTCGGGCCGACGGGCCTCCAGCAGGCCCTGCTCCTCGTAGTACCGCAACAGGCGGACGCTGACCCCGGTCCGCGCCGCCAGCTCACCGATCCGCATGTGACACCCCTCACATCCCCTTGAATCTCACACGAATGGGAGATTGTACCGTGACCGGCATGACCAACACCGAGATCAACGCCCAGATCGACCGTCAGACCTTCGCCCTCGGAGGCGACTTGACGGTCCGCCGGATCGGCTACGGCACCATGCGCCTCGCCGACACCCCGGACATCAAGCCCACCGAGGCCGTCGTCTGGCACGCGCCCACCCCCCGCGCCGCCGCGCTGGGCGTGCTGCGCGCCGCCGTCGAGAACGGCGTCCAGCTCATCGACACCGCCGACTCCTACGCCCTCGGCGGCAGCGAGGAGCTGATCGCGGAGGCGCTGCACCCGTACGCCCAGGACGTCGTGGTCGCCACCAAGGTCGGCATGACCCGCCCGAGCCCGTCCGAGTGGGTCCCGGTCGGCCACCCCGCCTACATCCGCCAGCAGGCCGAGCTGAGCCTGCGCCGGCTGCGGGTCGAGCGGATCGACCTGCTGCAGCTGCACCGGATCGACCCCGAGGTGCCGCTGGCCGACCAGATCGGCGCGCTCAAGCAGCTGCAGGACGAGGGCAAGGTCCGGCACATCGGCCTCTCCGAGGTCACCGTCGACGAGCTCAAGCAGGCGCTGGAGATCGCCCCGATCGCCACCGTGCAGAACTGGTACAACCTGGCCACCCGCCAGCACGACGAGGTGGTCGACTTCACCGCCGAGCGCGGCATCGCGTTCATGCCGTTCTTCCCGATCGCCATCGGCGGCCACGCGGGCGAGGAGAGCCCGGTCACCGAGGTCGCCCGCGAGGTCGGCGCCACCCCGGCGCAGACCGCGCTCGCCTGGCTGCTGCACCGCTCGCCCAACATCCTGCCGATCCCGGGCACCACGTCCGAGAAGCACCTGGTGGAGAACCTGGGCGCGCTGGCCGTCGAGCTGACCGGTGAGCAGTACGCCCGCCTCGACGGCATCGCCGCCGCCGAGGCCGCCAAGGCCGCCGAGGCCGAGGCCGCGGCGGGCGAATGACCGGTTCCCCGCCCGGCGGCGTGCTCCGCCGGGCGGGCCGGCCACCGGCTCAGGTACCGGAAAGGGCCCCCTACCCCCGTGGGGGCCCTTTCCCCTGCCGGACCACCGACGCCACCGACGCCACCGGGGCTCCCGGGGCTCCCCGGCCTCACCGCTCCATCAGGCCCAGGTCCGTGACATCGGCGGCCAGTGCCTTGAGCAGCGAGCCGGCCCGCTTGTCGTCCGGACCGAGCGCGATCAGCCGGTTCATGACGTACGAGACGCCGAGGCCGACCCGGGGCCAGGCCTGGTTCGCCGAGCCGCCCCCGCCGTCGTGGCCGAAGGTCTCGCCGTCCGGACCGGGCCGCTCGGCGGTCCGCAGCCGGTAGCCGCCCGCGCCGTACGCCATCACCACGTCGATCAGCTGGTCGGTCTTGCGGGCGTACACCCCGCGGGCCTCGTCCAGCAGCCGGCGGGAGAGCATCAGCGGCCGGTCGTCCAGCGGCCGGCGGGCGTCCTCGGCGAGGATCCCGTAGAAGGTCGAGAAGGCCCGGGCGGTGCCGCTCACGTTGATCGCCGGGATCAGCGCGGAACGGCGCTCCGGCCGGCCCCAGACGCCCTCGTCGTCCGGGAACGGCTGGGGGTTCTGCCAGATCCGCTGGGTCAGCGGGTCGTCGCTCTGGAAGAACCCGGTGAACTGGGGCAGGAAGTTCCGGCCGTAGGTGGTCCGGGCGAGCCGGGACCAGTCGGCCGGGCCGGTGCCGTAATGGATGTCGAGGTCCAGCGGGACGGCGATCTCCTCGCGGAAGAACCGGTCCAGCGGGCGGCCGTCCACCCGGCGGATCAGCTCCCCGACGATCCAGCCGGCCGACAGCGGCCCGTACAGGATCCCGTCGGCGCGCGGGTCGCTCTCCAGCGGCTGGGCGGCGATCAGGCCGGCCATCAGCAGCGGGTCGTTGGCGTCGTCCTGGGTGACCTGGGTCCAGGTGCCGGGCAGCCGGCCGGTGAAGGTGACCACCTCGCGGACGGTCACCGCGCCCTTGCCCTCGGCCGCGAACTCCGGCCAGTAGTGGGAGACCGGGCGGTCCAGCTCGATCCCGCCCCGGTCGACCAGCTTGAGCAGGGCGGTCACGGTGACGCCCTTGCTCCCGGAGAAGATCGTCTGGAGGGTGTCCCGCTCCCAGCGGGCGCCGGTCAGGTGGTCGGCCGTCCCGCCCCAGAGGTCCACCAGGACCTCCCGGCCGCGGTGCACGGAGAACGCCGCGCCCAGGTCGTCCCGCTCCAGGAGGTTGCGCTCGAACTCCTCGCGGACCCGCTCGAACCCCGGGGCGGTGTACCCCGCGACGTGCACCTCGGACGCAACCGGCGACGCGATCGTCATGTGAACCAACTCCGCTCGAATTGTTGACGTGAAGGGAAATCCGCGATCGGACCGAAAGCAGAACACGAAGAGCCGCGGGCCGGGAATCCCCAGCCCCCCGGTTTGGCACCTTGACAAAGTCCTCCGCCGACTGTTGCCCCCCACCGGGCCGGCGGCCCATTCTCGGAACAGCCGGCGGAACCGCGCCGGACCGGGAACGGACGAAAGAGGATTCCCATGGCCAAGATTCCGGGCGCCCGGGCGGTGCACCACATCGCCTACACCGTGCCGGACCTCCAGCAGGCGGTCGACTTCTTCGTCGACGTCATCGGCGCCGAGCTCGCCTACCGGCTCGGCCCGGTCGAGGACCCGGAGACCGACTGGATGGCGCGCAAGCTCAACGTGGACCCGCGGGCCTCGGCGAACATCGCGATGCTCCGCCTCGGCCCCAACGCCAACCTGGAGCTCTTCGAGTACACCGCCCCCGTCCAGGACCGCGAGCAGCCGCGCAACAGCGACGTCGGCGGGCACCACTTCGCGATCTACGTGGACGACGTCGACAAGGCCGCCGACTACCTGAGCGGGGTCCCCGGCGTCACCATCCTCGGTGACCCCGAGACCATCGAGGACGGACCGATCAAGGGCGACCGCTGGGTCTACTTCACCACCCCCTGGGGCATGAGCATGGAACTCATCAACATGCCCGAGGGAATGCCGTACGAGGACACCACCGAAACCCGCCTCTACCTTCCCACCGAGCACTGGCCGGAGAGCTGACGACAATGCCGCCGAACCGCCCGGAGAAAAGCCCGAAGAGTCAATTCGCCAACGAATCCTCGAACCGTCTCGCATTCCTCTCGCTCGCCCTCGTCGCCTTTGTCGTCGGCACCTCGGAATTCGTCGTGGTCGGCATTCTCGGCCCGATCGCGGACGGTCTGGGAGCGGGACTGGGCACGGCCGGACTGCTCGTCACCGGCTACGCCCTGGGCATCTCCCTCGGCGGACCGGCGCTCACCGCGCTCACCCTCCGGCTGCCGCGCCGCACCCTGCTGCTCGGCGCGCTCGCCGCCTACGTGGCGGCGAGCGCCGGGGCGGCGGCGGCCGGCGGCATCGGCGTCCTGCTGGCCGCCCGCTGCGTGGCCGGGCTCGCCCACGGGGTGATCGTCGGCGCCGCCACCAGCGTGGCCGTCTCCCTGGCCGGCCCCGGCCGGCAGGGGCGGGCGATCTCGCTGGTCTTCGGCGGCATCTCGGTCGCCACCGTGCTCGGCGTCCCGCTCGGCACGCTGGTCGGGCAGTGGCTCGGCTGGCGGGCCGCGCTCACCGCGGTCGCCGTCCTCGGCGCGCTCGCCCTGCTCGCCGTCCGGCGCACCGTGCCGCCGACCGCCGCGATGGGCGCGTCCAGCCTGGCCGGGCAGCTGCGCGGCGCGCTCTCCCGGCCGGTGCTCGCCGTACTCGGCACCGCCGTGGTGCTGTTCACCGGCCAGTTCACCGCGTACACCTACCTGGCCGGCTACCTGGAGGACGTCACCGGCGTCGGCGGCCGGTTCGTCGGCGGCTACCTGCTCGCCTTCGGCACCGCCGCCGCCGTCGGCACCTTCGTCGGCGGCCGGTGCGCCGACCGCCGGGCCGCCGCCACGCTCACCGCCGGCTGCGCCGGGCTGACCGTCGCCCTGCTGGCACTGCACCTGTGCGGGCGCTCCGGCGCGGCGGCGGCCGTACTGGTCGCCTGCTGGGGGCTGGCCGGCTTCGGGCTGGTCCCGGCACTGCAGTCCCGGATCGTCGAACTCGCAGGGCCGGGCGGCGACTTCGCCGCCACCCTGGGCGTCTCGGCGGCCAACGCCGGAATCGCCGCCGGCGCCGCGCTCGGCGGCTGGACGGTCACCGCGCACGGCGTCGGCACGGTGGTGCCGCTCGGCGCCGCGATCTGCCTGGCCGCGCTGCTCGCGGTGGCGGCCGGTGCCCGACTGCGACCGGCCCCGGACACCACGCCCACCTCTGCTCCGCACTCCCTTCCCCTCGATCTCGCACTCGACCGTGAAAGGACCGTCCGAGCATGATCGGCACCCTCGACCGCCCGTCGGTACGCACCTCGCGCCCGGCCGCCGGCCTCGCCGTCTGGTACCAGCACACCCCGTCCGGCCCGGCCGGCCGCGACCGGATCTGGGAGCTCGTCGAGAGCGGGCGGATCACCTCCGTCGCCCTCACCGGGCCCGCCCCGGACGACGAACTCCGTTGGCTCTGCGACCTGTTGTCCCCGCTCCACGAGCGCGGTGACGGCCGCGACGGCCTGGTGTCCGTGCCGGTCGCCGCCCGCAGCCGCAAGGCCTGCGACCAGGTGCACGCCGCCCGCCGGCTCTCCGCCGCCGTCCACCGCCCCAACCTGCTGCCCGCCCTGCCCGCCTCCGATCCGGGCCTCGCCGCCCTCACCACCCTGCTCGGCGAGGGCATCGGCGTCCGGCTCGGCCCGCTGCACTCCGTCGCCCGCTACCGGCAGGCCGTCCGCGCCCACCTCGACGGGCTCGAACTCGCCCGCTGGCGCGGCCTCGACCTGGCCGGCATCACCTCGGTCGCGGCCTTCGGCGTCGGCGGCATCGACGTCGAGATCGACGCGCTGCTCGACCGGGCCGGCAGCCATGAGGCCAAGGCCCTCCGCGGCATGGCCGGCACCGCGACCACCCGGCTCGCCCGCGACGTGCACGCCGACGCGCACTGCACCGACGCCTCCACCCGCTGGCGCGCCCTCGCCGCGGCCGGCGCCCGCCCGCAGCACCTGGTGTGGACCCAGCTCTACCACGGCGTGCCCGGCCACCAGACCGCCCGCTACCTGGACGCGCTCGCCACCCCCGGCGCGTGCGTCGAACTGTGCGCCCCCACCCTGGAGACCCTCGACGGCACCTCCGAGATCCGCAGCCGGCGCAGTACGCGCGAGGAGCAGGACGCGCACGCGTTCACCGACCGGCTGGTCTCCTACCTGCGCTGGTTCGACATCAACCACGAGACCGTCCTGCGCTCCCTCGACGCCGCCCACGCCCACCACTGACCGGCACTGACCACTGTTGTCTGCCACTGACCGCCACTGACCACTGCTGACCACACCCCTCCGGGAGCCCGCTCATGGCACCGCAGCTCCACCTGGACCTCACCGCCTCCCCGTCGGACGCCCTCCCCTCGCCCCCGGTGCAGCGGATGGCCCTCGCCACCGGCGTGGTGGCGCTCGGCGGGCTGCTGTTCGGCTTCGACACCGGCGTCATCTCCGGCGCCCTGCTCTTCCTCAAGGAGCAGCTGGCGCTGAACTCCTTCCAGGAGGGCGCGGTGATCTCGGCCCTGCTGCTGGGCGCCGCCGTCGGCGCCCTGGCCGGCGCCCGCCCGGCCGACCGCTTCGGCCGCCGCAAGGCGCTGATCGGCATCTCGGCCACCTTCACCGTCGGCCTGGCGCTGGCCGCCGTGGCCCCGGACTTCTGGACGCTGCTGGCCGCCCGGGCCGTGCTCGGCCTGGCGGTCGGCAGCGCGTCGACGATCGTCCCGCTCTACCTCGCCGAGATCGCCCCACCGCGGCTGCGGGGCCGGATGATCACGGTGAACCAGATCCTGCTGACGGTGGGCATCCTGGTGTCCTACCTGGTCAACCTGGCCTTCGCGGGCGGCGGCGACTGGCGCGCCATGTTCGCCGTCGGGCTGATCCCCTCGGTGGCGATGCTGATCGGCACCCTCTTCATCCCGGAGACCCCGGCCTGGCTCGACGGCCGGCCCTCCCCCGCCCGCCCGCGCGCCGACCGGCCGCGTGCCCTGCTGGCCACCCCCGGTGCCCGCGCGGCCCTGCTCATCGGCGTCACGCTGGCGGCCGTCCAGCAGTTCGGCGGCATCAACTCGATCATCTACTACGCCCCCAGCATCATGGCCCGCGCCGGGCTGCCCGCCACCAGCTCGATCGGCTACTCCGTCGCGATCGGCACGGTGAACGTCCTGCTCACCGTCGCCGCCATCCCCCTGATCGACCGCGTCGGCCGCCGCCCCCTGCTGCTCTGCTCCCTGGCCGGCATGGCCCTCTCCCTCACCGCCCTCGGCATCGTCCTCGGCCCCACCCACCCTGGCCCGGTCGGCAACGCCGTCGCCCTGATCGCCATGACCTCCTACGTCGGCGCCTTCGCCATCGGCCTCGGGCCGGTCTTCTGGATCCTCGCCGCCGAGATCTTCCCGCCCGAGTCCCGCGCCCGGGGCACTGGCCTCTGCGCCCTGGTCAACTGGGCCGCCAACTTCGTCGTCGGCCAAGCCTTCCTCCCCACGGCCGACGCGATCGGCGAGCGCTGGGTCTTCTGGTTCTTCGCCGCCGTCTCGCTCACCGCCGTCCTGTTCGTCGCCCGCCGCGTCCCCGAGACCAAGAACCGTTCCCTGCCGGAGATCCAGCACGCCCTGGCCACCCGATGACGGCCCCGACCCCGCCGCCCCCGCCGCCGTCCCCGCTCGCGCGCGGCACCACCGCACTGGCCCGTTGGCGCGCCGGAGCCCCGTGAGGCACGTTCTTCGTTACGGAGTAGGAAGTCGGCCGGTCCGACTTCCTACTCCGTCGTCTGTGGGAAGGACAGATGCGCATGTGGGGCAAGTGGATCGATTGCGAGGTGCCGGAGGGCGGGCGGGGGCGGTTCTCCGACGCTCAGCGGGCCTGGGCGGCGATCGGGGACCAGCCCGGGCTGGTCGGGCAGGTGGGCGGCTGGGACGGCGGGTGCGCGCGGGTCCTGGGCCTGTGGGCCGACGAGGAGGCGTACGGGCGGTTCATCCGGGAGCGGCACGACGCGGTGGTCGCGGCGAGCGGCCAGGGCGGGACGTACGCGGCGATCGAGGTGGCCGCGGGTGAGGTCGTCCTGGAGATGGCCGGTGACGCGGCGGACCTGGCCCGTGCGCTCGGAACCGCCGCCCTGCTGCGGGTCGCCGACTGCCAGGTCCGCCCCGGGCGGACGGAGCACTTCCTGGACGTGCAGCGCGAGGTGTGGGCGCCCGGCATGGCAGCGGCCGGGGGCATGCTGGGCGGCGTCGTCACCCGGCTGGACCCGCGACGCCACCTGGTCACCACCCTGTGGTCCGGCGCCGCCGCCCACGAGCGGTACGTCACCGAGCACTTCCCCGCCCTGCGGGAGCGCGCGGCGGTCACGGACGACCTGCAGGCGCTGACCGGCCATCTGCTGCCCCTGGAGCCGGCCTGGACGGTGCTGCCCGCCGACCGGTGACGGCAAGGGCCCCGTCGCTCTCGCGGCAGGACGGACGGCAGGACCGATCGCGCGACGGGGGCGCCGCCGGCCCGTCGACCGGCGGCGCCCTTGCGGCTACCCGGGAACCACCGCGGGCCCGTTGAGCCGGCCGGTGCGGTGGAGGGCGTGCAGGGCCGCCGCGCAGAGCAGGCCGAGGACGGTGAGCGCGAGCCAGGGCAGGACGGCCAGGCCCGCCGAGCGGGCGGCGTCGAGGGCCGCACCGGTCAGCAGGTTCCCGAGCGTGATGCCGATGCCGCAGACGGTGTTGTAGAGCCCGTAGTGGGTGGCGACCAGGCGGTCCCCGGAGAGTCTGACCACCGTGTCCATCTCGAACGGGTACGCGACCATCGTTCCCAGCGCCAGCAGCAGCGCCGCCAGGGCCGGCGGTCCGACGGCCAGCGCCCACCGCCCGGCGCCCGACCCGGGTGCGGGGAGCCCCGAGGTCACGAGCAGCGGGACGAACGCCGCGCCCATGGCGACGAGCCCCAGGGCCGGCGCCGCGCCCGGAGCGATCCGGCGCCGGCACCAGGCGGTGACCCGGGTCTGCAGCAGGACCGTGCCCAGCCCGGAGACCACGAACAGCAGCGCCGTGGCCGCCGTCCCGCCGCCGCCGTCCCCGCCCAGCCGCCGGACCTCCAGCGGCAGCGCGAGGTACACCTGGAACGAGAGCACGTACGCACCGGTCATCGCGCCGGCGAAGAGCAGGAACGGCCGGTTGGCCAGCACCCCCCGCCACTGCGCGAGCACCCCCGCCCTCTCCGGCCCGCCGGCCGGCTCGGCACCGCGCCGGGCGGGCAGTGAGCGGATCTGCACCACGCTCAGCACCGCGAACACCCCGGCGGCGACCAGGCAGGTGGTCCGGAAGTCCACCGCCGTGAGCGCCATGCCGACCAGCGGGCCGAGCAGGATGCCCGCCTGGTAGAACACGTTGAACAGCGCGAAGGCCGTCACCCGTCGCTCACCGGCGTCCCGCGCCAGGTAGGCGCGCACCGCCGGGTTGAACAGCGCCCCGGCCAGTCCGGTCGCCGCCGACGCCGCGATCAGCGCGGGCAGCGAGGCGGACACTCCGAGCGCGGCGAAGCCCACCGTGCGCAGCAGGCAGCCGGCGACGATCAGCGGCTTGTAGCCGAGCCGGTCGGCGAGGGTGCCGCCGACCAGGAACATGCCCTGCTGGGTGAAGTTCCGTATGCCGAGCACGAGTCCGACCGTCCAGCCGGCCATGCCGAGCGTCCCGGAGAGGTGCGCGGCCAGGTAGGGCATCAGCATGTAGAAGCCGAGGTTGATGGTGAACTGGTTCACCATCAACAGCCGGACGCTGCGCTCGTACCCCCTGAACTGGGCGAGCACGCCGGTCACTCGGGCTCCCCCACGGCCAGCGGGTCGACGACCGTGGCGCACCTGGTCCAGCGGGTGACCTCCTTGTCCTCGGGGTGGGCGATCTCGTCCGGCTCGTCGGCCGGGGGCCGGTCGAGCAGGTCGTGGGCGGCGCAGTACTCGTCGTCGTACACGGTGCCGAGGTAGCGCTGCGGCCCGTCCGGGAAGACCGCCGCGATGCGGGTACCGGCGGGGTGCGTCCGGGCCAGCCAGCCGGCCACCAGGGCGACCGCGCCCACGCTCCAGCCGCCGGTGGCGTAGTACGAGGCCGCGAGGCGGCGGCAGGTCCAGACGGCCTCGGCGGGGGCGACCCAGTGGACCTCGTCGAAGCTGTCGTAGGCGACGTTGCGCGGCAGGATGCTGGAGCCGAGGCCGCGCATCAACCGGGGGCGGGCGGGCTGGCCGAAGATCGTCGAGCCGATGGTGTCCACGCCGACCACCCGCAGGCCGGGGTAGAGCCCGCGCAGCACGCGGGAGATCCCGGCGGAGTGACCGCCGGTTCCGACGCTGCACACCAGCACGTCGATGTGCCGTAGCTGGGCGGCGAGTTCGAGCGCGAGCGGGGTGTAGGCGGTGGTGTTGTCGGGGTTGTTGTACTGGTCCGGGCACCAGGATCCGGGGTGCTGGGCGAGGAGTTCGGTGACCCGGTCGCGCCGGGCCTGCTGCCAGCCGCCCCGCGGGTGCGGGGTGGCCACCATGTCGATCTCGGCGCCGTAGGCGGTGAGCAGCCTGGTCATGGAGGGTTCGAGCCCGGGGTCGGTGACCAGGGTCACCGGGTGCCGGTACACCATTCCGGCGAGCGTCAGGCCCAGGCCGAGGGTGCCGCTGGTGGACTCGATGATCCGGCCGCCGGGCTGCAACTCGCCACGAGTGATGGCACGTTCGACCATGTGCAACCCGGGCCGGTCCTTGATGCCGCCGGGGTTGAAGCCCTCCAGTTTGGCCCAGAAGCCGCGGCCCGACGGTGCGAGCGGCTCGCCGATGTGCAGCAGCGGGGTGTTGCCGACCAGGCCGGTGAGGGCGGATCGGTCGTCCGGGGTGGTGATCGAGGTCATGTCTCGTTTCCTGTCGATGGGTTGGCGGAAGCGGGGCGCGTGATGACCACGGGACTCCTATATCCGCCACCGACCGGTGACGAGCAGCGGGCCTCTCGGGCCGGGGGTGGGGGTGGTACCCGCAGGACCCTCTGGGCGGGTCACGGGCGGGTCTGCGGCGCCACCGTCGTCGGCGGGAGCGGGGGCGGGCGTCGGGACGGGCACGGTGGGGCGCGCGTTCCGGGACGTCCCCGCCTCGGCCGTCGGGCTGTCGCAGTGCGGGGCCGTCTGCGCTTCCGCGGCGGACGTCCCGTGCGATCGGACGGCGGCGGGGGCGCCGGTGTGCTGCCGGCCGCAGTCGACGGCGAGCAGGGGGAGCAAGCTCAGGAGAAGGGCCAGGAGCCGAGTGGGCATGGCGGGACTCCGCGCGGCTGCGCGAGGGCAGCGGCGATCGGTAGCGGTGGGATTGGGATGCCGACGGAGGCGCGGGGGTGCACTGGGGCACGCCGGCGCCTGGGTCGGCTAAACCCTCAGATTCGCGACCTGATGCGGAGGTTCGGGCGCGTGCCCGCCCGTGGGCGGTGCCGCAGGGGACGGCGCCGGCTCGTCGCCCGTCGTGACCGGTACCACCGGCACCGGCGTCACTGTTTCGGCGGAAGGCCCGTCCTCCGGCTTCCCGGAGAGGCACTCGGCGCCCGGGTGGTGGGCATCACCCTGGCCTTGTTGTCCTTCGTGGTGCGTCGGCTCCACGGATCCCTGGTGAACCCCCGGGACCGCCTGCACCTGAGCAGCGTGGCCGGCCCCGCCCTCCGGGCTGAGCCCGTGCGCCGCGAACACGGCCACCAGCAGCGCCCCCAGGCAGAGCAGACGCGTCACCACCCCATGGGGGCGGACGCGTCGTGCGCGGAACGGCGACCAGACGGTGACCACATCGTCATACTAACCCGGAAGCTATCTCCTCTCGCAGCAAACACTTCTGATGCTCGGTCGATGAATGAGGGACGCTGCCAGTCCCGACAGGGATGACGGATGGGCCTCGACAGCACTTCCCTGATGATCAGTGGACCCCGGTCTCCTGGAGTTCGTCCGTTCCGCCCAGTTCCGCAGCCTGGAGAGGGAGACGAGACGAAACGACGGGACCGACATCCGCCCGTTCCTGACGTTCCTCTCGGCGCGCGGAGTGCCCTGGCGTAGAGCGGGCCGACGCGATCTCGTGGACTACTGGGCAGGCCCGGCTATGCGGCAGGGCCGAGCTTCAGATGGTGGTTACGGCCGGTCAGCCACAAGCGGCAAGCAGCTCTTCGAGCGCGGCGCGGATGGCTTCGTCCTGGGTGAAACCCCGCCAGCCGCCATTACTTCGGAGCCGCTGATCACGGGCCGGCACACCGCGGAGGAGCTGCGCGGCAGGTAGGGCAGCGTGGCCGACCTGGGCCAGGTGACGAACGGCGGGGAGCATGACGGGGAGACAGGTGCCGTCGGGCAGCTCCTGAACGGCACTCGTCATGGCCGGGACACTGATCTCGACATCGCCGGTCGCGGCCCAGAGCGCGTACGCCGCCTCGACCCGGGTCCAGCGGTCGTTGTCGGCGGCCAGAGCCCGGAGCCGGTCCGCGTAGCGGGCGGCATGAGGGCCGAGGTCAGCGATCATGCGCAGGGAGGGACGCGCGATGCCCCCTTCGGAGTCAGCGCGCCCAAGCGCTTCCAGGGCCGGTCCGGGATCGCCGCAGACCTTCCAGTAGGCCCAGGCCGCGCGTGCTTCGCCGCTGTTCGATCGGGCCAGCAGCAGGTCTTGTGCAGGGCTCCCCGCCACCCCTGTTCCCGCCAGCGCGTCTGCTGCCGCTGCCCAGGTCCGGTCGTTCTCCAAGAGGCCGAGCAGCTGGGGAACCACTGCCTCCGCAGCGGGACCCCAGCCCGCGAGTACCCGGCAGAGGCCGTTGAGCGCGTGATCATCTGTGACGGCACCGAGTTGTGTGCCGATCGTCGGCAGGAGCAGCTCGGCATGGTCGGCGAGGCGGCCCAGAACCTCGTGGATCGAGGGGAGGACGACATGGTGCAGGCCGGCGGTGTCGGGATAGTGAGCGGAGCCCTTGGCGAAGCCCGATCGTGTGTCTGCCATCAGCTCGATCAGGCCCGGCACGCAGCGCGGATCGTTCATCCGGGCCAGCGCCCACAAGGCGGCCTCGGCAGGAGTCTCCCGGTTACGGGTGTCCCGCGCGGCGGTGTCGTCGAGCAGGACGGCGACCTTGTCGGCGTGGGCCACGGCAGCCGGGCCGAGGCAGGCGAGCAGCTCGGCCGCCCGGAACCGGACCTCGGGGGCGGGATCGTCCAGCCGCGCGGCGAGGACGGGCAGGAGGCCGGTGCTCACCGAACGCCACTGCGCCAGCAACCCGCCCGCCTGGGCCAGTGCGCCGACCCGCTGGTCGACGTCGGGGTGGTCCCTCAGCAGTCCGAGCGTGAAGGTGGGGGACGGCCCGGTGAACAGCGCCGCCGTCCAGCGGTGGACACGCTGGACGTCGCCCTCGACCGAGCTGGTGTGCCGCCACAGTTCGACGCTCGGGTCCCGGACCGCTTCCAGCAGGACGCCGACCTGTTGGACGGCAAGATCCGGGTCGGCCGGGGCGAGCGCGTGCACCGCCGCCAGGCGGGTCTGCGCGTCCGGGGCGTCGAGCAGCCCGCGGAGTACCTTCAGGACCTCAGTGGCGCGCGGTCCAGCCGGCGCCCGTCCCACCGCCTTGCCGAGCGCGAGGACCACGTCGAGACGGGTCGCCGGATCGGCCTCCGCCTGCCAGCACCGCACAAGTGCCGGCAGGACGAGATCACCGGGGCTCTCGCAGACCCCGAGCAGGTGAGCTGAGTCCCGCCGGATCTCCGAGGCGGGATCAGTGAGCAGGACCAGCACCTTCGGAAGGGCCTGTTCCCACGCCGGCCGCCAGCCGGGGTCGAGGAGCCCCTCCTCCACCCGACCGGCCTCGGCCGCCAGCCTCGACACCAGCTCCAGCACCACGCGGCGGCTGGGGAGCGGGACGACCGGACTCGCGGCCAGCCGCAACAGCGAAGGAAGCGCGGCAGGTGCCGCCGAGCAGATCCAACCGCCCTGGTGGAAGAGCAGGTTGAGTACGTCGAACGCCGCGTCGACGGCATCGTCCGGATCCGGCCCCGCACACCGACGCAAGAGGTCGGGCACGTCCTCGGCGGACCCGTAGTTGTGCGCCAGCGCCGCCCAGTCAACCGCGTCTATTCCCTCCCACATGCCCGCGACCTTACCGCCGAGTCCCGTACACAGACGACGGGAAGTCGGTGCCACGGGTAGTGGCGATACGAGCGCACATGTCGAGGATCCGAGGCTCAGCAGTTGAACAGAAGGACTTGGCAGGAAACCGGATGCCGGTCGAGGCCCATCGTCGGGCGGTGGTTCAGATGGTGCCGAACTCGCCGGCCTGGACGGCGGCGACGAAGGAGCGCCAGGCGTCGGCGGGGAAGAGGAGGGACGGGCCCTGGGGGTCCTTGGAGTCGCGGACGGGCATGACGCCGGTGTAGCCGTCGGCGACCTCGATGCACCCGCCCCCGCCATTGCTGTGTGAGCTCTTGCGCCACTTGGCTCCGGACAGGTCAACGTGCATGGCGTCCAAGCTCCTTCTTAACAGGCTGTCGACCTGGCAAGCGCCCCGAGGTACACGGCGGCCAGTCAGGGTCTCAACGGTAGGGCCGCCGAGAAGCCGAGTGAATCCCCAGAACCGGTCATTCAGCGACGATGGCCCTGACCGATGTGTTCGGTCAGGGCCATCGGGCGGTGGTTCAGATGGCGCTGAACTCGCCGGCCTGGACGGCGGTGACGAACGCGGCGAACTCGGAGGGCGGAAAGACCAGGACGGCGCCCCGGGGGTCCTTGGAGTCGCGAACGGGCACGACGCCCTCGGCGAGGAGGTTCCGTGCGACCTCGACGCAATTGCCGCCGTTGCTGCTGTACGAGGACTTGAACCACTGAGGATCGGCGGTCACGGGAGTTCCTTCCTTAACTGGCGGATCAAGGCCACGGACTCAGCCTGGGAGAGCGCGAGGGCCTGTAGCTGATAGTAGGACGTCAGCACCGGTAGCACCGCGTCGCTGTCCCGCTCCAGGTGCCCCTGCTGGGCGGACTCCGCGTAGGACATAAGAGCGCGGTTGGGAAGCGTCAGCACGTTCACCGGCAGGTCGAACGAGCGGTCCTCGCCTATGGCGTACGGGGCCACCTGGAGCACGGTGTTCGGCAGCTCGCCAAACGCCACCAGGTGGTCCAGCTGTGCGGCCATCACGGCCGGGCCGCCGACCGGCCGGCGGATGCAGCTCTCGTCCATGACCACGTGGACCAACGGTGCAGGCTCACGGCGCAGTTGGGCCTGGCGGCTGGCCAGGACCTTCACTCGCTCGTCGGCCTGCTCCGGCGTGATACTCCCCCGGCGAACCGCCCCAGTGGCGATGGCCGCCGCGTACTCCTTGGTCTGGAGCAGTCCCGGCACGATGCCGAGATCGAAAAGCCTGAGTTCGACCGCACGCCGCTCGTGGGTCACGTACTCCGGAAATCCCTCCAGCAACGCCGAGTACTTCACGTCGCCGGCCCGCCGCTTGAACACGCCATCCGTTCCAAACGCGAGGTCAAGTCTCAGAGCCAGACGAGTGGTTGGAGGACGGCGGCCGGTTTCCACTGCCGAGATATGCGTTGCCGAATAGCCCGTCGCCTCTGCCACTTCGTCCTGGGTCCACCCTCGGGACTCGCGCGACGTGCGGAGAAAGGCACCGAACGCAGCTGCGGGAGACGAATCCGGGTCCAGCTCAACCTTGTTCACGAACCAGCGCCCTAACTATTCGAGCACGCCTGACACGTTGAAGACCACTCCGACTGTACGCCACAGTGAGTCGCCCCGGGTAGTGAACCGACTACGGAAGGGAGCGACCGTCATGTCGCGAAAGAATTCGACCCCCACCTACCAGCCCCACATCGGCGAGGTCGTCCGAGACCTCGGGCACCGGGACTTCTCCGGCAAGCCCGTCGAAGCCGTCTACATGGACACCCTCGCCGGACTGGTCTACCTCCGCCCCGAGGCCGGCGGCTGCGAGTGGACCACCAAGCCCGAACACGTCCAGGCCCTCACCGAGCCCCGCTTCGTCACCGTCCAGCACCCCAGCCGGCCGCGCACCGCCGACGTGGCGTGAAGCTGCTCGCCGCCGTCCTCGGCGTCGCCACCCTCTCCGCCCTCGCCGCCACGGCCGCCTGCTGGCCCATCCACGACGGGCCCCTCGCGCCCCAACTCCTCATCTTCGGGCTGATCCTCACCACCGGAATCTCCGCCGGACTGCCTGCCTGCTTCACCCGGCTCTCGCCCAACAGGAGCACCACATGCTTCACCACCTCCCCGCCATCCTCACCACCCCGCCCCGCCGACGCCTCGGCCACCAGGCCCTCATCCTCAACCGCGACGGCGCCGTCCTCCTGATCGCCACCGCCTACAAGTCCGGCCTCATGCTCCCCGGCGGCAGCGCCGAAGCCAACGAACTCCCCCACCTCGCCGCCCGCCGCCACACCGAAACCGAAACCGGACTCGTCCTCCCCCTGCGCCACATCCTCGCCACCGACTACGTCGACGCCCAACTCCTCCCCGAAGGCATCAACTTCGTCTACTGGGGCGGCCACCTCACCGGCGCCCAGGAAACGATCGTCGCCCGCCACCGACCCCCCGCCACCATCACCGCCGTCCACTGGCTCCACCCCCACCAACTCCCCGACGCCATGGCCCCCGACCAGCACCGCCGCACCACCCAAGCCCTCACCGCCCTCACCAACGGCACCCACCTCCCCTTCCTCCTCCGCGGCACCCCCGCCGAATAGCCCCGTCCGCGCGGCGGTCCCTGACGCCGACGTTCGCGCTGAACCGCCGATGGCCCTGACCGATGCGTCGGTCAGGGCCATCGCGTCCGGGTAGCGGTCAGACGGTTCCGAACTCTCCGGCCCGAACGGCGGCGACGAACGCGGCGAACGCAGTGGAGGGGAAGACGAGCGCGGGACCGGACGGGTCCTTGGAATCACGGACGGGGACAACACCGGGGAAGTCCGGAGCGACCTCGACGCAGTCGCCCCCGTTGCTGCTGTACGTACTCCTACGCCACCGAGCGTTGGCAAGGTCGATGTGCTGCATGCGCTCCCAACTCCTTCCAACGGTCGTCTCGACATAGGGCTTTGACCCACAGCCGAGCGTAATCCGTCCCCGTCCCCTCAGAACAGCGCCACCAGCTCCGTCCGCGAGGCGATCCCCAGCTTCGGGTACGCCTTGTACAGGTGGTGCCCCACCGTCCTCGGGCTGAGGAAGAGCTGCGCCGCGATGTCCCGGTTGGTGAGCCCCTGCGCCGCCAGCCGGGCGATCTGCAACTCCTGCGGGGTGAGCACCGCCAGCGCCCCCGCCGGAACGGCCGGCGCCGTCGGGGCCGCCGTGCCGGTGGCGGTCAGCTCCCCCCGCGCCCGGTCCGCCCACGGCGCCGCGCCCAGCCGCTCGAAGGTCTCCAGCGCCGCGCTCAGGTGCGGCCTCGCATCCGTCCGCCGCCGCCCCCGCCGCAGCCACTCCCCGTACAGCAGCGCCGTCCGCGCCTGCTCGAACGGGCGCTGGGTGCCCTCGTGCAGTTCCAGCGCCCCCCGGTACGCGGACTCGGCCAACTCGTCCGGCCCCAGCAGTGCCTGGCAGCGCAACCGTACCGCCTCCGCCCACGGCGTCCCCGCCGCGCCCGCCCAGCGCGCGAAGCGCTCGTACGGCTCCGCCGCCCGCTCCGGCTCGCCCAGCCGGACGGCCGCCTCGACGAGGTCGGCCACCGCCCGGGTGGCGCCGATGTGGTGCCGGTAGGGCCCGGTGGTGAGCGCGTGCAGCCGGTCGGCGGCGGACGCCGCGCGGCCGCGGCCGAGGTCCAGCAGCGCGAGCGCCCACTGCGCCCAGGGCTCACCGGCAGCGGACGCGGACGAGCCGGAGACCAGGGCGTCGCCGGCCAGCTCCACACACCGCTCGTCGGCACCACCCAGAGCCGCCAAACACGCCAGCATCCCGGCGAGTTGGCTGGTCCACTGGTGCTGTCCGGTGTCCCGGGCGAGCGCGTACCCCTCCGCCGCCGTGACTTCCGCATCGCGGTGCCGCCCGTGGAACAGCTCGGCCTCGGCCAGGAAGAACTGGAGCGTGGGCAGCACCCCCACCGTCCCCTTGGCCCGGGCCTCCGCGACCAGCTCCGCCGCCAGCTCCAGCGTCTCGTGGTCGCGCCCGAGGACGAGCGCCGCGCCGCACAGCTGCACCAGGTCGACCGGGCTCTCCGCCCCCGCCTTCCGCGCCGCCTCGGCGGTCGTCCGCACGTCGGGCACCGGCCCGGCGGCGGGACGCCCCAGGGCCGGCAGCACGGCGGCCGGCAGGTCCCGGGCCAGCGGGGCGAGCGGCTCGTCGGGGCCGAGCGGGAGGGCGGCCAGCCGGTCCAGCACGGTGGCCACCGGCTCCTCGCCGACGTACCAGGCGGCATGGAAGGCCTGGAGCAGCATCCGCGCCGCGTAGGCGGGCTCGATGTCGGTGGCGGCGGCGTCCAGCAGTAGCCGGTACGCGGCCGGGTAGGCGCCGCGCCAGAAGTGCGCGACCGCCCGGACCTGGTCGAGCAGGGCGTGCGCGAAGACACTGTCGGTGCGCGGCCCGGCCCGGTCCGCCAGCGCCTCCGCCTGCGCCAACTTCCCTTCCTGAGTGGCTGCTTCGGCCGCCAGTACCAGCCGGCGAGTGGCACCGTCGTGGTCCGGGGTGAGCCCGGCGGCACGCTCATAGGCGGCCGCCGCGCCGCCGTGCGCACCGCGCGCCTCGGCCCGTTGGGCGGTGAGCTCCAGGGCGTCGGCGAGGTCGGCGTCGGGCGCGGTGGCGGCCAGTGCGAGGTGCCAGGTACGCCGGTCGCCCTCCTCCAGGACCTCGCCGATCGCCCGGTGAACCTCCAACCGCTGTTGCAGGGGTGTGCGTTGGAGGACGGAGGCACGCAGCAGCGGATGCCGGAAGACGAGCCTGCGCGCGGCGCTGACGGTGATCAGCCGGACCCGTTCGGCGGGAGCGAGCGCCCCGGCGTCCACCCCGAGCACGGCGGCTGCGGCCAGCACGACGTCCAGCTCGCCGTTCTCCTCGGCCGCGGCGACCAGGAGCAGCGCCTGGGTGGCCGCCGGCAGTCCGGTCACCTGGCCGTGGAAGGCCATCAGCAGCCGACTGGTGAGCGCCAGCCCTCCGGACGCGCAGTCCGCCTCCATCCAGGGGAGTTCGACGAGCGCCAGGGGGTTGCCCGCCGCCTCGTCGAGCAGCCGTCGGCGGGCCGGTTCGGGCAGCGCCCCGCCCGCGCGGTCGGCGAGCAGCCGGACGGCGTCCGCCTCGGCGAGCCCGTTCAGCCGCAGCTCCGGGAGCCCGGCGAGCGGCAGCACCTCGGCCCCGGCCCCCGCGTCCCGGGCGGCGAGCAGCAGCGCGACGCCCTCCGCCTGGAGCCGGCGGGCCGCGATCAGCAGCGCGTCCAGCGAGGACGGGTCCAGCCACTGCAGATCGTCGACGACGCACAACAGCGGCTGCTCGACGGCGAGTTCCGCCAGCAGCCCGAGCGTGGCCAGCCCGGTGAGCAACCGGTCCGCACCACCGGCCGCCTCCCCGAGACCGAACACGCCCTCCAGCGACCGCCGTTGCGGCCCGGGCAGGGCCTCCAGCCGGTCGAGCCCCGGTGCCAGCAGCTGGCTGAGGCCCGCGAAGGGGAGTTCGGCCTCGTACTCGACGCCGGTCGCCCTGATCACCCGGACGCCGTCCCCGGCCGTCGCCACCGCGTGCTCCAGCAGCGCCGTCTTGCCGATCCCCGGCTCGCCGCGCAGCACCAGCACCCCGCTGCGGCCGTCCCGCGCCCCGTCGAGCAGCGCGTCGACGGCGGCCCGCTCCCGTTCCCGTCCGTACAGCACCCGGTCTCCCTCCCGATACGCCCGACCCTACTGGCGGTGACCTACGTACACCCCTACCTATCCGTGACGGATTCGCCCGCCGCCCGCCGCCCGTACCGTCTTGACCAGCGGGAACGGCCCGCCAACAGCCCTACCGGACAAGGGAGAAGACCATGACCGACACCCAGCCGACCGACCTCCGGCAGCTCGCCGCCCGCTACCTCGCCGCCTGGAACGAGACCGACCCGGCCGCCCGCCGGAAGCTGGTCGACGACGCCTGGGCCGAGGACGGCAGCTACACCGACCCGCTGGCCGCCGTTTCCGGCCGCGAGGCCGTCGACGCGCTGATCGGCGCCGCCCAGGCGCAGTTCCCCGGCCTGGTGTTCACCCTCGGCCCGGTCGACGCCCACCACGACATCGCACGTTTCACGTGGAACCTCGGCCCGGCCGGCGAGGAGCCGCTGGTCATCGGCTTCGACGTGCTGGTCGCCGACGCGGCGGGCCGGATCGCCTCGGTGTACGGCTTCCTCGACCGCGTCCCGGGCGCCTGAGGTCGACACCGCCCCCTCCGGCCGGCGGGGGCGGGCGCCCCACCGCCCGTTCCCGCCGCTCCCCCGATCTGCCCCAGGAGACGAAGAGTTGTCCAGGACGCTCACCGCCCGTCCGACCGCCCGCACGACATCGGCCGCCCCCGCCCCGCGCGGTCTGCTGCCGGTCCTCCTGACCGCGACCTTCATGACCGCCCTCGACGTCTTCGTCGTCAACGTCGCCATCCCCTCCCTCCAGAACGACCTACGGGCCGGACCGGCCGCCGTGCAATGGGTGGTCGCCGGCTTCGGCCTCGCCTTCGCCGCCGGACTGATCACCGCCGGCCGGCTCGGCGACCGCTACGGCCGGCGCCGGCTGTTCGGACTCGGCCTGTCCCTGTTCACCCTGGCCTCGGCGGCCTGCGGCCTGGCGCCGACCGCGGACGCGCTGGTCGCCGCCCGGGTGGCCCAGGGACTGGCGGCGGCGCTGATGAGCCCGCAGGTGCTGGCGATCCTGCGGACGGCGTACAGCGGCGCCGCGCAGGCCCGGGCGTTCTCGATGTACGGGCTGACCATGGGGATCGGCGCCGTCTTCGGCCAGCTGATCGGCGGGGTGCTGATCCGCGCCGACCTGTTCGGCCTGGACTGGCGCAGCTGCTTTCTGCTCAACCTGCCGGTCGGCCTGGCCGCCCTGGCGCTGGTGCGGCGCTGCCTGCCCGAGTCGCGCGCCCCGCACCGGCCGGGCCTGGACCCGGTGGGTGTCGCGCTGGTCACCGTCGCGCTGACCGGCCTGGTGCTGCCGCTGATCCAGGGCCCCGGGGCCGGCTGGCCGCTGTGGACCTGGCTCTGCCTGGGCGCCTCGATCGCCCTGCTCGCGCTCTTCGCCGTCCACCAGCACCAAAGCGGCCTGGCGGGCCGCTCACCGCTCCTGGACACCCGGCTGTTCGCCGGCCGCGCGTTCACCACCGGCCTGCTCGCGCAGCTGGCCTTCTCGCTCGGCCAGGGGTCGTTCTTCCTGGTGCTCGCGCTCTACCTCCAGCCGGGCCGCGGCCTGGACGCGCTCGGCGCGGGCCTGGTCTTCACCGCGATCGGCCTCGGCTACCTGGTGACCTCCACCGCCGTGCACCGCGTCACCGCCCGGCTGGGCCGGCAGACGATCGCGCTCGGCGGGCTGCTGATGGCCGCCGGGCTGGGCCTGCTCGGGCTCGCGGTGCACGCCACGGGCACCACCGGCAGCGTCTGGTGGCTGGCGCCCGGCCTGTTCGTGGACGGGCTCGGGATGGGCCTGGTGATCGCCCCGGTGACGTCCGCGGTGCTGGCGGTCGTCGAACCGCGGCTGGCCGGCTCGGCGGCGGGCCTGGTGGCCACCGTCCAGCAGGTGGCGGGGGCGCTCGGGGTCGCACTGATCGGCATCCTGTACTACGCCGCCGACAACCCGGCCACCGCGTTCGGGCGCAGCCTCGCGGCGCTGGCGGTGCTGGAGGTGCTGCTCGCGGGCCTGGTCCAGCTGCTGCCGCGCCGCACGGGGTGAGCCACTGGGCGCGGGAGGGTGGGGGTCGCATCGCGGAGCGTCCCCTCTCCCTTCCGCTTCCCTTCCGCCCTCCCGTTCCGTTTCCTCCCCCCGATCGGGTTGGATGGGTGGATGAGCGAGGAGAAGAGCGCCGTACCGGCGTGGGAGCAGCGGTTCAGGGCGGCACGGGTCTCCCTGCCGGACTGGGCGGAGGACGCCCCCGAGCGGGCGCTGTACGTGTCCAACGCCAGCGGCACCTACGAGGTCTACGCCTGGGACCGCGCCACCGACACCCACCGGCGGGTCACCGACCGCCCCAATGGCACCACCGACGCCGAGCTGTCCCCCGACGGCGAGTGGATCTGGTGGTTCGACGACAGCGACGGCGACGAGTTCGGCATCTGGCGCCGTCAGCCCTTCGCCGGCCGCCCCGAGGGCGCCGACGGCCCCGACGAGGAGGCCGTCCCCGGCCTCGCCCCGTCCTACGAGGCGGGCCTGGCCCTGGGCCGGGACGGCACGTGGTGGTCGGCCGCTCCACCGACGACGGCGGCACCACCCTGCACCTGCGCCGCCCCGGTGCGGCGCAGGCCGTCGAGATCTACCGGCACGCCGAGTACGGCGGCGTCGGCGACCTCAGCCACGACGGCACCCTGCTGGCCATCGACCACACCGAGCACGGCGACGCCATGCACGGCGCGATCCGGGTCGTCCGGCTGCCCGCCGAGGGCGCCGACGTCACCACCGTGGCCGAGCTGGACGAGGTCACCGGCCACGACGAGCCGCACGGGGTGGCCTGCCTGGGCTTCGCGCCGCTCGACGGCGACACCCGGCTGCTGGTCGCCCACCAGCGCACCGGCCGCTGGGAGCCGATCATCTGGGACGTCGCGACCGGCACCGAGACGGCGCTGCGGCTGCGCGACGAGCAGGGCCGCGAGCTGCCCGGCGACCTCTCCGCCCAGTGGCGGCCCGACGCCCGCACGCTGCTGATCGAGCACGAGTACGAGGCGCGCAGCGAGCTGTTCTCGTACGCGCTGGACGAGGGCGTGCTCACCCGGCTGGACACCCCGCGCGGCACCGTCGGCGGCGCCACCCCGCGCCCGGACGGCACCGTGGAGTTCCTCTGGTCCTCCGCCGCCGAGCCGTCGGCCGTGCGGTCCACCGCCGGCACCGTGGTGCTGCGCGCGCCCGGCGCCGTCCCGCCCGGCTCGGTGCCGGTCGAGGACGTCTGGGTGGACGGGCCCGGCGGGCGGGTGCACGCGCTGGTCCAGCGGCCGGCCGGCGCCGGAGCGGGCGAGGGACCGTTCCCGACCGTGTTCGAGGTCCACGGCGGCCCGACCCACCACGACAGCGACTCCTTCGCCGCCGGACCGGCCGCCTGGCTGGACCACGGCTTCGCGGTGGTCCGGGTCAACTACCGCGGTTCCACCGGCTACGGCCAGGCCTGGACGGACGCGCTGCGCGAGCGGGTCGGGCTGATCGAGCTGGAGGACATCGCCGCCGTGCGCGAGTGGGCGGTGGCGAGCGGGCTGGCCGATCCGGAGCGGCTGGTGCTGTCCGGCGGCTCCTGGGGCGGCTACCTCACGCTGCTCGGCCTCGGCACGCAGCCGGAGCTGTGGAGCCTCGGCGTCGCCGCCGTGCCGGTCGCGGACTACCTGACGGCGTACGAGGACGAGATGGAGGCGCTGAAGGCGATCGACCGCACGCTCTTCGGCGGCACGCCGGAGGAGGTGCCCGAGCGCTGGACGGCCTCCTCGCCGCTGACGTACGTCGATCAGGTGCGGGTGCCGGTGTACATCAGCGCCGGGGTGAACGACCCGCGCTGCCCGATCAAGCAGATCGACAACTACGTCGAGCGGCTGGAGCAGCTCGGCAAGCCGCACGAGGTGTACCGGTACGACGCCGGGCACGGGTCGCTGGTCGTGGACGAGCGGATCAAGCAGCTGCGGCTGGAGATCGAGTTCGTCCGCCGGCACCTCGGCGGTGCGGCGGTGGGCGAGAATCGGGCGGACGCGCGGCCGTAGGGGACGCGGGAACGGGGGGGTACGGGGTGAGGCGCCTGCTGACGATCGTGGGGGCGGGGGTGGCCGGGGTGCTGGTGCTCACCGGCTGCTCGGGCCAGGACGGCGGTGACGGCGGCGGGAGCGCGGCCTGTCCGCCGCCCGCCTCGCCGTCGCCGTCGTGGTCCCCGTCACCGACGGCCACCTCGACCGTGGTGAGTGCGGCGTTCCGCACCACCACGGTCGAGGTGGCCCGGGCCGGGGAGGACGGCGGCGTGGTGGTGCTCGCCAAGTCGGGCTCGAAGGGGTCCACGGGGTCCAAGGGGTCCAAGGGCTCGAAGAGCGGACGCAAGACGCGCCACCACACCGACACCTACGACTCGGACCACAACAACGGCGGCGGCAACGGCAACAACAGCGCCCGCCGGTGCGACAACCCGCCGCCGACCGTCCCACCCTCGCCCACGGCGCCGACACCGTCGGTACCGACGCCGGCTCCGAGCGTGCCGACCGTCCCGGCCAAGCCGGCCGTTCCGGCCGTTCCGCCGGCGAAGCCGACCCGCTGACCGGAGGGCCGGACGACCGGCCGTCCGCTGTCAGTCCAGGACCGGGTCCAGCCCGAGGGCCCGGTCCTGCTCCGCCTCCGCCTCGCGGCGCACCAGGCGGAACCACATGAACACCACGAAGCCGCCGAAGACGAACCACTCCAGCGTGTAGCCGAGGTTCTGGAACGCGCGCAGGGAGAGCCCGTCACCGCCCTGCGGCTGCACGGTCGGCACGGGGGTGAACCCTTCCGGCGCGGTGTCGGTGGACACCCAGCCGTCGTACCAGCCGTCCAGGGCGAGCTTGTTGACGAGCGCGGCCCGGTTGATCGTGCCGAGCTGCCCGTCCGGGAGGCCACCGGCGACGGCGCCGCCGCTGCCGCTGGTCTCGCCCGCCTGGAGGCGGCCGGTCACGGTCACCTCACCGGCCGGCGCGGGCACGGTCGCCCCGGCCGGGGGTTCACCGGCCGCCCAGCCGCGGACGACCGCGGCGGTCCGGCCGTCGGCGGTGCGCAGCGGGGTGAGCACGTAGTAGCCCTGCTTGCCGTCCAACACGCGGTTGGGGACGAGCAGTTGGTGCTCCTGTTCGAAGGTTCCGGTGACCGTCACGGCGCGGCCGACGGTGTCGGTGGTGACCTGCGGGCGGTCGGCGGCGAGCACGTCGTCGAGCGGCCGGGGGGCGCCGCCGTCGGCCACCGCCCGGCTGATCTCCTGGTGCGAGGAGACCCGGTCCTCGAACCGGCCGAGCTGCCAGGAGCCGAGCCAGACGCACACCGCGACGGCCGCGACGGCCAGCGCGGTGCCGCTCAGCCAGCGCGGGGTGAGGAGAAACCGGTACACACCCCCCACGGTAACCACTCCTCACACCTCGCCCGCCCCCAGGGCCCCCGCACCCCCGAAAAATGTGCGGACCGGTCGACCTGCGTCACCCGCTCCGAACGCACCGAACACCACCGCCGGAGCAGGAAGTCGGACCCGCCGACTTCCTGCGCACCGCACCCCGCACCCCGCCCACCGGCAGCCGGCAGCCGACAGATCACCCCGCCGACGGGGAAGTGCGGGGCGCACCGGCCGGGGCGTCGGCCGGCACCGGCTGCGGCAGCGTCCGGTACACCGTCCCCGCGCAGGCGCCGGGCAGGACGGCGGTCGCGGCGGCCGGATTGCCCGGCGCCGGGGTGTACGCCAGGGTCACGCTCGTCGAGGGCCTGCTCGGGCCGGCCGTCGGGGTGGCCGACGGGCTCGGCGCCCCGGTGGGCGTCCCCGCCGTCGTCGCGCTCGGACGCGGCGGCGTGGTCGGCTCCGCGGTGGGATCGGACGCCGGGACCACCCCGGGCACCCCGCTGGTACCGCCCGCCGAGGTCATCGGTCCGCTCGTCTGGACCCCGCCGGCCGCGCCGCCGCCGGTGCCCGCCGAGCCGCCGCCGGAGGCCGTACCCCCCGTGCTCCCCGAGCCGCCCGTGTCACCGCCGGTCCCGCCGGAACCGCCACCACTGTTCGCACCCGGCACCGCGCCCGGGCCCGCCCCCGGTCCGGTGCTCGCGGTACCGCCGGGAACGGGCCCGCCGCCCCCCGTCGTCCCGCCGCCCGAGGTGCCGCCCCCGGACGTACCGCCGCCCGAACTCCCGCCGCCGCCCGACGTGCCGCCCCCGGACGTACCGCCGCCCGAGGTCCCGCCGCCGCCCGACGTGCCCGGCTGCCCGGACCCGGTGGAGGCGCTCGGCGAGGCCGTCCCTCCCGGCGTCGAACAGCCCGCCGGGTCCGGGATCCAGGCGAAGTCCACCCGGTACCCGGCCCGGGGTACGAGGACGGGGCCGTCGCTCCCCGCGTCCTTCCCGGTCGCGGGTCCGGACGAGGGGCCGGGCGCGGGCAGCTCGGTGGCCGGGTCGCCTGCGGTGTGGAAGGCGATCCGGACGCGGCCGCTGTCCGGCGTCGCGACGCCGGTGACGGTGACCGAGCCGGGCCCGCCCAGCTGGCAGCTGCGCCCGGACACGTTGGTCACGGTGAAGGAGCCGTAGATCCTCCCTTCCGCGTCCGCGGCGCCGAGCTGCGTGGCGCCCTGCCCGAGGTCGGAGCGCGTGCACAGCGCCGGCGCCGGGGCGTCGCTCCCGCCGGTGGTGGTGGCGGCGGCCGGGGGGACGGTGCCGGGCGCGGGACGGGTGGTGCTCGGGCCGGCGCTCGGCGAGCCGCCGACGGTGCCGGACGGGATGCCCGGTACGACCGGCAGCCCGAGGTCGGTGGCCGGGGGCGGTTCGGGCGTGCCGGTGGCGCCGCCGGGGACGGTGCCCGTGACGGTGGCGGAGGCGCTCCCGCTCGCGGTTCCGGGCGAGCCGGGACCACCGGACAGGCCGAGGTGGTCCGCGGTGTGCAGGGCCGGCATCAGGAAGGAGGCGGCGGCCACCACCGCGGCGGCGCCCGTCCAGGCCCCGCGCCGGACGGCCCGCCGGCGCGGCACCGCCCGCCGGATGTGCTGCAGGCCGCCGGGTGCGGGCTGCACCTCGGCCACGGCGCGCTGCATCAGCTCCCGGACCAGCCGCTCCTCGCGCTCACGGGGTTCCTCCCCGTCGAAGGCGGCGCCCCCGCCGAACGCGGCACCCCCGCCCGTGCCCGTACCGTCGTTCTCAGCCATGCCCGGCCTCCATCTGGACCCGCAGCGCGGCAAGCCCTCGTGAGCCGTACGCCTTCACCGAACCGAGCGAGATGCCCAGGGTCTCCGCCACCTGCGCCTCCGTCATGTCCACGAAGTAGCGCAGCACCAGAACCTCCCGCTGACGGCGTTGCAGACCCCGCAGAGCGACCTTCAACTGGTCACGCTCCAGCGCATCGTAGGCGCCTTCCTCTGCACTGGCCATGTCAGGCATCGGCTTCTGCAGCAACCGCAGTCCGAGGATCCTGCGCCGCAGCGTCGAGCGGGACAGGTTGACCACGGTCTGCCGCAGGTAGGCCAGCGTCTTCTCGGGTTCGCGCACCCGCCGCCGGGCCGCGTGCACCCGGATGAACGCCTCCTGGACGACGTCCTCGCAGCTCGACAGGTCGTCGAGGAGCAGCGCGGCCAGTCGCAGCAGAGAGCGGTAGTGCGCCTGATAGGTCTCGGTGAGCAGATCCTCGCTGGTCCCGGCGGCGGTGCCGGTGCTACCGGCGCCGGAGTCCGCGGCGCCGGGTGCGACTGCCGTCATCTGGCTATCTTCCGGCCTGTCCGCAGGCCACTGGACACGCGACGGGAACGACACTGCGGCTCTCGCCGAGATGCCCGTCCCTGCCCCCACCATCACGTTCGCCACGCCCGTTGGACACTCGATCCCCTGTCATGGTTGCCCAGCCCGGCGGACATTCTTCCGCATGGACGGAAGGGGCGCCCAGGGGATTCGGCGAGGATTCCTGGCACAGTCGGCGAACATCCCGCGCAGAGCCCCGGCACCGTCCGCACCGGGCCCGGTCAGCCCGCGTCGGTGTCCCGGCCCGGACCCGGTCAGACCGGGTCGGTGTCCCAGCCCGGGTCGGTGTCCGGCGCCGCGTCGCCGCCCTCGGCGGCCACCAGCTCCGCGATCTGGAGCGCGTTCAGCGCCGCGCCCCGGCGCAGGTTGTCCCCGCAGAGGAAGAGGTCCAGCGCGTTCGGATCGTCCAGCGCCCGCCGCAGCCGCCCCACCCACACCGGGTCCGTGCCGACCGCGTCGTTCGGCGTGGGGAACTCGCCCGCCGCCGGGTCGTCGTACAGCACCACCCCGGGCGCCTCCGCCAGGAGTTCCCGGGCGTGCTCCTGGGTGACCTCGCGCTCGAACACCGCGTGCACGGCGAGCGCGTGGGTGCGCACCACCGGGATCCGCACACAGGTGGCGGAGACCTTCAGCCGGGGCAGCGCGAGGATCTTGCGGGACTCGTCGCGCACCGTGCGCTCCTCGGACGACCAGCCACCGTCCGTCAGCACCCCGGTCCAGGGCACCGCGTTGAGCGCCAGCGGGGCGGCGAACGGCCCGTGGTCGGCGATCACCGCGCGCAGGTCGCCGGTCTGCTCGCCGACGTCGGTGCCGGCCACCTGGGCGAGCTGGGTGCGCAGCGCGTCCGCGCCGACCCGGCCGAGTCCCGAGGCGGCCTGGTAGGAGGCGACGACCAGCGACTCAAGGCCGTACTCGGCGTGCAGCGCGCCGATCGCCGCGATCATGGTCAGGGTGGTGGAGTCGGGGCTCGCCACGATGCCGCGCGAGCGCATCCGGGCAGCCGCCGCGTTGACCTCGGGCACCACCAGCGGAACGGCGTCGTCCAGCCGGAACGCGCCGGAGTTGTCGACCACCACGACACCCTTGGCGGCCGCGATCGGCGCCCAGCGGGCGGCGATCTCCTCGGGGACGTCGAACAGCGCGACGTCGATCCCGTCGAAGGCCTCCTCCCGCAGCGGGAGCACCTCCACGGGCTCCCCGCGCACGACCGCCTTGCGGCCGGCCGAGCGCGGGGAGGCGACGAGACGGATCTCGCCCCAGATGTCCTGGCGGAGGGAGAGCAGGCCGAGCAGCACCTCGCCGACCGCGCCGGTGGCGCCGACGACGGCGAGGTTCGGCCGCCGGGTCATCGCCCGGTGCCTCCGTACACGACGGCCTCGTCCGTCTCGCTGTCCAGCCCGAAGGCGCTGTGGACGGCCTGGACGGCCGCGTTGACGTCCTCGGCGCGGGTGACCACCGAGATGCGGATCTCCGAGGTGGAGATCAGCTCGATGTTGACGCCGGCCGCGGAGAGCGCCTCGAAGAAGGTCGCGGTGACCCCCGGGTTGGAGCGCATGCCCGCGCCGACCAGCGAGATCTTGCCGATCGCGTCGTCGTAGCGGAGCGACTCGTAGCCGATGCCCTCCTTGACCCGGTCGAGCGCGTCGATGGCCTTCTGGCCCTCGGTCTTCGGCAGCGTGAAGGAGATGTCGGTCAGACCGGTCGACGCCGCGGAGACGTTCTGCACGACCATGTCGATGTTGATCTCGGCGTCGGCGATGGCGCGGAAGATGCGCGCCGCCTCGCCCGGCTTGTCGGGGACGCCGACGACCGTGACCTTCGCCTCGGACGTGTCATGGGCGACTCCGGAGATGATGGCCTGCTCCATCTCGCCCCCTTCGGGCTGGTTCGGGTTGTCGTTGCTGACGATCGTCCCGGGGAGGCCCGAGAAGGACGAGCGTACGTGAATCGGGATGTTGTAGCGGCGCGCGTACTCCACGCAGCGGTCGAGCAGCACCTTGGAGCCGGACGAGGCCAGCTCCAGCATGTCCTCGTACGCGATCCAGTCGATCTTGCGGGCCTTCTTCACCACGCGCGGGTCGGCGGTGAACACGCCGTCCACGTCGGTGTAGATCTCGCAGACCTCCGCCTTGAGGGCGGCGGCGAGGGCGACCGCGGTGGTGTCCGAGCCGCCGCGACCGAGCGTGGTGATGTCCTTGCTGGACTGCGACACGCCCTGGAAACCGGCCACGATCGCGATGTTGCCCTGGTCGAGGGCGGTGCGGATGCGGCCCGGCGTCACGTCGATGATGCGCGCCTTGTTGTGGACGGAGTCGGTGATGACGCCGGCCTGGCTTCCTGTGAACGACTGCGCCTCGTGGCCCAGGGATTTGATCGCCATGGCCAGCAGCGCCATGGAGATGCGCTCTCCAGCGGTCAGCAGCATGTCGAACTCGCGGCCGGCGGGGAGAGGTGACACCTGCTCCGCGAGTTCGATGAGCTCGTCCGTCGTGTCGCCCATCGCGGACACCACGACGACGACCTCATGGCCGGCCTTCTTGGCGTCAACGATTCGACGGGCCACGCGCTTGATGCCCTCGGCATCCGCAACGGATGAGCCGCCGTACTTCTGCACGACAAGGCCCACGTGCGCTCCTCGACTTGTGTCGTCTTCCGGGGGCGATCGGCCCCCGCACCCCCGGGTGGCGGGGGCAGTGCGGTCGGCGCCAGTCTACCGAGCGAGGGTGCTCCGCCCCCCGCTTTCCATATGATGAGACACACGTTTCGGCAGGTGAGCGGGGGTGCGGATACCCGGACCGGCAGGTCTGCGGGCGGGCCGCCGCCGTTCCGGAGAATCGGCGGACGAACGGACGGACGCCCCGGGGTTTTCCGCCCCGGGAGGCGGAGTGAGGCTTCCGTCACAGTCCGCGGCCCGGCCCGGCGCCGAGGCCCCGCCCGGGCCTCCGCCGCGGCTACCGCCCCAGCCCCAGCTCCGCCGCCATGAGGTCGCCGGCCTGCTGCTCCAGCTGCTCGTCGGTGAGTCCGTCGTTGTCGGTGTCGGCGCCGTCCGGCGCCGCCCCGATCGGGCTGTCCAGCCGGACGTGCGCGATCAGCGACTGCAGCGCCCGCAGCACGGCCGTGCAGGTGGTGCCCCAGTTCGACAGGTACGAGAACTGCCACCACCAGAGCGCCTCGCTGACCCGGCCCTCGCGGTAGTGGGTCAGCCCGTGCTGCAGCTCGCCCACCACCCCGGCCAGGTCGTCCGAGATCCGGAAGGCGTTCGGCTTCTCCGGCGGCCCGTACGGGTCGAACACCTCGTGGTAGACGTCGATCGGCGCGAGCAGTTCGGCCAGCCGCTCGCGCAGCTGCTCGCCGTCCGGCTCCGGCCCGGCGTCGGGCTCGAAGCGGTCGTCGGGGACGACGTCCTCGATGGCGCCCAGCCGGCCGCCGGCCAGCAGCAGCTGCGAGACCTCCAGGAGGAGCAGCGAGACGGCGCTGCCGGGCTCGTCACCCTTGGCGACCTCGGTCACCGAGAGCACGAAGCTCTCCACCGAGTCCGCGATCTGCACCGCGAAGTCGTCCGGCTCCGAACCGTGCCCGTGCGTGTGCGGGGCGTGCGGATCGTGCTGCGCGTCCTGCGGGCCGCGCCGGTCCTCTTCCGGTCCGGCCTGGTGGGGCGCGTGGGGCTGCTGGTTGATCGTCCGGTCAGACATCGAGCAGTCGTCTCCCTTCGAAGGCGCGACCGAGCGTGACCTCGTCCGCGTACTCCAGATCCCCGCCGACGGGCAGGCCGCTCGCCAGACGGGTCACCTTCAGGCCCATCGGCTTGCAGAGCCGGGCCAGGTAGGTGGCGGTCGCCTCCCCCTCCAGATTGGGGTCGGTGGCCAGGATCAGCTCGGTGACCGTGCCGTCGGCGAGCCGCGCCAGCAGCTCCCGGATCCGCAGGTCGTCCGGGCCGACGCCCTCGATCGGGCTGATCGCGCCGCCCAGCACGTGGTAACGGCCGCGGAACTCCCGGGTGCGCTCGATGGCGACGACGTCCTTGGGCTCCTCGACGACGCAGATGACAGCGAGGTCACGACGCGGGTCGAGGCAGACCCGGCACTGCTCGGCCTCCGCGACGTTGCCGCAGACTGCGCAGAACCGCACCTTGTCCTTGACCTCCAGCAGCGCGTGCGCCAGCCGGCGGACGTCGACCGGGTCGGCCTGCAGGACGTGGAAGGCGATCCGCTGCGCGCTCTTGGGCCCGACGCCGGGCAGCCTGCCCAGTTCGTCGATCAGGTCCTGAACCACGCCCTCGTACAACGTCGCGCCTTCCCTCGGGTTGGACCGGTGGCACCCGCAGGGGGTGCTCCGGTGCCATCATCCAACGAATCGGACGCCGGGCACACCGCCCGACGCCCGACTCCCGCATAAATCACACAGGTCCATCGGCTGAACTCCGGACCGTCACGGCCCCTCTCGGGCCGCCCCTGACCACGCTCAGAACGGCAGGCCCGGGATCCCGCCGCCGAGGCCCTGGGTCAGCGGGCCCATCCGCTCGGCCTGCATCTTCTGCGCGGCCTGGTTGGCGTCCCGGACGGCCGCCAGCACCAGGTCCGCCAGCGTCTCGGTGTCCTCCGGGTCCACGGCGGCCGGGGCGATGGTGAGCGCCACCAGCTCCCCGGAACCGCTCACCGTCGCCTCGACCAGGCCGCCGCCGGCCGAACCGGTCACCTTGGCCTCGGCCAGCTCCTGCTGCGCCTGGGCGAGGTCCTGCTGCATCTTCTGCGCCTGCTTGAGCAGCGCCTGCATGTTGGGCTGGCCACCACCGGGAAACACGGCTCACTCCTTGCGTTCGGTCTGCGCTTGCTACGTCCTCTGGTACGTCCTCGACGAGCCTACGTGCTGGTCAGTTCCCACCGTGCCGGATCTCCTCCAGCACCGTGGCACCCAGCTCGCGGATGATCAGCTCCTGGCCGGAGAACGCCTCCTCGTTGAGATCGGGGTCGTCCTCCTCCGGGATGTCGTCCTCCGGAGCCACCACCCGCGCCGGACGCGCCGGGGCCGCCGGAGCCGCCGGCGGCGGGGCCTGGACGGGCGGGGGCACCGGTGCGACCGGCGCCGCCTGCGGCTGCGGAACGGGCGCGGCCACGGGTGCGGGCGCGGGCACCGGAGGGGCGGGCTGCACCGGGGGCGCGGACGCCACCGGACGCGCCGGCGCGGCACCCCAGCCGCCCCCTCCCCCGCCGCCGCCGGCGCTGCCCGTGCCACCCGTGCTGCCCGTGCCGCCCGACGGGTCGACGATGCACTCGATCCGCCAGTCCACGCCCAGCGCGTCGGACAGCGCGGACCGCAGCACGTCGTCGCTGTTGCTGCTGACGAAGCTGTCGCGGGCGCCCGCGTTGATGAACGAGACCTGGAGCACGCTGCCGTCGAACCCGGCCACCTGGCCGTTCTGGCTGAGCAGGATCCAGGTGAACCGGCGCCGGTTCTTGACCGCCTCCAGGATCTGCGGCCACAGCTGCCGCACCTGCGCGGCGCCCTGCTGCGCCGCCGCCGACGGCTGCCCACCGGCCGCCGCGACCGGCGCGGGGGCCGGGGCGGGAGCGGGGGCGGGGGCCGGGGCCGGGGCCACCGGAGCGGGCGCGGCTGCGGGTGCGGGCGCCGGCGCCTCCCCGCCCGGCGAGAAGCTCCGCTTGATCGGCCACGCCCCGGGCGCCGGCCCGGCCGGCTGCGCGGGCGCGGGCGCGGGTGCCGGCGCGGCCTGCACCGGCTGCGCCACCGCCTGCTGCACCACCGGCGCCACCGGCTGCTGCACCGGCTGCGCGACCTCCGGCATCACCACCGGAGCGACCGGAGCGACCGGCGCCATCCCGGCACCCGCCGCCAGGCCACCGACCGTCCCGCCGGCCAGCCCACCGGCCGCGGCCCTGCGCTCCAGCTTGTCCAACCGCGCCTGCAACGACAGCTCGTCGCTGTACGCGCCCGGAAGCATCACCCGGGCGCAGATCAGCTCCAACTGCAGCCGGGGCGCCGCGTTGCCGCGCATCTCCGTCAGCCCGGTGTTGACGATGTCCGCCGCCCGGCTCAGCTCGGCCGCCCCGAAGGCGTCCGCCTGCGCCTGCATCACCGCGACCCGGTCCGCCGGGGCGTCGATCAGCCCCTTCTCCCCCGCGTCCGGCACTGTGGCGAGGATCACCAGGTCGCGGAGCCGCTCCAGCAGGTCCGTGACGAACCGCCGCGGGTCGTGCCCGCCCTCGACCACCCGGTCGACCACCTGGAACACGGTCGCCCCGTCGTGCGCGGCGAACGCGTCCACCACCTCGTCCAGCAGCGCCGAGTCCGTGTACCCGAGCAGCGCGGTGGCCATCTGGTACGTGACGCCACCCTCGCTCGCGCCGGCCAGCAGCTGGTCCATCACCGACATCGAGTCACGCACCGACCCGGCCCCCGCCCGCACCACCAGCGGGAACACCGAGTCCTCGACCTGGATCCCCTCCCGGCCGCACACCTCCGCCAGGTAGTCGCGCAGCGTGCCGGGCGGCACCAGCCGGAACGGGTAGTGGTGCGTCCGGGACCGGATCGTCCCGATCACCTTCTCCGGCTCGGTGGTCGCGAAGATGAACTTGAGGTGCTCCGGCGGCTCCTCCACCACCTTCAGCAGCGCGTTGAAGCCGGCCGAGGTCACCATGTGCGCCTCGTCCAGGATGAAGATCTTGTACCGGCTGTGCACCGGCGCGAAGAACGCCCGCTCACGCAGCTCGCGCGCGTCGTCCACACCACCGTGCGAGGCCGCGTCGATCTCGATCACGTCGATCGACCCGGGCCCGCCCGTGGCGAGGTCCCGGCAGGACTGGCACTCGCCGCACGGCGTCGGCGTCGGCCCCTGCTCGCAGTTCAGACAGCGGGCCAGGATGCGCGCACTCGTCGTCTTGCCGCAGCCGCGCGGGCCGCTGAACAGGTAGGCGTGGTTGACCCTGTTGTTGCGCAGGGCCTGCTGGAGCGGAGCGGTCACGTGCTCCTGCCCGATGACCTCCGCGAAGGTCTCGGGGCGGTAGCGGCGGTACAGGGCTAGGGACACACCACCGACGATATCGGGACGGACCGACAAACGCGGCCTCCCCCGGCCCCGCCCCGGGAACGCAAGGACCCCTCGCGCACCCGCCAGAGCTCTCCTACCCTTGCTGCCTTCCGGCCCTGGGGGGGTTCAAAAAGATGGCGCCACACGAGGGGCTGCCCCCAACACTACCGGATCCCGGCCCCACCCCTCCACCACCACCCCCACCCCCGCATCCGCAGGCCACCCCCACCCCTCACCCCCGACATACGTGGTCGCGACCACCCCAAAACATGTACTAAGATCTCCCTCGGAGGATTCGCCTAGAGGCCTAGGGCGCACGCTTGGAAAGCGTGTTGGGGGCAACCCCTCACGAGTTCGAATCTCGTATCCTCCGCCTCTGCCCACCTGGGCAAACGATGGCCCCGACCGCCTAGCGGTCGGGGCCATCGTCGTCTCGTGGTCTCAGTTTTGGTCTCAGTCGCCAGCTGGATCCATCCGACTGGCCCCCGCGCCATGACGGAGTAGCCACGGTGAGGCCAGCAGATCCACCCCTGGTGCGCCGTCGCCACCGCTACCACTGGCCAACTCCACCAGCTTCACGATCAGGGCCGTGGCGGCTGTTCGATGTGACCGGAAAATTGTCAGGTGCGGCAAGGGGGACACACCTAGCATCTGTGCATGACCTCAGATGACGCCGCGCAGCCGTGTCCGATGCCCAACGCCCATCGCCGGCTGATGGATTGCCACGCCCAATGGCACCGGCTGCATGAGGTGTACTTCGACCCGCACGAGTTCAGGTTGACCATGAACTCGTTGGTCCAGAACCTGCGGAATGTGACCTGGCTGCTGCAAAAGCAGAAAGCTCAACTCATCGGCTTCGACGAGTGGTACACGCGGTTCCAGCAGAGTTCCGGCAGCAATGAGATCATGCGGTGGATCGTGAAGTCGCGTAACCGCATCACGAAGGAGGCTGATCTAGAGCTTCTCAGTGAGCTTCAGGTCGTATGGCATCAGGACTGGCTTCAGCGCGCCATTGGCACGTCATCGAAGTATCCGCCCAGGATGTCGATCCGAGAGATCACAAACGACGTCATGCAACGCTACCGGCCGCCCTTCGGGACCATGACCGTCAGGCGGCGCTGGGTGGACAAGGCGTTGCCCGCGTGGGAGCTCCTGGATGCGACGAGCGAGGCGTATACGCGACTCGAAGAGTTGCTCGCCGAAGGCCACTTGGTGGCTGGCGTGCCTGTGTGCGACCTAGAGACACATGACCGAGAGTGTGTGACGTCGAGCCTTCAGGTATCAGGCACGCGCCCGCACTGCATGCTGGACGCCAAGGACGATCTGGAGGCTCATTTCGACTTGGTGGAAGGTGTCGAGATCGAGTCCACCTCCTTGGTCATCGAGCGTGACGAAGAGATGATCGCAAAGTCCGTTGAGCGTTACGGCAGTCGGGCCGAGATTCCGACCAGCGGACCCATCGACGCCGTACCGGGGTTCATGGCGAACGCTCGACGGCTCATGGAGACGGACGGAGAGCATGGAACCTTCGTATTTCTTTACCGAGGAGGCACGCTGATCAAAATGGGTGGGCTCGTCTTCTACAACCAGAACTCGAAGATCCTCGCCTTCGAGAAGCTGGCCAGTCAGGTGAAGGCCATGAACGCCGATGGGGTACTTGTAATCGCGGAGTCGTGGTTTGCGTTTCCCACCAAACGGGAGGAAGAGCTGGGGACCGTATTCTTCCCAGCTCGGGACCGGCTGGATCGCATGGAAGCGCTGACGGTGTACGCGGCCACTCGCGACGGTAAGACAGCTGGGCAAATCTCGCTGGTCACGCGTGATGCCTCCGGGCGAGCGATCTGCGCAGAGCCGGATGACATGGACGACGCAGTGGTGAACACACTGGCCCCCATCCTCAGAATCTGGGCCGAGATGGACTCGTCGACAGGCTGACGCTGCTGGCGAGAGAGCCGCACCAGGACGGGCGCTGCCGCCCTGCTTCAACTGCACATGCAACTCAAGCAGGGCGGCAACGGTCATTCATGCCTTATGGTCTGCCAACAGTGACTGGTTGCCCTGCTCCGTCGCCCCACCCCACAGCGCCACGCCGATCTTCCTGCCGACGTCGTTCAGCATCGGCTCGGTGACGTGCTGATAGCGCTGGGTCATTGAGGTCGAGGACCAGCCCATGATCGCCATCACAATCCGCTCGGGGACGCCGAGCAGGAGCAGGACGGTCGAGGCGGTGTGGCGGGCGTCGTGGAGGCGGCCGTCGCGGATGCCGGCCTCGCGCAGGAGCCGCTTCCAGTGGTGGTAGTCAGTGCTGGGGTTGAGCGGCTCGCCGGTCTCCGAGGTGAAGACGTAGCCCTTGTCCGTCCAGAGGTCGCGCGCGAGCGCCCGCTCGCGGTCCTGCTCCTCCTTGTGCAGCCGGAGGATCACGACGAGTTGCTCGGGCAGCGGCACCGCGCGTCGCCCGGCTCGGGACTTGGTGTCCTTGGTCTCGCGGCGGATCGGCTCCTTCTGCGGGCAGAAGCCGGGCTTCCTCCCGCAGCGGTCGCCGCAGCCGTGCTGGTACTTGGGCCGCAGCCGGCCGCGCTTGACCCAGGCGACGCCTCGGACGAAGTCGACGTCCTTCCACTGGAGCCCGAGCACCTCGCCCTGCCGCAGGCCGAGGGCAAGCGCGAAGATCCAGCGGGCGGAGTTGCGGCGCTTACGCGCCGTCTCCATAAGCGCCTGGACCTCCTCGATCTCGAACGGCTCGACCTCCTCCTCCTCGAGCTTCGGGGCCTTGGCGATCGTGGCCACGTTACGGGTGAGGTGTTGGCGCCGTACCGCCTCGCCGAGGGCTACCCGGACCGTGCGGTGGGCCTGGTGGGCAGTCCCGGCGGCGCTGCCACTGGCCTGCATCTTCTTGTAGAAGCGCTCCAGGTGCTCGGGCTCCAGCTTCTCCAGTCGGTGCGCGCCGAGGCCGGGAACGAGGTGCACGCGGACAGCGACCTCGTATCCGGCGTACGTGTTCTCGCCGACAGTGCCGGGCACGATCTCGGTGATCCAGTGGGTCAGCCACTTGCCGACCGTCCACTTCTGGCCGGCCTTGGGCACGGTGCCGTTGTCGCGCAGCTTCTCCAGCTTGCGGACCTTGGCCGTGACCTCGAGGCGGGTCTTGGCGCTGACGTGGCGGCGGTCGGGGGTGCCGTCGTCCTTGACGCCAACCGTGACGCGGCCGTGCCAGCGGCCGTCGCTGCCCTCGTAGATCGAGGAGTCGCCGTTGGGTTTGCGGGTCTTCGCCATCTGCGCCCCCTCAGGCCGCAAGGGCGACGTTCGAAGCGGCGGCGGCCGTGCGGGCGGCCACGTACTCCTTGAGCGCTTCGGCGGGCACTCGGCGGAGACGGCCGATCGTCACGGACGGGACCTCGCCGGAGGCGACCAGGGCGTACATCGTCGTCCGGCCGACGCCGAGGCGGCGAGCGGCTTCCTCGACCGTGAGGGCGACGAGCGTGGGGTCTGCTGCAACACCGCCCTGATCTGCGATCAGGCGGAGGAGGACGCGCTCGGTAGTGCCGAGAGCGTGGGCCACCCGGGCAAGCTCCAACGATGTTTCGGGCATGGGTGTCCTATCCCGGCGGCGCTTTCGGCTATGCGCCGCCGTTGTCGGTGTTCCAGGGATGGGCGAAATCGGTTGTATGGGCCCGCGTTGTGACCCCGGCGTTCGTAGCGCCGAGGGTCGCGGAAGGCATGACGGGTCGAGGCTCCACGGGCGGGCAAAGCCCGTGGTCGGACCGGCGGGAGGGGACGTTAGCGGTTGATTACGGCCGCACCAAACCACCAAACGTCCAGCATGATCTGGTCCTCATTGGATCAGCGGCAGGAGTGACGTGCGGTCTCGGCAGCGCGCAGAAGGCGCCCTCAAGCGACCAGGGCCGCCATTGGGGGCGACGGGCTACGTTGCGGCTCCCGGGTCGACGAGACCCTGGGCGTCGGACGAGCCGGGCGGAAAGCTCGGCGATCGGTGGTCGTCACCAGCCTCGTCAGCCACGATCCGGGTGATCATCGCGCTGATGAGTTCGGCGAGGTTCGGGTGGGCTGCGCCGTAGGCATCGAGCGCGTCATGGGCGCGATCCATCTCCTTGCGAGCGGCGACGGACTTCTGCCAGCTCTCGGCGAACTCGGCCAGCAGCCGCTTCACGTGAGCGTTCGCGGCGATCTCGGGCGGACCGACCAGGTTGTCCAGGGAGATGTCGAAGACCTTGGCGAAGCCGATGGCCTCGTCCAGGTTGACTCTCCGGCGAGGTTCGCCGCTCTCGATGCGCCACACCGCCGACTGGTTGAGCGGGTAGCCGGCCTCAGTCAGCCGCTCGGCGAGCGTGGCAGTACTCCACCCGCGCGCCTCGCGCTCCATCTTGATGCGCCGGGCGACGTTCTCTTCCCCTTCCAGTCGCTGTCTCGGATCCGCGCCAGCCACGGTCAACCCTCCATGCATCGTCGTTAAGCCCATTTGCAATGCGCCGAGCACGACGTTAACGTGATGCAAAGCGAAACGCAACTAAGCCGAACCGCATCGCGAAGCCGGGCCAGCCACCCGACATCGCGGACAACGCAAAGGCCCCCGGCGCTACGAACGCCGAGGGCCGAAGCAGAACCTCGAAACCGCCCATCCCTGGAACAGTCGACAACGGAGGAACCGGGTAGCCGCCCAGCGCCTCCGAGTGAGGACACCGCTGTGGACAAGCCTACGGCCCCGCCGTCAAAGCCGTCATCCAACGACCGGCGACGGGGCGACGCGTCGAACGCTCACGCTGGCCCCGCCCTCGGGGAACCACCGCACAACGTCGACGCCGAACAGGCGGTCCTCGGTGCCTGCATGCTGAACCACCAGGCGGTGGAGCAGGTCCGCGGCATTCTGGACGCGGGCGACTTCTACCGGCCCGCCCACGAGACCATCTGGCGCGCGATCCTGGCCCTGCGCGCCGAGGACGCGCCCACCGACCCCATCGCCCTCACCGACCACCTGCGGGCAAGGGGAGACCTCTCCCGCATCGGGGGCGCGTCGTACCTCCACAAACTCGTCGCCGTCGCGCCGCCCTCGGCCGACAACGCCGACCACTACGCGCAGATCGTGCGCCGTGACGCCCAACTGCGGTCACTGCATGCCACCGGCATCCGCACGGTCCAGCACGCGCTGACTCCGGGCGCCGACCCGGACGAGATCCGTACGGCTGTCGAGACCGAGATCCGTGCCGAGCACGAACGCGCCCTGGCCTCCGGCAACAGCCGCCTGTCCCGCTACATCGTCAACGGCTGGGACTTCGTCACCAAGACCGGCGCGGACAAGGAGCCCCTGTGGGGCACCCGCGAACAGACCGCCTGGGCCTCCGGCGAGAGCCTGATGATCGTCGGCGCGCCCGGCGTCGGCAAGACCACCATCGCCCACCAGGTCGTCCTCGCCCGCCTCGGTCTCCAGGCCGCCGTCCTCGACCTCCCCGTCGCAGAGGGAGAACGCGTCCTCTACCTCGCCATGGACCGCCCCCAGCAGATCGCCCGCGCCATGGCCCGCCGCATCCTGCCTGCCGACGAGGCCCACCTGCGCGACCGCCTCGCCGTGTGGCAGGGGCCGCTCCCCGCCACCCTCGACAAGGAACCCGATCTCCTCGCCGAACTCGCCGCCGCCCACCGCGCCGACACCATCGTCATCGACAGCCTCAAGGACGCGGTCAGCACCCTCGTCGACGACTCCCTGGCCGTCGCCTTCAACAACGCCCGCATGCGGGCCCTGCGCGCAGGCGTCCAGATCATGGAGCTCCACCACCAGCGCAAGGCCACCGCCGACGCGCCACGCGGCCAGCGACCCACCCTGGACCGGGTGTACGGCTCGACCTGGCTGACCGCCGGAGCGGGCAGCGTCCTGTTCATCGCCGGAGAGGCCGGCGACCCGGCGGTCACCATCCACCACCTCAAGACCGTGACCGGCGAGATCGGCCCGCTGCCGGTCGTTCACGACCACCAGCGCGGAACCACCTACGTCGAGCCGACCCTGGATCCGGTCACCCTCCTGCGCGCTGCCACGGACGGCCTGACCGCTCGTGACCTGGCGACCGCCCTGACCGGCGAGGCCAATCCCGACCGCGCCGACATCGAGAAGGCCCGCCGCCACCTTGACCGCCTGGTCAAGAGCGGGCTGGCGGTCAAGGCCGAAGGCACCGCCGGCGGCGCCGGGGGCGGCCAGCAGGCCCGTTACCGCCCCTCCGCCCGGCACATCACCGCCGTCTCCTGACTGCCAGCGCGGTGACCGGGGACAGCGCAGTGACCGAGTCCCCGGTCAGTCCTTCGTACTGACCGACCGCAGTGACCAGAGTTCCGGTCAGCCCGGTGGCTGCGACCGACCGGACTGACCGGGGTGACCGCCTCGGCCAGCGGGCAGCGCCGACCATCGCAACCGCCCCGCCGGTGAACGGGCGGATCATCGCCACCACGGGGCACCTTCCGGGCGTGGACCGCACACGGGACCGTCCACGCGCGCCTTCCGCAGAGGGCCCTGCGAGAGCCGTTCACACCGTCCACGCTCGGCAAAGAAATCACAGGTAGAGCGATCACGGAGGCGCACACGCCGTCCACGCGACCCAGCGTTCACGCGCGAGCCCCCCTCTAATAGGGGGCTCGCGTGTACGCCCCGTCGTGAACGCCCTGCCGTCGAGGAGATGGCCGAGCTTCCACCGCACGCCGTAACGTCCACTGGCCCGGCCTGCAAGGCTCACCCACATCTCGAACTGACGTCAGACCAGCGGAAGCCGGAGCAAGTTGTGGGATAAGCGATGCTTACCCCCGGCACCGCCAAGGCGGAGCAAGTTGTGAGGCAAGGAGTCCTTACCTCGCCTGCACCTCGCAGCGGATGGAGTTGCCCTCGCCCAGGGGTGCGAGGACAACGCAAATAATCTTCAGGGCAAGATCTTTAGGGGCCAGCAAGGCGCAGCCCGACCCAAGCCCGCCGGACAGTGCGGTGAACGCTGGCACGGTACTGAAAGCCCCACACCGCGGCCCCCGACCACCGGTACGGTAGCGATCCGTAGCGGCTTCAACACGGCATGGGGGCCAGCGTGAGGGGCAGTGGCATCACGTTCGGCAAGTTCATCGCGCTCCGTCGCGCCGAGATGGAGTGGACCCAGCTCCGTCTCGCCACTGAGCTCGACCGCAGCGAGGTCTGGATGTCGCTGGTCGAACGGGACTTGCAGCGAGTGAAAGACCTGACCCTGCTCCGGCGCCTCGCGCAGGTACTGCGCTGCGATCTCAGCGAGCTGATGGCCTTACCGCAACCGGCCTCCGACCGGCCAAGGTCCCGCCCTCGCAAGTCCACCTCCGTTACGCTGACGAGCAGTTCCGCTGCCGAGGAGGACGATGTGCGACGCCGCCCGTTCCTGACCCTGGCGGCTGCCGCCCTGTTCACCCCGGTCGCAGGCCAGCAGGCCGCACACGCTGAGACGACCTCACCGCTGGCCGGTCTGGAAGATCTGCTGCTCTACGGGACGGGACGGGTTCCGGCACCCCGCAGCGAGCCGACCCACGAGTCCGTCACCGCTTCTCTCCTGACGTCTCGTCGCGAGTTCAAGGAAGCACAGTACGACGCGCTCGCCGAGGCCCTGCCGAGCCGGATCGCCGCCGCCCAAATTGTCGGTAGCACCGAGGAGCGGGCCGTGAACGTCGCCCAGCTCTACAACCTCGCGGTCCGACTGTGCATCAAGATCGGCGACAACAACCTGGTGGCCATCACCGCCGACCGCGCGCTCACCGCCGCCCGGGACGGCGGCGACCCGCTGGTGGTCGCCGAGGCACAGCGGATGGTGTCCAGCGCCTGGCGTCGGCAGGGCAGCCTGGCCCGAGCAACCGACATCGTGGTCGTCGCCGCCGAAGACCTCCTCGTCGACACCACGGTGCCCGAGTCCGCCCGACTGGCCGCCCGTGGTGATCTGTACGCCACCGCGGCCTACACCGCCGCAAAGACCGGAGACCGGGCCTACGCGCACTCGCTAATCCGGGAGGCCGCCGACAGCGCCGCAGCCGCCAGCCGGGCCTCCGGCCTGATGGACGGCGTCCAGGGCGTCGCCCTGCACGAGTTGTCGGTGCACTACGAGCTCGGCGACGCCGGCCGGGCGATCGAACTGGCCTCCACGATCGACCCCACCGCGCTGCCGACCGCCGAACGTCAAGCGCGCTTCTTCACCGACGTGGCCCGCGCGTTCGACCAGTGGGGCAAGCCCGAACAGTGCTACCGGGCTCTGTTGGCCGCCGAGGAAGCAGCCCCGCAGGAAGTCCGCCGGGGTGCCGTCCGCGACCTCGCCAGCACCCTGCTGCGGCACGACCGCAAGCTGCCCGGAGTCCGGGACTTCGCCACCCGCGCGGGCGTGCAAATCATCTGATCCGTAGCCGGACTACGGGCCGTAGTCCGGCTACGGATCCGGCCCTTCGCCGGGCAGTTCACTGGGGAGCGTCCACCCCTCCCCCGCTGCCGAAGGCCCTCCCATGCCAACGCCCAGCACCTCCCCGCCGCCCGCCAGCCGGCGCCACGCCGCCCCGGCGGACCGCGACCGGCTCGGCACCTTCCTCACCGCATCCTGGGCCGCCCTGCACCTGCCTGTGCTCACCCTCCTCGGCCTGGCTGTTCACCACCACCCGGCCGACGCCAGCCTCCAGAGCGCGGCAACCGCGCCCGACGTACCCGCCTCCTGAGGCACCTGGGGGCCGCCGCGCCGACCCCGCCCTCCTTCTTCCACTCGCTCGCCCGAGAGGAGACCCAGCCATGCACCGGCTGACCGACGCGTCCGCGCTGCACACCGAGCTGGAGCGCATCGACTACCGCACCACCCCCGCGTACTACGTCGACATCGAGCACGTCACCGACCCGGTCGTGTTGGAGCTGCTGAACTGCTGCCCGACCGTGTTCGGCCTCAAGAAGGCCATCACCAACCTGCTGGCCGGCGACCTGGACATCCCGCTGCCGGACGCGACCGGGACCATCGAGCCCGGCGCCACCGTTCGGGGCCACGTGATCGTGGCGCCCGGAGCTGTCATCGCCGAAGGCGCGTACGTCACTGGCCCGGTGCTTGTCTGCCCCGGCGCGGTGATCGAGGCCGGCGCCCGGGTGCGCGACAACACCGTCGTCGGCCCCGGCTGCCAGATCGGCTTCGGCGCCGAGGTCACCCGCTCCCTGCTGACCGGTGGCGTCTTCATGAAGCACACCAGTTTCGTCGGGGACTCCGTGCTCGGCCTCGGCGTCAACATCGGCGCGTTCGTGTCCACCACCGGCCTGCGGGTCACCTCCGGGCCGGTCACCGAGCCGGCCACCGAAGAGGTCTGCGCCCACCTCGACGGCCGGCGAATCGCCACCGGCCAGACGAAGTTCGGCGCGGTGATCGGCGACGGCGTGATCGTTCCCGCCGGCACCGTGCTCCAGCCCGCCACCCTGATCGGCGCGCACACCCTGCTCTACCCGAAGACCCAGGTCGGGGGCTTCTTCCCGGCCGGAAGCCAGGGAAGGTGACCATGCCCACCACGGACACCACCACGACGACCAACCAGCGGGCCGTGCGGATCACCGGAGGCCGCCGCCTGGCCGGCACCACCACCGTCCAGGGCAGCAAGAACATCGCCCTGCACCTGTACGCCGCCGCGATCCTCGCCGACGACCCGCTCACCCTGACCGGTGCGCCCGAGATCCTGGACACCCTGGTCGTCGCCGACATCCTGCACCGCACCGGCACCCACGCCACCGTGACCGGCGACGAGTTCGCCACCCGACCGGCCGACTCCTACTTCCCCGTCATCCCGGACGACCTCGGACGGCGCATCCGCACCACCGCGGTGATGGGCGGAGCCCTGCTGGCCCGCGCCGGCAAGGTCACCTTCCCCACCCCCGGCGGGGACGCCTTCTGCGCCCGCTACATCGACCGGCACCTGGCCGCGATGGAAGCCGCCGGGGCCGAGGTCGAGGTGAGCCGGGGCCGGGTGCGGGCCCGCTTCACCGGCAAGCGGCTGCCGTTCATCACCGACGCCGAGACCCGCTCCTGGGGGCCGAGCCTGGGTGCGACGGTCACCGCGATGCTGCTGGCCGCCCGCACCCCGGGCACCTCCTCGATCCTCAACCCCAGTGTGGAGCCCGAGGTCACCCACACCGCCGCCCTGCTCTCGCAGGCCGGCGTCGGCATCGAGTGGCGGGGCAGGACGGCCCTGAACGTCACCGGCACCGACCGCATCCGGGGCGGGGTGTTCACCGTGCCGCCCGACCGGCTGGAGGCCGCCACCCTCGCACTGGCCGCCGCCATCACCGGCGGCACCGTCCACCTGGACGGCTTCCCGCCGGCCGCGTTCCCGGACGGGCTGGTGTCGGTGTGCGCCGACGCCGGAATCCAGCTCGACCCGCTGAACGGCGGCACGGCCGTCAGCACCCCGGCCGGGCCTCGGCCGGTGCAGATGGCCACCGGCCCGCACCCGGGCTTTCCGACCGACGTGCAGCCGCAGCTGACCGCCTTCCTCACCCAGGCCGAGGGCACCTCCCGCATCGACGAGCGGATCTACACCCAGCGCGACACCCACCTGCCGGCCCTGGCCTCGTTCGGCGCGGCCGTCAACGCGACCGACTCGGTCATCACCGTCCGGGGCCGCTCCGTCCTCACCAGAGCCGGCGTGGCCGGGGAGGACATCCGGGCGGTGACCGCGCTCGTGATCGCCGCCCTCGCCGCCGAGGGCACCTCTACGATCCGAGGGATGTATCACCTGCGGCGCGGATACGGCAGCCTGCTGCCGAAGTTGGCCGCGCTCGGTGCCGACCTGACGATCGACCAGGAGTAGCCGTGACCCTCACCGTGCCGTGGAAGCCGAACGCGCTCGCCGACATGCGCGAGTGCCTGGACCTGATGACCGCTGACGGCACCGTGCCCGGCGGAGTCGTCGCCCACGGCACCTTCGACACCGAGCCCGGCTACCTGGCCTCCGGCATCGTCGCCCCCGAGTGCGGCGACGCCCGGCCGGGGCCGGACACTGTGTACGACGTGGCCTCGCTGACGAAGGTCCTGGCCACCTGGCCGCTGGTCGGCGCTTCCCTCCTCGACGGCTTCACTCTGGACACCCCGATCCGCGAACTGCTGCCCGACATCCCGGCCGACGCCCCCGGTGGCCAGGTCACACCCCGGCAGATCCTCTCCCACACCTCCGGCCTGCGCGCCGACACCCGCCTCGACCAGTACCGGGGCCGCACCGAACCGCTGGCCCAACTGATCTGCGCAGAGCCGCTGATCGCCGGCCCCGGAGCTGGACACCGCTACATCAACCGCGGCTTCATCCTCCTCGGCCTGGCCCTGGCCCACCACCGCTGCCAGCGCCTGGACGAGTTGGCGGCCGACCTCTGGCAGCACATCGGCATGCCGAATACGACGTATGGACCGATGCTCCGCTCCGCTCAGGTCGCCCCGACCGAGCAGCGCCTGCCCGGCGGCCCCCGGCTGTGGGGCATGCCGCACGACGACAACGCCGCCCTGCTCGGCGGAGTCGCCGGCCACGCCGGGGTGTTCACCACCCCGGCCGACCTCGCCGCCTTCGCCACCCACCTGCTGACCCCGCACGCCGCTGGCGCTCCCCTGGGCCGCTGGCTCACCCACAGCATGCAGCCGCAGGCCGAGATCGAGCCGGGCCTCGACCGTGGCCTGGCCTGGATCCTCGCCGACGAGGGCAGGGTCGCCTACCACCACGGCTTCACCGGGACCAGCCTCTACCTCGCCCCGGCCAGCGGCCGCTACCTGGCCATCTGCACCAACGCCGTCTACCACCACCAGGACAACCGCACCCGCCTCGCCCCACTGCGGACCCTCGCCCTGAAGGCGATCACCGACGAACCCTAGGAGGGCCACCCGTGCCCAGCACCACGCTCGCATCCCTCACCACCCTGCGGCTCGGAGGCCCGGCCAGCGACGTCCTGCAGATCGCCGACCCCGACGACTGGTTCGAACTGGTCCGCACGATCGGCGACCGGCAGGAGGACGCGCCCCTCACCCTCGGCCACGGCAGCAACGTCATCGCCTCCGACACCGGCCACGAGGGCACCGTCGCCGTGATGAACACCCGGGGCATCACCGTGAAGCGGGTGGACGACGACACGGTGGCCGCGACCGTCCAGGCCGGCCACCCGCTCGCCGACCTCGCCCAGTGGGCCGCAGCCGAACACCTCGCCGGGATCGAGTGCCTGGCCGGCATACCCGGCACTGTCGGGGCCGCCCCCGTCCAGAACGCCGGAGCCTACGGCCAGCAGGTCTCCGACACCCTCGACCACCTCACCGCCTGGGACTGGGACATGGGCCGCCTGCGAACCCTGCCCGCCCAGGCATGCCGCCTCCACCACCGCGACAGCCGTTTCAAGAACGACCCCGGCCGCTGGACCATCCTCACCGCGACGTTCCACCTCACCCGCTCACCGGCTGCCCCGATCAGCTACCAGCCGCTCGCCGACGAACTCGGCGTCCACGTCGGCGCCCGACCGCCCGTGGCCGAGGTGGCCACCGCCGTCCTCGCCAACCGTCACCGCCGTGGACTTCTCCTCGACCCCCACGGCCCCGATGCCCGCCAGGCCGGATCGGTCTTCCTCAACCCACCCGTCACCGCCGCCCAGGCCGCCCGCTGGTCGGCCGCCGGCTGTCCGGTCCACACCGACAGCGACGGGCACCTGCGGGCCAGCGCCGGCTGGCTGCTGGAGCACACCGGCTACCGCCCCGGCTACAAGATCGCAGACGGTATCCGCTGCTCGGAACGCCGCACCCTCACCCTCACCGCCCACGACGGCGCCACCGCAACGGGCTTCGCCCAGGCCCTCACCGAGCTCTCGACCCAGGTCGAGATCGCAACCAGGATCAAGCTCCGGCCCGAGCCGACGTTGGTCGGCGCCTGGGCATAAGGAGCCTCGTGGGAACCAAGACCTCCATGACCGCCGAGACCGCACCCCTCCGCACCTCCATCGGCAGCCACGGCGACGGCAGGCGTCGACACTTCGCCCGAGGCACCGGCGACCCACCGCTGCACACCCTTTCCGCCCCGCATAGCGCTTCCCGTCACCACGAACAGAAACCGACGGGTTCCCGGAATCCGGAAGAAGAACAGCCACGAACCCTCCGCAGAAGGTCTGTTCTGACCGGAAGCCTGCAGCGGGTGTTCGTGGCTGTTCTGTGGGGACTGCTTGGTTCTCAGCTCGGCAGCGCGGCGAGGTGACGCTTGATACCGGAGTCGAGACGGAGCTTGTCCGGGGTGCCCGGGAAGTCGCGGACCGCCTGCAGGAGCTCGCGCTCGGGCCGTCCCGTGATCTTGACGTCGATGACGTTCAGGAGCTCGTCCCACTTCTTCTGGGACAGCTGACGCTGCAGCTGGCTTGAGATCTCGGCGTCGGCGAACGCTCGGAGGGCGAGCGATGCCTGCTCCGGGTCGAAGCGGCTGATCAGGTCCAGGTAGATCTCGTTGGCCGCGAACGCCTCACCGTGGCCGTTGGTGAGGAACACCGTGATCAGGGTTTTGACGTACTGTCGCGCGAGGCTGTCCGGGACCGCCCCGTGTTCTCCGACAAGTTCAGCGAGGCGTCGCGCCACTCGGGGCTCGTTGTAGAAGTTGTCCCGGGCGAGATGCACGTTCAGCAGGTCTTCGACCGCCTCGGCCATCTCTGCAACCTTGATCTCGTCGGGCAGGTAACTTCCGCCCTGGACAAGGTCGATGAGTTGGCGAGCGAGGACGGCCTGAGCCTGGTCGGCGTTGGCCAGGAAGCGCGCGAGGCGGGTGCCAACCCAGAACCGGGTGTCCTCAGAGACGTAGGGCCAGAGCTTCGGCCAGAGGTCGCGGATGTTGTCGAGGGTGTGCGGCTCACCGCCGATGGTGGTGTAGACCCCGAAGAGTCCGATGGTCAGGGTGTCCGCCTGCTCCCCAGGGAGCCCCTTGAAGAAGACCGCTGCCTGTGCCAGGTAGCTGCTGTCCAGCCTGTCAGCCTGGACGTTGACCAGCAGCTTCTTGATCTCGGCGACGACGGTGTTGTGCGGGAGCGTGATCACCTCGCGGATGCACGTCTCCAGCCAGTCGGCGAGTTGGAGGCCCGTCAGCGAGACCTGGTTGGGGTGGGCCGCGCTGGCGTAGTTGCGCATGAACCGGATGTGGTCGACCTGGTGATAGCCGACGTCGCTGATGAGCCCGATTTCCCGAGCCCCGCTGAGGAGCTTCGCGTCGTCGAGCTTGACCAGGTCCTCGGCTGTCTTGAGCTCCTTGCGGCGGCTCTCGCTCTTCTCCGCGACGGCGTAGAAGTACGAGATGTCGTAGCCGATCACGCGCTTCCGCAGCTCGATGACCGTCTCGTCCCAGAGGTAGTTGAGCGCCGCATCGAACAGCCCGACGGAGCCCGCCATGATCATCTTGGCTATGTAAGCCGACCGCGCCCGCTGTTCATCGTTCAGGCCGGCCAGGGCGTGCTCGGTGGTCGCCAGCAGGGCAATCCGGTGGTTGAGGGCGACCAGGACGTCCTCGGTCGGCAACCCCAGGTCGTCGAGCCGGGTTAGGATCAGGTCCTGGAAGTCTCGGAGCCCGTCAAGGGCGTTTTGCGGCTCTCGTCGTACGACTTCTCCGGAAGCGCTGGCAGCTGGCAGCGACTCACTCTCTGTCATGCCGGAAGGGTAGGTCCAGGATGGTGCCGGTGTCGCCGGATTTCACCTGATTGTCAGTTGATCACGCCTGGATTGGATCGACCTTCTCGTCCGGGTGGGCGGCGGCCACGTACATCTCGTGGCGGTCGCGCTGCAGATGCTGAGGATGCGCATGAGGCGGACCGGGTCGGCGGTTTCCCGGGCCTCGTCGTAGATCCGGTCCTGCCGGGGCTTGCCTGCGCTGATGCTGGTCCACTCGAACGGGTTCTTGATGCCCCTTCGACCGTGCTTACTCTGCCGGTGGAGCTGATTCGTTGGCTGAGCGCTCGACGAGACCGCTGAAGAGGATCTCCGCGAGCCGCCGCGTCTTCCGCTCCGGCCACTCTTCGACCTCGAAGTGGACCTCAGTCTCGCCCTTCTTCCAGCAGTTGTACTGGCCTACGGAGGTCCCCTGAGGGTGGTCGCACCCGGCCGGTTCCTTCTTCATGTCTGGAGCATCGCACAACTCAGGTCTCGGGATGAGAGGTTCAACTGAACGCACCCCGTGGCGTTCACGGGCTCTCAATCTCGTATCCTCCGCCTTTGCCCTTCGTCGTCCCGTGGTTGCAGTTGGTTGCAGTTGCCGAGATCCAGTGGGAACGGCCGGCAGCCCCCGGCCGAACCGTCGCATTCGCACCCGCTGGGCACCACTCCTCTGGCAGGGTGCTGTGCATGGCCGTGTCCGAGAAGACCCGGAAGATCATCTGGGGTGAAGCAGGCGGCAGGTGCGCAATCTGCCGGGTGCAGGTGGTGGCGCCCGGGACGGACTGGGACGACCCCTCGGTCTTCGGCGAGGAGGCCCACATAGTCGCCCGCTCGAAGGGCGGGCCAAGAGCCGGTGCGTTGGACGACGCGTCCATCGACAGCCATACGAACCTGGTCCTGCTGTGCAGCAAGCATCACAAGCAAGTAGATGACCAACCAGGCCACTTCACGGTGGATCTGTTGCGCGAGATCAAGGCCGAGCACGCCGCATGGACGCGCTCGCTCGGCGCGGCCACGCCAGGCCGGCTGAGGCTGGTGCCCGACCCGGCTTTCCCGCAGCCCCGGAGGCTGAAGCTGATCACACGCGGAAGCCCGCTGTGGAACATGATCAAGCCGAGTATGAGCTTCGAGTACGCGCTGCCAGACTGTCTCCCCGAGGAGGATGAAGACCTCATCTTGGAGTTCCTGGGCCTAGTCCAGGACTACTGCGACATTGCATCCGAGCTGACCGGCGTGCGTGAGAACCGCGACGCCGAGATGGCATTGCAGAGCTACCTGAGCAAGCTCGCCGAGCGCAGCTTTCTGGTGGGCGCCTTCGTGCGCCACATGATCCTGACCGATAGCTCAGGTCAGGAGGGCACGCCCTGGCTCATGCTCCGCGTGGAGGTCCTACCAGCTTCGCACGCCACGATCACCGACGAGAGCGGCAGGCTCCAACCCGATGAGCAGCTGAGTGCGGGGGTACCTGACGAGGAGCAGAGCGCATGACTGAGCGGACGATCTACCTCGACCCCGATCGACGACGCGCCCCCAGTTCTCGGAAGATCCATGTCCGGGCCCACCGCTGGTACGCCCTGGTCGAACTGGACCGAGATGGGTACGTCGATACCTTGACCCGGCGGGGAGGCTCCCCAGATCTTCCTACCTCCTATACAGAGGCCGTCACCAGGGCGCAACACACGTCTTTCGATCGCATCCGGTTCGACGGGTATCGGGGCCCGCTCTCGTTCGGCGCCGGGCCAAGCTGGGTCGGCCTGCCAGTTCCCTTTAGCCAGGTCGAGGCGGCAGTGGAAGCGCTGCGCAGCGCTGAGCTCAACCACGACTTCAGCGGACTCCACGTCCTCGCTGATCGACTGGCACTTCCCATCGAGGACTGGCTTGCGCCTGGCGAACGGGAGCTGGTCCGCGGCGTTGACTTCTCCGTACCGCCCGGCATCTTTCTGCGCTTCCTGCGAGGCAAGGCCACGCGGCACGGAGTACGTCTCAATGGTCGAGCAACCGCGGGCAGTGTTTGGGTTCGCCCGACGCTGCCAGCGGTCGAGAAGCTAAAGCGGGAGCTGTTTCCTGAGCAGCACCCCGGCTGGGAGGACCGATGGACCGGGTACATCGAGCAGGACGGCGCGCCGGTCCGGCCATGGGTAGGCGGCGGAGATCGGAATCTCAGTTACGGCGCCATTCCTGTCCAGTTCCGCAGCGTGGAGACCCCCGACGGCGGCAAATGCCCCTGCGGCATGAGCCTGCAGGGCGACTGGGACGGCGGCAAGAAACACACCTCTCACCATGGGGCATGGGCGTTCGGCGTCCGGGCACCCAGGAACCTGGACTGGTGGGCCGACTTGGCCGTCGTAACGACGGAATCGCCGATCGCCTGGCGGAAGCTGACCCACCAGATGGGGCGGATGCCGCAGAAGGAGAACCACTACGACTTCAACTCATGGTCCGACCTTGCCGAGCCCAAGAAGACCCTGGACAACGTCCGGGCGTACCTACTGAAGGCCAACGAGCACGTCATCGGCTACCTAGCCGCCCGTGACACCAGCCAGCACATCCGCTGGGACCTGACGGACGGATCAAAGGACGGCGACGAGGACGACACTCTGCGCCCGCTCATCGACCTGATCTGGGTGGCGGACTCCTATCGCCGACAGGGCGTTGGCGCCAAGCTCGTACAAGCCCTCGCCGACGACTTCGGGTGCCAGGTCACCGACGTGTCCTGGTCGTGGCCAGTCAGCGACGCCGGCCGACGCCTCGCGCGCCGGGTCTCACCTGGTGCCATCTGGGTCGGTTGAAGCACCGGCGCGCATCCTTGTTGCCCTGCACGATCCCCCAATTGGGCGGCGCAGGGGATACCACCTCCGCAACTCACCCAACCCGTAAGTTCAGGGTTCGAGCCCCTGGCAGCCCACGCACAGCCGCCCAAGTCGGACGGCGTCCGGCCCAATCCACTTCATCCCACGGTATTCCCCTCTACCTCACCTTCGAGCAGGCCAAGGTCCTTGAGGTCTGGAGCCAGTAGCGTGAGAGCGGTTGAGGCGGCCCGACGCGGCGCATCGTCAAATGCCAGCGTACGCGTCCACGTCGCTGAGCTGTCGCTCGTACTCAGCCGCCACCTTTTCGGATGCGGCTACAGCTCTGAACACTCGCGTCTGATCCCACTCAATCAGCAGACGGTCACTCTTGCTCGCATTGCAGGACCGGCAGGCGGGGACGAGATTCGACGGATGCTCCCAACCTCCGTGCCCTGATAGCGGGCGAACGTGATCTATCTCAGTCGCCTCATCACCGCAGTACACGCACGGTCCTTCCGCCCTGACCCTGGCGTACTCCTCAGCTGAGACAGGCCCAGCGACCTGGGCGGCTAGCTTCCGAGCGCGGTAGGCGTTGCCACTCGAACGGGACATCGCCGCTCGTACGGTGGCTGGAAGTTGGCGCCACCAGCACCGGCCACACCGGGAAGTACGCATGTGGAAGGTTTCACCGCAGTCAGGACACTCACGCTCAGACTTGCGACACTCGTTGCACGCGCTCCGATCACCCCAGTAGACCGTTGCGCAACCGCCCACGGTGCATTCTCGTTCAAACGTTCGACATGCGATGCAGCGCACAGTCGTACCGCGATAGACGTTGAAGCACTCCTCTGCGGCACACTCCCGAGTCTTAGCTCGGTGGTGCCAGCAACGGCTCTGCGTGCCTCTGAAGACCGTCGAGCAGTTCGGGGCCACGCACTGTCGCACGGGAGTCAGGCAGGTACGGCAGTGCAGCGCGTTGCCCCGGTAGACGTTGGCGCAGCCCGGAGAGGCACAGCTCCTATCTTTGGCACGACAGGCGGAGCACACGAGGTTTGACGCTGCGGTGATGGTGTTATCGCATCCCGGGGCGCTGCAGGTCCGCGTGGGGTAGCGGTGACGCGAACAGAAGCGACTGCCAGCAGCCCAGAACTTGGCGCCGCAGCCACTGTGGGCGCAAACATGTTCCTTGGTGCGGCACCGCGTGCAGTATCGGTTTGTGGCAGTGAACACCGCGCTGCACGTCGGCGTGGCGCACTCGCGCTCCACCCTCGCCATGTCGCCCCCAAGCCCAGTGATAGTCCGCGGCGAGCATAGGAGCTGGCTCTGACAATGTGGAGCCAGCTCCACGCCAGCCGCAGAAGCCGGCCTACAAGACTCTGGTCTCAGTTTTGGTCTCATTCGCTGGAATTCGCCGGGGTTCAGACCACGCGCCCGGTCACACTCCGGCGCAGGCCAGGACGGGCGTGAACCCAGACGGACCCCGTTCGTGAGAATTGGAAAGCGTGTTGGGGGCAACCCCTCACGAGTTCGAATCTCGTATCCTCCGCCTTCACGAAGGCCCGGACCGCTCAGCGGCCCGGGCCTTCGTCGTTCACAGTCTCAACGCCCCGGCTCGGGAGCCTTCGGGCTTCCGCCGTCCGCGCCCTTGGCCACCTGCCAGATAAGTCCGCCCACGCGCTTGGCCACATCCTTGAGGATGCGGCCCGCCGCGTGCTGGTAGCGCGCGGCCGTCGCCGTGGACGACCAACCCGTGATCTGCGTCACCATCCGCCCGAACGGTCCCGAACGCGCGGGAGCCGATCGCCAGTGCGGCGGGGCCGACGCCGGAGGAGATCCGGGAGGTTCTGGTTGAACCCCCTCCTCCCCTCCGGGAACGGCGGCGATGCCGTGGGCGCCGCCTTCGTAGACCTTTCGGAGAACCCCCACCGCTGAACCGACGTCCGCCGCCACCCGGCAGGCCGTCCCCGACCTGAGGCCTACCCGTCCAGGGGGAGACCTCACGCCAGGGATCGGTTGCGGACGGCACCTGCGGCGGAGGACTGGTCCCGGAGCGAGCTGACAGGGTGTCACCAAGGGGGCGGAGGCCGGCAGGGCGCCGCCCGTTCGGAAGGGGCGGGACACATGACGGGGAACAACGGCACTCTGTCGGACTACGGCACACCAGGAACGCGACCGCGCCGCCAGCGGCTCCGGTTGGCCGTGACGGCGCTGGTCGGCGCCGGCCTGCTGGCCACCGCGGCCCCGGCCGCGTCGGCCACGTCGGCGCAGGGTGTCCCGGCCGACGGCGGCCCGAGCCCGACGGCCGGGAGCAGCGCCGCCCGGGTGGACCGGGACACCCTGAACGCCGCAGTGGCCGCCATGGTGAAGCAGGGCGGCGCCTCGGCCGCTCTGGGCGCCGTCCAGGAGGGCTCCCGTCCGGTGTGGAGGGGCGCGGCCGGCACCTCCGAGGTCGCCACCGGCGCGCCGGTCGACGAGAACGGCCGGTTCCGCATCGGCAGCGTCACCAAGGCCTTCGTCTCCACGGTGGTCCTCCAACTCGCCGGTGAGCACCGGCTGGGCCTGGACGATCCGATCGAGCGCCTCCTGCCCGGTGAGGTGCCGAACGGCGCCGCCATCACCGTGCGCCAACTGCTCAACCACACCAGCGGCCTGCCCAACCACACCGGCGCCCCGGCGTTCGACTTCAGCAAGCCCGACTGGGCCGAGCGCGGCCGGTGGAAGAACTACCGGGCCCAGGACCTGGTCGACATCGCCAACACCTTCCCGCCGTCCTCGGCTCCCGGCGCAGCGTGGAACTACTCCAACACCAACTACGTCCTGGCCGGGATGATCACCGAGAAGGTGACCGGGCACCCCTGGAACGAGGAGGTGGAGCGCCGGATCATCCGCCCGCTGCGCCTGACCCACACCTCCATGCCCGTCAGCTCGCCGTTCATACCCGGCCCGCACGCCCACGGATACCTCCAGTTGCCCACCGGGCCGGTCGACGTCACCCTGGAGAACCCCTCCTGGGCCGGCCCGGCCGGAAGCGGCATCTCCACCACCGCCGACCTCAACCGCTTCATCGCCGGCCTGCTCGGAGGCAAGCTGCTCCGCCCCGCCGAGCTCGCCGAGATGCAGCGCACCACCGGCCTGGGCGACGGCAAGGACTACGGTCTGGGCCTCATGCGGTACGACACGCCGTGCGGGCTGTACTGGGGCCTCACCGGTGGCATCCCCGGCTACAGCAGCGGCATGTTCGGCTCGGCGGACGGACGGCGCCAGTTCGCCGTGTCCGTGAACTTCTACGACGTCTCCGACCGGGAGGCCGTCGGGAAGGCGTGGCAGGGCCTCGTCGACGCCGGAACCTGCGCCGGCCTGGGGTGAGCGACCGGCGGCGTCCCCCGTTCAGGGCTTGACGGCGCCGGGTGTGCCGTCCGGCAAGGGCTGCCGACCGATCTCCGCTCCCGGGAAGTGGCGTGCGGAGCGCCGAGACAAGTGGTCGCTGTGGAAAGTGTGTTTGAGGCAACCCTCACGAGTTCGAATCCCGTATCCTCCGCCGCTGCCCGCCAGGGCAACCGGGTGCCCGGACCGCCCAGTGGTCCGGGCACTCGTCGCTACCGCTCCGTTGACACGTCATCCTTGTGCTCCCGGCTGGTTCCGGCGGGCCATGGATGTCCTTCGGTGTAGTGAGGTGCCCCATCAGTACGAAGAGCGGATCGCCGCTGGCCACATGGTTGCGTGGCCTGGACGCGGCTGGGCTGGAACGCGTCCTGGCGGCGCGCCCGGACGCCGTGTCGGCTCCGGAGCCGCGGTCGGTCGGTGAACTGGCGGACAGGCTCCAGCGTCCGGCGTCGGTGGCGTTGGTCCTGCCCCGGCTCGCGCTGCCGTGTCTTCAGGTGGCGGAGGCCATCGCGGCGCTGACCACCGGGTCGCGGGAGGATCTGGAACGTCTCCTGGACGCGACCCACGGTGACCGCGCCCACGGGCTGGACGCCGCCCTGGAGGCGCTGGCCGATCGTGCTCTGGTGTGGCCGGCCGACAATGGGCTGCTGCTGATGGCGGCGCCGCTGCGAAACGCGTGGAGCTCGCCCCTGGGGCTCGACGCACCGCTCGTACGACTGCTCGCAGGCTCGAACTCCGACGAGTTGGGCCGCATGTTGGCGAAACTCGATGTCAAACCCGCCGCCAGCAGGAAGGAGAGCCGGCTGGCGGCGCTGGTCGACCATCACAGCGATCCGGCTCGGGTCGCCGCGCTGGTGGCCAAGGCCCCGGCAGGCACCCGGAAGCTCCTAGAGCGGCGGGCGCGTGAGGCTCCGGAGCGACCGGGCTTCATCATGTTCGGGACTCCGGCCGACTCCGCGCCCGGCGAACAGTGGGCGCTGGAGCGGGGGCTACTGATCCGGGACCGCCACCGGTACGGGCCGGCCCGTATGCCCGCGGAGGTGGCACTCGCGCTGCGCGGCTCCGGCTGGCACGCCCCTTTCACGCCCTCCCCGCCAGCTGTGCGGTCGGTGCCCACCACCGTCTCGGACATCGACCGGGAGGCCACTTCCGCCTTGATGGCGTTCGCCGCCCATGCGGTGTCCGTCCTCGGGGTGTGCGCCGTCGCTCCCCCGGCTCGGCTGAAGGCCGGCGGGGTCGGCGCCCGTGAGCTGTCCCGGATCGGCAAGGCAGCACGGTGCGACGAGATCGTGGTGCGTCTGGTGCTGGAGGCGGCGAGCGCGGCCGGGCTACTGACCCGGAGCGGTGACCGGGTCGCGGCCACCGCCAACTACGACACCTGGGCCGTGGAAGAACCGGCCGACCAGCTCGCCGTGCTCCTCCGGGCCTGGTGGACACTGCCGCTGACCCCTGGCGGGAACCGCGACGAGGACGGGAAGGCTCTGCCGGCACTCACCGGGGCACCGGCCTGTGGAGGCTGCCTTCAGGCTCGGCACGGGCTGCTCACGGCTGCGGCGCGACTCCCGGCCGGCGAGGGCTCGGCGAACCCGGCGGAACTGGGGGCGCTACTCGTCTGGCTCCGCCCGCTCGCCGACGAACTCCCCCAGGACGCCACGCCGTTCGCCACCCTGATCCGCGAGGCGGAACTGCTCGGCGCACTCGCCCGCGGGGCCCTGTCCCCGATCGGGACCGCCCTGCTGGCCGACGACGACGCAGCCCTGACCGATGCCTGTCGACGGCTACTGCCCGCCGCCAGCAGGACCGCCCGGTTCGGCAGCGATCTCACCGCCGTGGTCGCCGGTACACCGGCTGCGCATCTCCTCGCGCTGCTGGACGCCGTCGCGGACCGGGAGAGCGTCGGGACGGCGTCCGTCTGGCGGTTCAGCCCGGCCAGTGTCCGCCGCGCCCTCGATGCCGGTCTGACCCCCGACACCTTGACGGCCGATCTGGCTGACGTCGCCGTCGAACCGCTCCCCCAGCCGCTCTCGTACCTGATCCACGACACGGCGCGCGGCCACGGCCGGATGCGTGTCGTCGCCACCGCCTGTGTGATCCACGGCGAGGAGCCGGCCCTCCTGGCCGAGTTGGCCGCGCACCGCAAGCTCACCCAGCTCGGACTGCGGCTGCTGGCGCCGACCGTGCTGATCAGCCGGACCCCACCTGACAAGACGCTCGCGGCACTGCGGTCCGCGGGCTACGCCCCCGTCGCCGAGAAGCCGGACGGGTCCGTCCGCATCGAGCGGGCCCAACGCCCCCGCGCGGCGGGCCCGGCCCCCCTTCCCGGCGGCGGGTCCCGCCCGCAGCGGGCGGGCGGCCGCCCCGCGGACGTTCGGACCGCCGTCGACCTGGGCGCCCTCGCCGCCCGTCTGCGGGACGCCCCACAGGACGTCCCGGAGCCGGATCCGTACGACGGCCGCCCCTACGACAGCGACACCGAGGAGATCATCGCCGGGTGGGCGCGCAACCTCTCCTTCACCGATGTCCGCCAGTTGGCCCATGCCGTCAACGACGGGCAGGCCATCACGATCGAGTACGTGGCCACCTCGGGCACCACGACGGTCCGCACGCTCAGCCGACTCGAACTGGACGCCCCCTACCTCCACGCCTGGTGCCACCTGCGCGATGACGACCGCGTGTTCACCCTCTCCCGCATCCACGGGGTGATGCCCTCATAGCTCCGGCCGGGATCACCATCACCTCGATGCGGCGCCCGGTTGTGGTTCCGGTTGCGTTCACGCTCGTTCAGCGCCGTCCGGAGCCTGGCGAGCAGGTCGCTCCACCGCTGGTCGGGACGCATCCGACCGCCCCGGACAGCCGGGGGGACGAAGGCCTGACCGCACTGCGGTCAGGCCTTCGTCATGCCGTGGTCCCGGTTCCCGTCCCGGTCGGTCCGACTGGTTCTCACGGTGCGGACAGCGACGGCTTCACGGAGTCGGCGTGACGGCGAGCAGACCGGTGGCGCGGTCCGCGGTGAGGACGCCGAGGATGTAGCCGTCCTCGTCGACGACGGGCCGGACCGCCGAGTGCTTGATCCGCATCGCGAGCGCGGCCAGGGCCAGGCCCATGGTCGGCCAGGCGAACGGGCCGCGCTGGTGCGAGGTGGCGCTGATCGCGGTCCGGTCGGTGGACCAGGAGCGGGCCAGGAACGGGTGGAGTCCGGTGCGGGTCACCAGCCCTTCGCACCGGCCGTCGTGGCCGCGAACGAGGAGGTAGTCCAGGTGGGCGCCGCGGAGGATGTCGTCGGCCTGGTCGACGATGCTGTCGTCGGCTATCCGGTAGTCGCAGGGTTCCATGGCGTCGGCGACCGTGAGACCGTGGCCGAGCCGGGCCGGCTGGGGCGAGTGAGTAGTCACGGCGTTCACCGTTCCCGTCTCCGGCCGCCCGCCGGGGCGGGGCCTGCCGGGCTGTCCTGCACCCGGAACGAAGCCGGAACGGGGACCGGGATACGGGATGCCCTGGAGGTCTCCGAGGCTACTCCCGCGCCGGTCGGGCCGGGGGAGGCTACGGCGGAGTAACGTGGAGAGCAACCGAGGACATTCCGGACACCGGCATCAGCGTCGACGTCGCCCTGGGTCATGACGGGTCCCTCGCGGACCGGACGGGCGGCCTCAGATGATGCCGATCCCCCTCCCCATTCCTTCCTCCCCCGGGCCATGGACGGTGCCCGGTGCCCCGCTGCTGCCACGTCTGGCGCTGGAGCCGACGATGTCGCGGGAGGGTGTCTTCGACGGGGCCTGGTGGCCCCGCTCGAACCACGTCCTCGCCGAACTGCCGGACCTGATCACCGCGCTCGGCGCCCACTACGGGCGCATCCTGCGGGTCGGCCTCGACACCGAGGCCTGGAACGGCGTGCCCCGGTCCATCGCGGCGAACGGCCTGACGGTCAGGATCAACTGGTTCACCGGCCGCGACGCGACGATCAGCGTCACCCGGGGCCTCCAGGACCACTTCCTCCTGCTGGTGGTGCCGCCCGGCACCGATCCGGCGACCGCCGCCTCGGCCATGGCCGGCGCCTCCGCGACCGGAAACCACACCCCGGCCGCGGAACTCCTGCTCGGCTGAACGGCCCCGGTGAACGGCCCCGGGCGCGCGCGGGACCCGGGCGCGCGGGACCCTGGCCCGCGCCGGGCCGCTCCGCCCGGGCAGGCGGCCACACCCGGGTCGGCCGATGATGGGTCCGAGGGGCGGGGCGCGCGACGTTCGATCGAGGCGGTGCATGGCTGTCTGGCATGTCCGGGACTTCACACCGGACGACCTCGAAGCGGTGGTCCGGCTCGACACGGAGAGCGCCACCACGGACCGCGCCGCCGTCTTCCGCCTCTCCGACGTGGTCGCCGCGTTGCAGGCACGTGATCCGGGCGTCGTCGTGGTCGCCGACGAACGTCTCGTGGGCGCGGCGGTGGGCCGGGTCGACGGGGACCGGGCATGGGTGCTGCGCATCGCCCTGCACCCCGGCTGGCGGAACCTGGGCGTCGGCAGCGCCCTGCTGTCCGCGCTGGAGCGCCGGCTGCGGGACGCCGGTGCCAGGATCGTCGCAGCGCTGCTGCCCGAGGAGGAGACCGGCGCCACCGCGCTGGCCGACTCCGGGTTCCGCCGCCACCGCGGGCTCACGTACTTCGAGAAGTCGGAGGTCGTCAGCCCCCAGGGCCCGACGGTCCTGGCGATGCTGGGCGCGGTCATGCCCGAAGCCGGCCTCTGGGAACGGCTCACGGGCATGACCGACGAGAAGCGGCTCATCGAACGGCGGTTGGTGCTGCCCCTGGCGAACCCCGAGCTGGCGGACGCCCACGGGGTGGAACCGCCCCGCGCGGTCGTGCTGTTCGGTCCGCCGGGCACGGGCAAGAGCACGTTCGCCAAGGCCGTGGCGGGTCGGCTCGGCTGGCCGTTCATCGAGCTGTTCCCCTCCCGGCTCGCGTCCGAGGACGGGCTGGCCACCGAACTCGGCCGCCGCTTCGAGGAAGTGGCACAGCTCGACCACGTGCTGCTCTTCATCGACGAGGTCGAGGAGGTCGCCGGTACGCGCAGCCTCGCCGCCCCCACGTCGGTCGGCGTGGTCAACGAGCTCCTCAAGTCGATCGTGCGGTTCCGTGAGCGCGACGGCCGGCTCCTCGTCTGCGCCACCAACTCGGTGGCCGCCCTGGACCCGGCGTTCCTGCGCCACGGCCGGTTCGACTACGTCCTGCCGGTCGGGCCGCCCGATGCCACGGCCCGTGACGCGCTGTGGGCCGACTACACGGCGAAAACGGGTACCGCGGCCGACACGGCGGTCCTCGCCGCAGCCAGCGAGGGCTTCACCCCCGCCGACATCCGGCAGGTCGCCATGGCGGTCGCCCAGAGCACCTTCGAACGCACCCTCGACACGGGGAAGCGGACCCAACCCGGCACCGAGGACTATCTGAACGCCATCCACCGCACGCGTCCGACCGTTTCCGAGGAGATGGCCCGGGAACTGGCCGACCAGGCGGTCCGCTACGGGCGCGTCTGAGCAGCCGGGCGACCGCCGCCGAGGGCCCGCGGTTCGCCCGGAACGGACCGCCGTCGGTGCCGTCAGTACTCGGCGCCGCTTCGCAGGTAGTTGCCCACGACCTGGAGCCACGCCCCGGGGCCGAAGCAGACCTCGATCCGGTACGGCGTGTCCTCGAAGACCCGCAGAACGCGCAGCGCACCGCTCGGGTGCAGGTCGTACTCGAAGGTGACGCCGTCCACACTGTCCTCGTACTGCAGGTCCAACGGCCCCTTCGAGGGCTCGGCCGGCGCCCAGGCGTCGGCCGAGAGTTTCACGTAGACCGACATCTCTCCACCCCGCCTTTCCTGTCTGCCCGTTCGGTCAACGCCCCGACCGGACGGAGTTCCGGGATCGCGGCACCGGTTCCGTCCGACATGGCTCGCCGGCTGTCCGCGGGCACGGGTACGGGTACGGGTACGGGCCGCCGCGCGAGGGTCGGCCTCCGGGGAGCGGCGGGATCGGGCCGCTCCGACATCCCCACGGTACTCCGCCCCTACCGGGCCCACCTGGCGGGTGACAAACGCCGTGGTCGGGGCCGGTGCGTCAGCGCCACTCGATCAAGGGCCAGGACCCCCGCCTCGTCACCGCCGTCCGGCAACGGCAGGTACACCCGCACCCCGCCGGTCTGCGGTTCCTCGACGGGAACACCGCGCAGGAAGGCCGCACCCGCCGGGGAACCGTCGATCGGCACCGGCTCCCCCGCGTCCAGCCCCCGCCCAGGCAGCGGCACCAGCGCCAGCTGGCCGTAGTCCTGCAGCAGGAGCACCGGGTCACGGCCGCCGAACCCGCGCACCACGTCGGCGACCAGCGGGGCGATCAGCGGGGGCGGAAGCTCGTGGGCCTGATCGAGCAGCGCTCCCAACAGACGTTCGCCGCCCCCTCCGACCGGTCTGGCCCCGCTGCGCCGGCCGGCTGCTCACCGCTCATCGTCCCTCACCGCCGTCCTCCTCCGGTCGCGGCACTCGGCACCGGCTCGATCGGTCCCGGCAGCCCCCGCAGAGTCCGCCGCGGTGCGGGTCCTTCCATTACGCCCGACGGCAGTGCGTCGTGCCCCCGGTCACCCGCCGGCACGACCACCGGGCCGGGCGGAGCACGGCCCCGCTCTGGTTGCGGTTCTGGTTGCGTTCACTTCCGTCCATTGCCGTCAGAACCTTGGCGGCCGGACGCTCCGCCGCAGGCCAGAGCACATGCGGACCCTTCCGGACAGCCGGCCGAACAGCTGGTAAGCGTGTTGGCGGCAATCATCCACGAGTTCGAATCTCGTATCCTCCGCCGGTGGAAGGCCCGGACCGCTCAGCGGCCCGGGCCTTCGTCCTTCGACAACCTCGACCGGCCGTTGGTGGAGCCGAGCCGGCTCTGACAGGGCGGGCACCGGGCGGTGACGATCTCGACGGGCATCTCGATTGACTTCGGAACACATTCCGAAGTGGCGTCGCCCCATGTCCACCCTCACTGTGTCGTTCTCCGATCTGTCGAAGAACTCCAAGCGCGTCGCGGACACCGTTGAACAAGCCCAGCGCGTTCACGTCACGCGCCGTGACGGCGAGGATCTGTACCTCACCACCGAGCGCCACGACCGCCAGCGCGAGGAGACCGCAGACGTCACCGCCCGCCTGTTCGCCGCGCTGATCACCAGCGACGAGGGGGCCCGCGCCGTCCGTCTCGCGCTCCCCGAGGTATTTCCCTGGAGTCGGCATCTGTCGGCCGACGAGGTTCGAGAGTTCGTCGTCGACCTCGTGAACGCCACCCGCGACGCGGTGGAACTGGACGTCCACGCCAACCTGCACCGCGTGATCGTCGAGTGGCGCGCCACCGCCCGGATCCTGGCGGATCCAGAGCTCGCCGCGCAGCTCGCCGAACCGCTTCCCGACGAGGACCACGGCGAGGTCCTCGCACCATGAGCCCCAAACGCGGCGACGATGTCCCGCCACCACCGACCGGCAACGAGTGGAGGCTGCGCTTTGCCACCAACTCCAAAAGCGATCAAGAGACATCCCTGGCGGTAAACCTCGAAGTTCATCGATCGCGCTCCCGAAGTCAGCCCGCCTCGGTCTTGGGCGCCTGTTCGATGCGGCCGCGCCCTGGCCCTACGGGGCGCGGCCGACCCTTCTCGGGATGTTGCGGACATGCTCAAAACGGCCCTAGCGTGGACGGCTGTTGATCCATTCGCGGCCCGTCCACCTTCGCCTGGGTGGGCGGCGGCGAGGGCCTCTCCTACTGGGAGGACGCCACCAACCCCGACCTGCTGTGGTCACTGCAGGAGACCACCGGCAGCCGCAACGTCTTCGCCGTCACCCAGGCCACCTACGGCGGCGGCTGAGCACCGGACGCCCCCACGAGGTTCCGGGCCGCGCGGCGCGGCCCGGAACCTCGTCGCGTCCGGGGTCAGTCGTCGGTGCTCCCGGCGGCGAAGCGGGCGCCCGCCTCGATGTCGTCGTGGTGGACGCGCACGTCCTGGATGCGCAGTGCGCGCATCAGGTCCGGCATCCGTACGACGTACGTCCGGCCGACCTTGCGCAGGGCGCAGGGGAAGTCCCCGCGGGCGATCCGGCGGTACGCGGTGGCCGGGCTCAGGCCCAGGGCGTTCGCGGCGATCCGCAGGCCGACCTCCGCCGGGAGGCCGAAGACCACCGAGAACGGCACGAACTCGTCACGACGGCCCCGCATGGACGCCTCCTCCTGTCTCGGGCATCTCGAACAGGGCGGACTGCTCGCCCGTCGTGCGACGGCCGGCGCCGTGCGGTCCGCCGGGCCGGGACCGGCTGGTCCGGCGGACCTGGCGCACGTGCGGCAGTAGGCCCAGGCGGTGGGCCAGCGCACCCAGGCGTTCGCCCTGGACCCGCTGGAGCAGCCTCCCGGACATCGCGCCGACGGACACGACGCCGGCGGGCGTCCGGACCGCCAACAGGGGCACCGCCCCGTCCCGTTCCTCGCCCCGCTCCGCCACCGGGACCTCCTGGGAACCGCGTCGCCCGGTCCGCCAGCCGGCGGCGAACGCCGCATCCATCAGGTGCCGTTCGACGTCCGCCGAGGGCTCCGGGACGCTCCGCGCGCCCTCCAGCACTCCCAGCAGCAGTGCGGACCCGACATCGGCCCGTTCGGCTCCCGTCCGGCGGGCGATCGCGTACGCCGCTCCGCGCAGCCGGGGAGCGAGCAGCCCGACGGCGGTCAGCGTCCAGATCCGCTCGCCGCCGGTCGCCGACTCCTCGCGGATGTGGTGTGCGACACAACGCCAAGCGGCGATCCGCTCGGAGCCACCGGGAACGGAGTCGCGGGCGTGACGCCTCAGCTCCTCCCAGGAGCGCGGCACACCGGCCTCGCACGGTGTCGCGGGCCCGCACGGCAGCGCCGTGTCGGCGCAGTACGCCTCGACGCTCCGGCAGATGCCCGCGAAGACGTCCGCGGCCGGTGGTACCCGCATCCGGTCGGCCCTGGTCATGACCGCTCGTCACCCGGCAGGTACTGGTAGAGGTGACCGCTGCCCGTGTGGACCGGCCCCCCGGCCTCATGGATGTAGGTCCCGGAGAACTCGCCGACCCTCCCGATCCCCCCGTGCTGCGTGTGCTGGATCACCTGGGCCCCGCCGGCCCGAGGCAGGCGTTCCTCCGACGGGGCCGGGGCCCGCAGGTACCCGTTGTCCCGTGCGGCGGCGTGGAGTTCGGGCAGTTTCACGAGGTCGTCGACCAGCTTCCCGAGGTCGGCGCCGACGTTGCGGTGGCTGAACCTGCAGTACTGGCGGTCGGCGAGGCCCCTGATCCGGGCCGGGAGGTCCTCGTGCCGCAGCCGCTTCGCCCCGCCGACCAGTAGGGGGACGACCACGGCTCCGGTGTCGAGCGCCTCCGCGATCTCCCGCTGGGTCCAGTCCTCCTCGCCCTCCCGGGGGATCCGCCCACCCGGCTCCCCCGCCTCCAGCCACCGGGGGCCGATCACGGCCAGCAGCACACTACTGCGCCGCACGGCCGTGAGCAGTTCCCGGGGGAAGCGGCTCCCCGGTGCGATCGACTTGCTCGCCCGGAACACGTTCCCGGTGCCGAACACCCGCGACAACTCGCGGTCCACGAGCGTGGCGGTCGCCTCCTCGTCACCGGTCCGGTAATTCACGAAGATCAAAGGCATGCAGAATTCCGTCCTGTTCGCACAACGGCGGCCCGATGGGCTGCCGGTCTTCCCCAGATCACCCTGTCGCCCACTCTGACACCGCGCAGTGGCGCTCCGCAGAGGAAATTCGTGTTTCCCGTTTCCTCCTTTCCCACCGCCCGGGATGCCGGTCGGAACACCTCCGCCACCACGACGAACGTGCCTTCCACGGCGCTTGGTTGAGGAGATGGGCGCAGCGGAGGGCGGTATCGGGGAATTCCCCGCACCGGCCGGCTGTACCGGCTATCGTGGCGGCGACCGACCAGGGGGAATGCGTGTTGCCGGAATCCTTGTTCTTCGTCGCGACGGACGCCGGTATCGCCGTCGTGGATTCGGCGGGAACCGCCCACTGGCCGTCGTTCCTGCCCCGAATGGCAGCCTGGCTCGCCCGGGTGGGCGGAGCGGACGAACACTCGGAGCGGGACCGTCTGACAGCAACCGCGGCCGAGCTGCGGACGGCCGACGAGGCGGAGGCCCGGGCCGTCTGCCACTGTCGCGCCGTGGCCTGGCAGGACCGCTTCATCGACCTGCTGGGGCGGCTCGATCCCGGGGAGCGTGAGGCGGCGGCATCGCGTCTGCAGCGGCTGGTGCGCGAGCACGGCGCGGGGCGAAGCAGCGGGCCGCCCGCCGACTCGGGTCGGCTCGCCGGCCCACCCGGCGCCGGCTGCGTCATCGAGAACCACGCGAACCTCGTCGTCGTCACTTCCGGCGCGCCCCAGCCGGACACCGCGGACACCGATCTGCGCGCCGTCCACGCGGTCAAGCGACGGTTCCTCCTGCGCGCGGACCGGCTGCGCCCGACCTTCGGGCTGGCCACCAGCCCCTACGCGCAGCAGCTGTTCGCCCGGCTGGTCGCGGAGGACGCGCCGACGACCATCGTGTGCGAGGGCTCCGCCGGCATGGGGAAGTCCACCGTGGTGGGCGAGGTCGTCGCCCTGGCGGAGGACCGGGGGTGGCCCGTACTGCCCTTCCGGATGGACGAGATGGACGCGGACGACCGGACCGCCGAGGCCGTGGGACGTCGACTGGCTCTGCCCGCCTCACCTGCCGCACTGCTCGCCCGGATGGCGAGTGACACCCCGGCGCTGCTCGTCGTGGACCAGCTCGACGCCGCGAGCAGCTACAGCGGTCGCATGCCCGACGCCTTCGAGGCCGTGGACGAGATGCTCGACGCGCTGGCCGACTCACCGCACGTCCGGATCGTCCTGGTGGCCAGGACCGTCGACGTCGAGAAGGACCCTCGGCTGACGAGCCTGGTCAGGCAGGAGGGGAGGACGGAACGCTTCGCCCTCGGCCCCCTCGACGACGAGGCCGTGCGTTCCGTTCTCGAAGCGGACGGCACCTCGGCGCGGGCACTCGGCGCGGACACGCTGGAACTCCTCCGCACCCCGCTGCACCTCGCGGTCTTCGGCAGGCTCTCGCCGACCGCGCGGACGGCGCCGTACCGGAGCCTCCAGGAGCTCTACGCCCGGTACACGGAGGAGACCCGCCGCACGATCGAGCGTTCGCTGCCCGCCGGTGCCTGGCCGGAGATCACCGGCCGGCTGGTCGACGAGATGAGCCGGCGCGAGACCCTCACCGTCCCCGACGCCCTGCTGGACCGCTTCGCCAGAGCCGATCTGGCCGTGCTCGTCTCGGCCGGAGTCCTGTTCAAGGCGGACGGCGAGCGCACCGGGTTCTTCCACGAGACGTACTTCGACTACCTCTTCGCCCGCGCGTTCGTCGGCGCCGGCCACGACCTCCATGACTTCCTGGCGGCGAGCGGCCAGGCCCTGTTCCGTCGGGCCCAGACCCGGCAGGTGCTGGAGCACCTGCGCAGTACGGACCGTGCGGAGTTCCGGCGCACGGTGGTCCGCCTGCTGACCTCCGGACGGGTCCGGCCGCACCTGCACTTCATCGCCCTCGCCGTACTGGAGGAACTCGACGCCACGAGCGAGGACTGGGCCGTCCTGGACCCGCTCGCGTGGGGAGAGGGGGTCACCGCGGAGCGGCTACGAGGGCTGCTGGCCCGGCCCGCGTGGTTCGACGCGGCCGACACGGGCCGGTGGGAACGGTGGCTCGCCGACCCGGGAACGGTCCCGCTGGTCTTCCGGCAACTGGAGTGGTGCACGGAACAGCGCCCCGAGCGGGTGCTGGAACTCGTCGAGCCGTACGTGGACGCCGACGAAGCGTGGCGGCGGCGGATCCGCGAGTGGGTCGGCAGGTGGCCCACACCGTCCTCCGTCGCCCTGGTCCGCCGGCTCATCGACCGCGGCGACTTCGACGACAGCACCGACTGGCGGATCGGCACCGGCGCGGCGTTCTGGGGCCTTTTCGAACAACTCGCCCAGCAGGACGCGGAATCCGCGATCCGTGTGCTGGGGTTCTTCCTCACCCGGGCGCTCCGTCGGACCGCCGCCGCCGGCTACAGCGACCCGTTCGACTCCGGGCACCTGCCCACACCCGGCGGATCCCGGTTGGGATCCCTCGTCGTCGAGACGGCCGCGACGGCACCCAGGGGCGCACTCGACCACGTGCTGCCGTTCGTGATCGCCGTGGTGGAGTCGAACCACGCCGCCGACCCGGAGGCGGACGTCCCGCAGTCCCGGTGGACGCATCCGCCCTCCTCGTTCGAACCCGGCATCAGCGACGCCCTGTACGCGGCGGCGCACAACGCCCTGCGGACCCTGGCCGAGCGGGAGCCCTCCGCCGTCGTGGAGGCCATGGGAATCCTGGCGGCGGGTGAGGGATGGGCGCCGAACTTCCTCGCCTGCCGGACCTACGCCACGTGGAACCGGCCGGACGAGGCGCTGAGGTGGCTCACCGCGGCTCCCGGACGCCTCGGTCTCGGTTGGCTCGACAGCCCTTACCAGGCCTCGCGCGAACTCATCTCCGCAGCAACGCGGAACTGCGGGGAGGAGACCCTGCTCCGGCTGCTCCGGACCCTTCTCCGTCATTACCCGGACCACGAACGCACCCCCGAGCACCGGGACCTCTTCGGGCGCGCCCAGTACGAGCTGCTCGAAGCCGTCGACGAGGGACGTTTGACCCCTGAGGCGAGGAGACGTCTCGGCGAGCTGGAACGCAAGTTCGGACGGGATTCCCTGCGCGACACCCGTCCGGTGGAAGCCCACTGGGTCGAACCCCCGATCGCCTCGTCGGCCGGCGATCGCATGACGGATTCCCAGTGGCTGCGCGCGTTGCGCAAGTACACCCAGGAGGGCGTCGAATGGAGCGGCGAGCGCCCGAGGGGCGGGGCCACCGAGCTGGCGTCGCTGCTCGGGACCACGGCCGGCCACTGGCCGCACCGGTTCGCCCGGCTGGGGTGCAGGTTCGACGAGGGCATCCCCCTCCCCGCGTTCACCGCCCTGATCGAGGGCGTCACCCCGGGCGTCGGAGCCGACCTCCTCCTACGGCTCTGCGAGCACGCCCGGCTCGTGGCCGGCGAACACGTGGGACGGACCGTCTGCCACGCGATCCTCGACAGGGCGGTGGACGTGGCCGACCATCCGACCACGATCGGCCTCCTGAGCGGTTGTGTGGACGATCCCGACCCACCGGCCGACCCGGTCCGGACCGGGTCGCACCGGGAGGAGGACTACGGTGCGAGTCTCCGGATCACGGGAACGAACTCCACCCGAGGAGCGGCCGCCCTGGCCATCGGGGGGCTGCTCAGGACGACGGACGCGCCGGTGCGGGCGCTGCTGCCACTGCTGGAACGACTCGTGCGGGACACCAGCGCGGCTGTCCGGGTGTGCGCCGCCGACCCCGTGCTCGCGCTCGTGCGCCACGCCCCGGGCCCGGCCCTCGATCTCGCCGAAGCCCTCTTCGCCGACGCCCCTGTGGAGATCCACGTCGCCCACGCACCCAATGAACTGCTGACCTGGGCCCTCCTCCAGGACACCGGGCGCTTCGCACCGCAGTTGGTCCGAGCACTCGAAGGGCCCGACCTCGCGGCACCGCAGGCCGGAGCGAGTTGGACGGCGCTCGCCGTACGGGAGCGGCTGCTCCCCGGCTTGCCCGCCGGCCCGAGGTCCCTGCTTCCGGCGGCACGCCGGGGTGCGGCGCGGGCGGTCGCCGACGATCCCTCGCGCGGCGCGCCGCTGCTCCCCGGCATGTTCCACGACGACGACGCGCAGGTGCGTCAGGCCGCGGCCCAATCCATGCGCGCCGTGGCCTCGTTGCGGCAGGAGGTCGCGGACGGTCTCATCAGTTCCTTTCTCTCCAGTCCTGCCTTCTTCGAGCACCCCGAGCCGCTGGCCGCTTCGCTGTCCCGGTCCACCCTGCGCCTGCCCTCCCGAACGCTTGAAGCGTGTCGGGCCCTGGCGATGGTCTCGACGCCGAACCACGGGACCCGGCCGCGCGGAAACACGGTCGTCCAGGGCGACTTGATCGAGACGGTGCTGCGCCTGTACCGCCAGGGGGACCAGGAAACGCGGGCCCGGTGCCTCGACATCATCGACAGCCTCTACCTCGTGAACGCGCACAGCCTGAGCAGCGCGCTCCACGGGGAACGCTGAGCCCTCCCGCGCAGGCCGGAGGCCCGGCGCCCTCGGGGTGGGGGGCCGGGCCTCCGTGGGCGCCCGGGGCAGGCGGGCGCCCGGTCAGGGGGTGAGGACGTGGGTCGGGGGCTGGGTCGGGTTGGGGGCCGGGGCCGGGGCCGGGGTGGGGCGCAGGGGCCACCAGAGGGCGCGGCCGAGGAGGGCGGCCAGGGCGGGGACCAGCGCGAGGGAGAGGACGACGGCGGAGAGGAGGATGCCGAGCGTCAGCGCGAAGGCGATCTGGGCGCTGCCGGGGGTGGTGGCGAGGGTGGCGAAGGAGCCGGCCAGGACCAGGCCGGCGGTGGCGACGGCGGGCGTGGTGTGGCGCACGGCGCGGGCCACGGCGGCGCGGGCCGGGCCGGGGCGGTGCATCTCCTCACGGATCCGGTCGGTGATGAGGATGTTGTAGTCGGTGCCCAGGGCGACGACGAACAGGAACAGCACCAGCGGGAGGGTGAAGCTGACGCCGGGCTCGTCCAGCACGTGCTGGAACAGCAGGGTGGCGGCGCCCAGGGTGGCGGAGAAGCCGAGCCCGACGGCGAGCATCAGCACCACCGGGGCGAGCACGCTGCGCAGCAGGAGCAGCAGGATCAGGGCGATCAGGGCGGCGGCGACCGGGAAGACGACCCTCAGGTCGTGGTCGACGGCGACGGAGACGTCGGCGAAGATCGCCGCCGTGCCGCCGACGTGGGCGCTCGTGCCGGCGGGGGTGTGGGCGGCGACGGCGGCGCGGACCGGGCCGGACACCAGGTCACGGGCCCGCGCGCTCTGCGGGTCGGCGGTGAGGAAGAGGTCGATCCGGGCGGCGCGGCGGTCCGCGTTCAGGACGGTGCCGCCCACCTGGCCGACACCGTCGGCCTTCGCCAGGGCGCGGGAGAGTCCGTCGAGCCGGGCGGGGTCGAGGGTGCCGCCGTCATTCGCGGTGACGTAGACGGTGGTCGGGTCGGACACGCCCGCCGGCAGGGCTCGGGAGATCTCCGCGGCGGTGGCCGCGGCCGCGGTCTTCGAGCCACCGCCCTGGCCGTAGTCCATCCGGATCCCGGTCATCCCCGCGGCGAGGGCGCCGAGCAGCGCGACGGAGCCGAGCAGCAGGACCACCGGGCGCCGGGCGACGAAGGCGCCGTAGCGGGCGGCCACGCCCCCGCGCGGTTCCCGGTCCAGGCTGCGGGAGGGCCAGAACATCCCGCGGCCGCAGGCGGCGAGCAGGGCCGGCATCAGGGTGAGGCTGCCCAGCAGCATGACCAGGACGGCGACGGCGATCGCCGGGCCGAGCGAGCGGAACTGCCCGAAGCTCGCCACGCCCAGGGTGGCGAAGGCGGCCACGATGGTCAGTGCGGCGGAGGTGATCGCGGTGCCCACCCGGGCGGACACCTCGGCGGCGGCCTCGCGGGCGGGCTGGTCGGGCCGGGCGCGCAGGTGCTCGCGGAACCGGAAGAGCAGGAACAGCAGGTAGTCGACGCCGATGCCGAGCAGGACGACGGAGATCAGGCTCGGAGTGGAGGCGTCCAGCCGCAGGCCGGTGAGCGCCGCGGCGCCGGCCACCGCGCCTCCGGCCACACCACCGATCAGCGCGACCACGAGCAGCGGCAGCACGGCCGCGAGCACGCTGCGGAACACCAGCACGTTGAGCAGGACGATCAGCACCATGATCAGGCTGCTGCCGATGAGCGCGGCGGTCCGGTTGTCGTCCGCGCTGTCGGTGGCCTCGGCGAGGCCGCCGGTGAACCCGGTGCGCATCCCGGCGTCGGCGAACTGCGCGCGGGCGGAGTCCCGGAAGACCCGGTAGACCTTCTGGACGCCCTCGTCCACGGTGCTGCCGGTCAGTTCGACGGAGAGCAGTTCGAAGCTCCGGTCGGGCGCCGTCATCGCGGGGGCGATCCGGGGGGTCTGGGAGCGGTCGGGCAGCAGGAACGACGGCTCGTCCTCCGCCCTGGGCATGACGACCCGGCGCCGGCCGAGCTCCGCCGCCTCGGTCTCGATCCGCTGCCGGTCGCCGTCGGTGAGCGCCTTGCCGTCGCTCCGGGCGACCAGCACCGTGACCGTGGTGGCGTCGGGCTTCACGCCGAACTGCTCCTCGGCGATCCGCAGGGCGGCGGCCGAGTCGTAGCTCTTCGGCAGGAAGTCGGCGGTCTGCGAGTCGGTGACCCGGCCGAGCAGCATCGGCCCTAGCGCGGTCAGCCCGAGCCCCAGGACCGCCCAGAGGACGATGACCTTCCACGCGTTTCTGGTGGAGAATCCGGTCAGTGCGCGGATCACGGTGCCCTCCGGCTGATGGACGCGAGCGTCGGCCAAGTCGGCCGGGGGTTCCCGGCCGGTTTCCAGACCATCAGGTGGAGGGGGTGCCGGGCGTCCGGGCAGCGGACGATCCGCGCCGGGGCCCCCGGTCCCCCCGGCGGCCCGGAACCGGGACCGTGCTCCTGGTCCCGGGCCGCCCGAGTTCGGCCGGAGGGACCATCCGGGGCAGGGTGGGCGGGTGCCAGAATGGGGGCATCAGCGCTGGTCGGCCGGGAGGACGAGGATGGACGGGCGTCAGCGCCCCGGGGCGGCAGACGTGGACGAGGTGCCGCAGGACCCGGAGAAGCCGCGGAGCCGCACGAACCGCACGGGCGGCCTCCCGTGGACCCAGGCCGACGCCCTGGTGGCCGTCGTCACCGGCACCCTGGACATGCTCGCCCACCTGCTCCTCAGCGAGGTGGCGGGCACCCGGAGCGTCGACGTGCCGGACTTCGTCCTCCTCGCGCTGGCGGGCCTGCCCCTGCTCGCCCGGCGCCGCCACCCCGTCCAGGCGCTCGCCGTCGTCCTGCCGCTCCAGGCCGCCGTCGACCTGACGACCCCGATGGGCACCCACTTCGGCACCGTCGTGACGGTCGCCCTGTACTCGGTCGCCCGGCACCGCGCCTGGCCGGTCGTCACCGGCGCCGCCGCGGCGACGGCGCTGATGACGATGCTGGGCCAGAGCGCGTTCCGCGTGCCCTCCTTGGAGGCGGGCACCGCCGCCGCCGCGTCCTCCGCCATCGTGGCCGGCGCCGGCCTCGCGGTCGCCCGCTGGCAGCGCGAGGTGGAGGCCAACCGCCGGCTGCTGGCCGACCGCGCGGTGGCCGAGGAACGCCGCCGCATCGCCCGGGAGTTGCACGACATCGTGGCCCACCACATCACGACCATGCAGCTGATGGCCGGCGGCGCCCGCGCCAACCTCGCGAACCCGGAGGTGGTCCGGGAGGCCCTGGTCACCCTGGAGTCCTCCGGGCGGCTGGCGCTGCGCGAGATGCGCCAGCTGCTGAACGTCCTGCGGGCCGACGACGGCCCGGACGCCGTCCCCGCCTCGCCCCAGCCCGGGGCGGACGACCTCGGCCGGCTGGTGGAGGAGTCCCGCCGGGCCGGACTGCCGACCGACCTCCGGGTACACGGCTCCCCGCGACCGCTGCCGCCGACGCTCGGGCTGACGGTGTTCCGGATCGTCCAGGAGGGCCTCACCAACGCCCGCAAGTACGCGGGACCGGCCCGCGCCTCCGTCCTGCTGGCGTACCGCGCGGACGGGATCACCGTCGAGGTGAGCGACGACGGCGGGGGCGCACCGCCCCGGGACGCCGAGCCCGGGGCGGGCCGGGGCGGCTACGGCCTGATCGGCATGCGCGAGCGGGTCGCCCTGCACGGCGGCACCCTGGTGACCGGGCCCCGGCCGGAGGGCGGCTTCACGGTGCTGGCCGAGCTGCCGCTGGCGGCGGAGGAGACGGCCGAGGCGGCCGTCCAGCACGGAGACCCGGCCGGGACGGCCGAGACGGCCGAGGCGGCCGTCCAGCACGGAGAGGCGGTCCACCAGTGACGGCGACGACGCCCGGGATCCGGGTCCTCATCGTGGACGACCAGCCGCTGGTCCGGCGCGGTCTGTCGCTGATCCTCTCCCCGGACCCCGCCTTCGAGGTGGTCGGCGAGGCCGAGGACGGGCAGCAGGCCGTCGCGCTCGCCCACCGGCTGCGCCCCGACGTCGTGGTGATGGACATCCGGATGCCCGTCCTGGACGGGGTCGCCGCGACCGAGGAGCTGGCCCGCACCCTGCCGTCCTGCCGGGTCCTGGCGCTCAGCACCTTCGACATGGACGAGTACGTGGTGGCCGCGCTGCGCGCCGGCGCGCACGGGTTCCTGCCCAAGGACGTCTCGCCGGAGGACCTCGGCGCGGCGATCCGCACCGTCCACACCGGGGAGGCGGTGGTCGCCCCGCGCCTGCTCACCCGGCTGATCTCCGCCTACGTCCGCGCGCCGCTCGGCGCCCCGCCACCGCCCGCCGTCACGACGGGGGAGCTCACGCCCCGCGAGGTGGAGGTGTGGCGGCTGATGGCCACCGGACTCGACAACGCCGGGATCGCCCGCTCGATGGACATCAGCCACTCCACCGTGAAGAACCACATCACCAACCTGTTCGGCAAGCTCGACGTGCGCGACCGCGCGCAGGCGGTCATCGCGGCCTACGAGTCCGGCCTGGTCACCGCCCGTGCGGGGGGCGGTGACCAGGCCGGCGGGGTCACAGGCTGAGCAGCGTGCGACGGGCGAAGCCCGCGTCCCGCAGCGGTTGCAGCGCGAGCCGCAGCAGCGGCAGCGGGTTGTCGTCACCGGCCGTCCGGTTGGTGCTCAACTCCCCGCAGGACAGGCACTGGTGGACGATCATCCACTCGCCGTCCGCGCGGACGGCCAGACCCAGTGCCTCCATCCGCCCGCGGCAGTCGGCGGCGCGGTCGCCGGGGATCCGGCGGTCGACGTGCAGGCTGGCCAGGCAGTTCGGGCAGTGGTTGCGGTGCGCGGTGCCGGGGGCGTCCAGCGGGACGTCCAGCCGGCAGCCGACGCACCGGAAGTCGTTCGCCCGGTGCCCGCCCCGGGCGTGCAGGACGTCCTTGGGGCGCTGCCGGCGGCGGTGGCCGTTGGTGTTCCTCTGTCGTGGCACGGTCGGTCCTCCTTCTCGCGCGGGCGGTTCAGAGGGAGCCGAAGGCTTCGAGCGGGAACGGCGGCTGGGCCAGCGGCCGGACGGCGATGCGCATCAGGATGAGCTGGTTGTCGTCCCGGCAGACCGGGTTGGACGTCAACTCGTCGCAGCGAACGCAGCGGTGGACGAGCATCCAGTCGCCGGTGCGCAGCACGGCGATGGCGATCGGCGACATCCGCCCGTGGCAGGCGCTCGGGCCGCCCTCGACGTGGTCGAGGACGTGCTGCGAGTGCAGGCAGGACGGGCAGTGGTTGCGCCGCGCGCCGTCGGCGGCGAACGTGGACACGGTCAGACCGCACCAGGCGCAGCCGAAGGTGGCGGTCTTCAGGGCATTGCCGGCGCTGCCGGTATTGCCGGCGTTACCGGTGGTGTTGGTGGTGCTGGACACCCGGGGTGCTCCTTGCTGGAGGTCAACGATGACAGCAAGAGCAGGCCGAGCGGCCTCGACGACGATCCGTCAGGCAGTGTGGCGAGGCGCACTCGGCGCGGTCCGGAACATCAAGACACCCTCTCGAAGGGCACGGCGGCCCGTGGCAGACGGAACGGAGCGGCGAGCGTAACAACCCCGCCGACGCCCGTGCCAGCGAATTTCGGCCCGCCACTCACACCCCGTCCCCACCGCCCCCGTCAGGCGGGATGCCGCCGGACCCGGTGGAACGCGAGGCCGGCCGTCAGCGCCGCCAGCACGGCGAAGAGCGCGGTCTCCCGGAGCTGGAAGGCCCAGTAGCGGTCGGCCGGCTGCTCGGCGATCTCGACATGGACGCCGCCCCCGGCCAGGCAGCCGGGCAGTTCGGCGAGCGAGCTGCGGTCCATGCAGTCCTGGAACCAGGCCGAGTGGCCGACCTCCCGCCCGGCGGCGTCGAGCATCGGGCTGGTCTCGACGACCCACGGCCCGCCGGGGACCCGCAGACCGCCGATGTCCCCGTAGGTGCCGATCTTCGTCAGCCGGCCGATCAGCTCGGCGGTGAGCGGCACCGAGGTGCGCACCGGCTCCTGGTAGGACGGGCGGACCAGCGCGGGCACGGCGATCTGCAGCGCGGCGAACACCACCAGCGTGGCCGCCATGGCGGGGACCGCGCGGCGCAGGAACAGGCCCAGGGTCGCGCCGAGCACGACGGCGAAGGCCGCGTAGCCCAGCGGGGCGAGACCGCGCGAGGCGAAGAGCTCCGGTTCGAAGCGGTTGCCGAGGACGGCGGTCACCGGGCCGGTCGCCCAGGTCAGCAGCAGGCTGTACAGGCCGACGGCGGCCACGCCCGCCAGGCCGACCAGGCCGAGCTTGACCGCCAGCCACCGGCCGCGGGTGACGCTCTGGTTCCACACCAGCCGGTGCGTGCCGGCCTCCAGCTCCCGGGCGACCAGCGGGGCGCCCCAGAACACGCCGATCGCGCCGGGGACGGCGAGCAGCAGGTAGCCGAGCAGATCGGCCCGCAGGCGGTAGCGGTCGGCGAAGGCACCGAGCGGTCCGGCGCAGTCGGCGCGGCCGCCCGCGCAGTGCGCGAGGGTGTCGGCGTGGGCGTCGTGGATCTGCGTGCCGAGCACGACGAGGTACCCGGCCAGGAGCAGCAGGGCGGCCAGCCCCACGAGCGCCTGGGCGCGGAACTGGCGCCAGGTCAGCCAGATCATCGGTGGTCCTCCACGGAGGTCGGGGTGGTGGCGCCGGCGGCCCGGCCGAGGTGGGCGAGGACGAGCTCTTCGAGTCCGACGTCCCGCACCGCCCAGGGGCCGCCGGCCAGCAGCGAGCGGTCGGCCCGCACCACCGCGGTGACCGGGGCGGCGACAGGCGCGCCGGGGGTATCGTCCCGGGCGGGTTCGACGGGCGTGATCACCTCCGCCCCGGCGGGCAGCGCCGCGAGGTCCCGGCGCCGGCCGGTGACCAGGACGTGACCCGCCAGCAGGTCCGCCACGTCACCGGCCAGTTGGACCCGCCCGTCGGCCAGCACGATCAGGTGGTCGCACACCCGCGCCACGTCCGGCAGCGCGTGCGAGGAGAGCACCGCGGCCGCGCCCAGTTCGCCCACCGACTCCAGCAGGTGGTCCAGGAAGGCGTGCCGGGCCAGCGGGTCCAGGGCCGCCGCGGGCTCGTCGAAGATCAGCAGCTCGGGCCGCTTGGCGGCGGCGACGGTCAGCGCGAGCTGCGCCCGCTGGCCGCCGGAGAGCCGGCCGGCCCTGTGCCGGGGGTCGAGGTCGGACCGGGCGAGCCGGCGGCGGGCGAGCGCCTCGTCCCAGCCGGGGTTGAGCCGGGCACCGAGGCGCAGGTGGTCGGCGACGGAGAGGTCGGCGTAGACCGGGGCGTCCTGCGCGACGAAGCCGACCCTGGCCAGGTGGGCGGGCCCGGCGGCGGGCGGAGCGCCCAGCACCCGGATCGTGCCCGAGCTGGGAGCGGTCAGTCCACAGGCCAGCTGCAGCAGGGTCGACTTGCCGGCGCCGTTCGGGCCGACGAGTCCGGTCACCCGGCCGGACGGGACGTTCAGGTCGACGTCGACGAGCGCGTGGTGGCGGCCGTACCGCTTGCCCAGCCGCACGGTTTCCAGTACCGGTTTCATGGTGCTCCCCCGGTCAGCCGCGCCGCGCGCGCTTGCCGCGCCACGACCGGACGAGGCGGAACAGGCCGTGGCCGGCCGCGGCCAGGACGGCCAGATTGAGCGCCCACCAGGCGTAGAGCAGCGGACTGCGCTCGGTTTTCTCGGGTCGGACCGCCAGCAGGTCGGCGAGCAGGGTGGGTGCGGAACTGAGATCAACCATGCGCCCAGCCTGGGCAACCGCCGCCGCCCGCCGCAGCGGCCGAAGGGACGGTCCGCGCCCGCCGGGTCGTACTTTCGGCCGGTTCGACGCCGGCCCCGGATCGCCTAGCGTGAGCCGGGTGAGTACAGCGAAGCGTTCGGCGGCACGGGTCGACGCGGCACTGGCGGTGCTGTTCGCCCTGACCCTGGTCGTCATGGCCGTCCAGTACGCCGCCCAGGGCCGGGTCTGGGCCTTCGACACGGCGACGGGCACCGCCGTCTGCCTGGTCGCGCTCGGCCGCGGGCGCCACCCGGGCTGGGCCGCCGCCCTCGGGCTGGCGCTCGCGGGCGCCGCGGCGGTGACCGCCCGGCTCGCCCACCTGCCCGGCGAGCCGGGGGCCGCCGCCGTCCTGGGGCTGCTCGTCCTCGGCGGCGCGGCCGTGCGGACGCTCGCCCGGGGGCAGGCGGCCGCGGTCGCGGTGGCCGGGCTGGCCCTGATGGCGGCCGGACTGCTGACCGTCGAGGGGCCGGGCACGCCGTTCCGGGTCGGGATCGAGGTCTGGATCCTCGCGCTCGCTGCCGGGCTCGGCCTGCGCCTGCTCGACCACCGCCGACGGGCCGCCGTCGAGGCCGTCCGCCGGGAGGAACGCCTGTCCCTGGCAAGGGAGTTGCACGACGTGGTCGCCCATCACATCACCGGCGTCGTCGTCCAGGCCCAGGCCGCCAGGATCGTGGCCCGGCGGCAGCCCGGAAGTCTGGACGCCACCCTCGCCGGGATCGAGGACGCCGGCGGCGAGGCGCTCGCCTCGATGCGTCGGGTGGTCGGCCTGCTGCGCGACACCGAGGACGTCGCCAGCACCGCCCCCGCCGTGCCCGGTCCGGAGCAACTGGCCGGTCTCGTCGAGCGGTTCGACGGCCACGGCCCCGCGGTGGACCTGCGGCTGCCCACCGATCCGACCCCCTGGCCGCCCGAGGTGGCCACCACCGTCCACCGGATCGTCCAGGAGTCCCTCACCAACATCGCTCGCCACGCCGCACACGCGCGCGCCGCCACCGTCGACATCGACCACGGAGCGGACACCCTCACCGTCACGGTCACCGACGACGCCGCGCCCGTCCGCACCCGGCCGCACAAGCAGCCCGGCGGCTACGGCCTCATCGGCATGCGCGAACGCGTCGAGGCGCTCGGCGGCCGGCTCTCCGCCGGACCGCGCCCGGACACCGGCTGGTCGGTCCGCGCCGCCCTGCCGCTCCCCGGGAAGAGGACCCGTTGAGCATCCGCGTCCTGCTCGCCGACGACCAGGCGATGATCCGCGGCGGCCTGCGGCTCATCCTGGAGGACCAGGACGACATCACCGTGGTCGGCGAGGCCGCCGACGGCGCCACCGCCGTCGAACTCGCCCGCCGGCTAAGGCCCGACGTCTGCCTGGTCGACATCCGGATGCCCGGCCTCGACGGCATCGACGTCACCCGCGCCCTCTCCGGGCCCGGCGTCGCCGACCCGCTGCGGGTGGTCGTCGTCACCACCTTCGACCTGGACGAGTACGTCCACGGCGCGCTGCGCGCCGGCGCGGTCGGCTTCGTCCTGAAGGGCGCCGCCCCCGCGCTGCTCGTCGAGGCCGTCCGCGCCGCCCACGCCGGCGAGGCCCTGCTCTCCCCCGCCATCACCCTGCGCCTGCTGCGCGACCTCGCCCCGACCCGCCCGGCGCCGGTCGCCCGCCCCGCCCAGCCGCTCTCCCCGCGCGAGACCGAGGTCATCCGCGCCATCGCCCGCGGCCGCACCAACCAGGAGATCGCCGCCGCCCTGTTCATCACCCTCAGCACCGTCAAGAGCCACCTGGCGACCGTCCAGAGCAAGCTCGGCCTCCGCAACCGCGTCGAGATCGCCGCCTGGGCCTGGGAGTCCCGCCTCATGGACTCCCCGGCCCGCCCGGCTGACGGCGGACAGGAGGGTGGAGCGCCGGTCAGGCCCGCGTGGCGAGGATGACCGGGTCGCGGGCGAGGTCGGACAGCAGGGCGTCCAGCTTGGCGCGGTCCACCGAGGGCATCAGGAAGACGTGCACGTAGCCGCGCAGGGTCGTCGGGTCGCCGGGGGTGGTCAGGACGTTCTCGCAGGACAGCGACCACTTGGCGACCAGGTCGGCGCTGGGCTTGCGGAACCGTACGGTGATCGCGCCGGGGGTGCGGGCCGGCCAGAGCTCGACGCCGGTCTCCGCCTCCAGCTCGTGGAGCCGGCGCTCCAGGTGGCCGGCCAGCTCCTGGGAGCGGCGGATCCGCTCGACCTGGTCGCGGTAGGAGTGCCGGGAGAGGTGGTCCCAGAGCACCAGCGGGGAGAAGCCGTTGCGGGAACCGGCGAAGGTGCTGTCCGGCGCGCCGATGTACTCGGGCTGGGTCGGCGGTTCGAGCTGGTACTTGGCCTTCGTCATGAAGACGCCGCACGGCCACGGCACGCCGGCCCACTTGTGGCCGCTCATCGCGATCGACGCGACGAGGTCGACGTCCTCGCCCGCCCGGTTCGGCAGCGTGAGGCCGAAGTCGAACTCGGGTGCTCCGGCGGCGGGTTCGGGCGCCCAGCCGTACGCCCCCGGGTCCTCGGCCGCCATCCGCAGGAAGGGGGCGTATCCGGCGCCGAGCGCGCCGTCGACGTGGATCCAGAAGCCCCGGCGCTCGTCACCGCCGCCGGCGGGCAGCAGGCCGTGGCGCTCGAAGACCGGCAGCAGCCGTTCGCACGCGCCCCGGACGTCGTCGTGGGCGCCCTTGAACGTGCTCCCCAGGTTGAAGTTGACGAAGATCGGGTGGCCCTTGGCCGCGAAGAACTCCACCAGGACCGCCAGCGCGTCCACGTCGACGGCGCCGGGGCCGTCCCAGGAGTGGCCGGACGGTCCGGACAGCGAGGGCACCTCGGCGGGCCAGTCGCCGCCGAGCGGGCACTCGCCCGGGTAGTCCGCCGTACCCACCGCGTGGAAGGTGTCGACGCCCAGCACCCGGACGGCCTTGGCGAAGGAGTAGTGGGTGTCCTCCGAGTAGAACGCGACCGGGCGGGGCGCGCCGGGGCGGGTCAGGTAGTCGCGGGCGTTCCAGAGGGCGTACATGTTGCCCTCGGTGGAGCCCATGGAGAGCATGTAGCCCCAGTACGACTCGGGGTCGGCCGGGTCGTACGGGCGCCCGGCGTGCCAGAGGCGCGCGTAGTAGTCGAGCACCGCGCGCTCGACGATCTTGGTGTTCGGCTTGTAGCCGCCGCTCTGGAACGGGTCGCCGAGGTTGTTGATGTTGCTCAGCATGAAGCGGGCGAGGTCGAGGGCGCTGCCCGCGAGTTCCTGGGTGGCCTGGTAGCCGACCAGGTGCCGGCGCTTGCGCGTCAGGTAGCCGTCCATCCGGTCGAGGGCGCGCAGCCGCTCACCGTCGGTGAGGCCTTCGACGGGTATCGCGAAGTCCCCGCTCTCCGGCTCCGCGTCGATGTGCACCGGGGCGGCGGGGGTGACGGCGGTGGTCGGGCTCATGGGTGCGGCGCTCCGGGTTCGCTGGGGACGGGGTCGGCCCAGGGCCGCTCGCCCGACAGGATGGAACTTTCCGCCATTCGAGCGAAAGCCTTCCGCAGAAGATTCGGAAACCGGCACTCCCGCCTTGCGGATCTGCGACCCGGTCGGGGACTCTGACCGGCGTGCCGAATTTTCCGCAGGCCCACCGGGCGCCCGTCGACGACACCGACCGCGCGATCCTGCGCGTCCTCGCCGAGAACGCCCGCACGCCCAACAACGCGCTCGCCGAGGCCGTGGGCATCGCGCCCTCGACCTGTCTGGCGCGGGTGCGCGCGCTGCGCGAGCGCGGCATCATCCGCGCCTTCCGCACCGAGATCGACCCCGCGGCGATCGGTCTGCCGCTGCAGGCGATGATCTCGGTCCGGCTCCGGGCGCACACCCGCGAACAGAACGAGAGCTTCCGGAGCACCGCCCCCGACCTGCCGGGCGTGCTGGCGGTGTTCCACATGGCCGGGTCCGACGACTACCTGCTGCACGTCGGCGTGGCCGGCCCGGAGGAGCTGCGCGACTTCGTCGTGGACCACCTCACCACCCACCCCGCGGTGGCGCAGACCCGGACCAACCTGATCTTCGAGCAGATACCGGGCCGCCGGTACCTGACCAACGACTGACGTCGGCCGACCGACGGCCGACCACCGCCCCCGACTACCGCCCGTCGGCGTACAGGGCCTGGACGGCGGCGTAGCCGGGGGTGTCGCCGGAGGCCGACGCCGCCGGGGCGCCGGAGCGGATGGCGAGGGCCGTGGAGACGGCGGCGGCGAGGCCGGTGCGGTAGAGGTACGAGCCCAGGCTGACCCGGGCGACGCCGAGGGCAGCGAGTTCGGGGAGGCTCGGGCCGGCCGGGGTCCAGAGGATGTTCAGCGGCCGGGCGAGGCCGGCGCAGAGCCGCTCGATGGCCGCCGGATCGGTCAGGCCGGGGACGAACAGGCCATCTGCGCCCGCCAGTTGGTAGGCGTCGAGACGGCGGTCGGTCTCCTCGGCGGGGCCGGGCAGGGCCAGCCAGTAGGAGTCGGTGCGGGCGTTGACGAACAGGGCCGGGGCGGCGGCCTTGATCGCGGCGATCTTGGCGGCGTGCACGGCGGTCGGGGTGAGCGTGCCGTCCGGGCGGCCGTCCTCCAGGTTGATGCCGACGACCCCGGCCGACACCAACTCGACGGCGTACGCGGCGACTTCGGACGGGTCGTCGCTGAATCCGTTCTCCACGTCCACGGAGAGCAGGTAGCGCCCGGAACGGCCGAGCCGGCGGGCCAGCCGGAGCGTCTCGTCGCGGGTGGCCGCGGCACCGTCGGGCAACCCGGCCGCCGCCGCGACGCCGAGGCTGGTGGTGCCGACGGCGGCGAAGCCCTGCTCGGCGAGAACGGCGGCGGAGGCGTGGTCCCACGCGTTGGGGAGCAGCAGCGGCTCGCCGGGGCGGCGGTGCAGGGCGGCGAACGGGGTGTCCAGCAGGGCGTGGTTCAGCGGGGCGCGGCTCATCGGGGCGTGGTCCTCTCGTGCGGGCGGAGGTCGCCGACGGCGTTCGCGTAGTACGCGGACTCGGCGACGTGGAAGGCGATCCGGCGGAACGACCAGCCGGTTCCGGGCGAGCGGTCGAGCTGGTCGGGGTCGAGCGCGGCGAGGCGGGCGGACCAGATCCGGGCGAGCCGGGTGAGCCGGCTGCGGGCCTCGTCCAGGTCGGCCGGGGTGAACGGCGCGAGGTCGGCGGGGGTGGTGACGGCGGAGGCGTGCCAGTGGTCGGGCTGGGTCGGTTCACCGGCCAGCCGGGCCTCCAGCTCCGCCAAGTGGTCGAGGAGATGGTCGGTGACCCGGCGGATCGCCTTGTGCGGGGTGTACGTCCGGCCGTCGGCGGTGACCGGGCGGCCGTCCCACCCGGTCCACGTCGCGGCGAGGGCGAGGACGTGCTCGACCATGGCGGGCACGAGCCCCACGGGGTCGCGGTCGTCGGTGGCCGGACCGGGCTCGGCCGCGGACGCCTCGGGCGCCGAAGCCTCGCCCCCGGACGCCCCGCCCTCGACCGGCGGGACGGCCGAGGCGCCGTGCAGGATGCCCGACGCGACGGCGAGCGCGTGCGTCCGGCCGGGGCAGAGCCTCGGCGGGGCGCCGAAGGTCAGCGGCGGCAGGTCGGGGCGGTCGGCCTGGGCGGCGGCGACGTCGAGCAGCACGTCCGCCCCGGCCGGCACGGGCACCCCGCCCACCTCGGTCGGCCGTGCGGCGCGGCGGCGCATCGTCCGCACGGGCGGGTCGTGCCGCAGCGCGGCGCCGAGCGGATCCGCGTCCCCGGCCCCGGCCGCCCGCGCGTGCTCCACCAGGGTGGCGGTGGCGTCGCAGGCCTGGACGAGCAGTCCGATCCGGTTGGCCGCCCGTTCCACGCCCTCGGCGTCCCCGGCGTCCCCGGCGTCCCCCACGTGTTCGCTCCCCGGGAGCATCCGGGGCAGCAGCCAGGCCACCGCCGCGTCGGCCTCCGGGTCCTCGGGCCGCTCCACGAAGTACGACCGCGCGACCACCCCGACGGCCCGCGCCACCTCCTCCGGCTCCGCCAGCCCGAGCGCCTGCGCGAGGACCCGGACCGCCCGCACCCGGACGTCCGCCTCGAACCCGGCCGCCGCCGCCAGGCGCAGCGCGTCCGGGTCGAGCCCGGCGAGGTCCCCCTCGACGAACGCCCGCCGGACGGCGTGCCGCTCGCCCGCGCTGAACCGGGCCACCGTGGCGCGCAGCCAGGCCATGCCGCCGACCGGCCCGGACTCGGCGGGCGGCGGCACCAGCGCCGGATCGGCGAGCGCGGCGGTCACGTCCTCGTACCGGGTGAAGGAGAGCACGGCAACGGCGGCGGAGGTGGTGGGATCGGCCATGTCCGCCACGCTAGGTCCGAAACGTTTCGGCCCCCGCCGAACCGTGTCCGCGGCACCATGGACCCATGTCCCTCGCCCACCTCGCCGGTCTGCTCGCCGATCCGACCCGCGCCGCGTTCTGCATGGCCCTGCTCGACGGCCGCGCCTGGACCGCCGGTGAGCTGGCCCGGCACGCCGGGGTGGCGCCGTCCACCGCGAGCGAGCACCTGTCCCGGCTGATCGCCGGCGGCCTGCTGGCCGAGGACCGCCAGGGCCGGCACCGGTACGTCCGGCTGGCCGGCCCGGAGGCCGCCACCCTGATCGAGGACCTGGCGTCCTTCCCGCTCCCGGCCGGGCCGCCGGACCGGGCCTCCTCCCCCGCCCCCGGTTCCCTGCGCGAGGCCACCCGGACCAGCGCCGAGGCCCGCGCCCGCACCTGCTACGACCACCTGGCCGGCCGCCTGGGCGTGGCCGTCCGCGACGCCGTCCTCGCCCGCGGCCTGGTGGCGGACGAGGACGGCCCGGCCCTCACCGACCGCGGCCGGTCCTGGCTGGCCGACCTGGGCGTGGAACTGCCGCCCCGGGCCGGACGCTCCGGCGGCCGACCGGTGGTCCGCGCCTGCCTGGACTGGACGGAGCGGCGCAGCCACCTGGGCGGCGCGTTCGGCGCGGTGCTCTGCCGGACGGCGCTGGACCGGGCCTGGGTCGAGCGGATCGGCTCCGGCCGCGCCCTGCGGGTGACCCCGGACGGCGACCGCGCCCTGCGCGACCTCCTCGGCGTCACGCTCTGAGCGGCCGGCCCCGGGGAATCCCCCCGCTCAGCCCATCGTCTTCGCCCCGTCCAGCGCCTCCCGGATGATGTCGGCGTGCCCGGCGTGCTGCGCCGTCTCGGCGATGACGTGCAGCAGCACCCGCCGCACCGACCAGACGGCGCCGGGCTCGAACCACGGCGCCTGCGGCAGCGCGTGCACCCGGTCGAGGTCCGGCACGCTCACCACCAGCGCGTCCGTCTCGGCGGCCACCCGCTCGTAGCCGGCGAGCAGCCCGGCCAGGGTCTCGCCCTCGGCCATCCGGAACTGCGCCTGCCAGTCCGCCTGTCTGCCCGGTTCGGCCCTCATCGCCTCCGCGCCGCCCACCACGAACCGCATCCAGCGCGCCTCCGTCCCGCTGACGTGCTTGATCAGCCCGCCCAGGCACAGCTCGCTGACCGTGGTGCAGCGGGCAGCCTGCTCGTCGGTGAGGTCGCGGACGGTGTGCCGCAGGAAGCCCCGGTGCTTGTCCAGCGTCTGCAGCAGGTCGGCCCGCTCGCCCCGCGGCACGGCGCCGCCGGAGGTCACTCCGCCACCAGGCCCGGCACGTCGCCGGACGTCTTCCCGAGGTCGATCACGCCGAACGCCGCCCCCTGCTGGTCACCGACGGCCGCGAACCGGCCGAACGGGCTGTCCATCGGGCCGAAGTACAGCTTCCCGCCCCGCTCGGTGATCCTGGCGATCGTCGCGTCGCAGTCGTCCACCGCGAAGTACACGCTGACGTAGTTCGGCGCCTCGGGCGGCAGGTCCTCCGGGCCCGCCTGCATCCGGCCGAGCACCGGCTGCTCCCGGACGTGGAAGATCTTGTAGTCGACCTGCCCGGAGTCCATCCGCTTCACGGCGTACGGGAAGACGGCGGGGAAGAAGCCGTCTGCGGCGGCCCCGTCGCGGGTGATCACCTCGGCCCAGGTGTACGCACCCGGCGCGCCCTGCTTCTCGAAGCCCTCGTGGGTGCCCGCCTGCCAGACGCCGAAGACGACGCCCGCCGGGTCCTTGGCGATCACCATCGAGCCGAACTCGCCGACCGCCATCGGGCCCATCAGCACCTCGCCGCCGTTGCCGCGGATCCTCTCGGCGGTACCGGCGGCGTCGGGCGAGGCGAGGTAGAGGCACCAGGCGGAGACCGCCTCGCCCTCCTGGTTCGGCATCGGCGGGACGATCGCGGCGACCGCCTTGCCGTCGGAGTAGGCCTGGGTGTAGTTGCCGTACTCGGAGGAGGACTCGCCGAAGGTCCAGCCGAGCACATCGCCGTAGAACGCCTTGGCGCCCTCCAGGTCGGCGAACATCGCGTCGGCCCAGCAGGGCGTTCCCTCGGGTAGCACAGCCATGACGAAGCCCTCTCGTATGTGACGATATGCCCCGTTTCGCCACCCTAGCCAGTCCGCCACCCGTCCGCGCGCGCAGCGCGGCACGACGGCGGCCCGTCGGGGCCGGAACCCCCGACGGACCGCCGCACACCCTCCGGCCGGCCGACCGGCCACCCGAACGGCCCGCTACCCGACCGGCACCCGGCCGATCGCGCCCGCCGGCGTGGCCGCCGACGTCCCCAGCCCGGTCGGCCGCACCAGCAGCGCGCCCAGCACCCCGCCACCCGGCTCGACGGCCTCCTCCGCGACGGTGCCCGGCGCCCCGGCCGCCTCCCGTCCGAAGTGCCGCAGCAGGTCCTCCTCGCGGTACCGCCGGCAGCCCTCGTGCCAGCCCAGGATCCCGGCGAGCCAGTTCTCCAGTTCCCTGACGTACCCCGCGATCACCGCCCGCGCCGGCCCGTCCAGCCCGAAGTCCTCGAACAGCACCGGGAATTCATCGGCCGCCACGTGCCGGAACTGGTCGAGCCGCGCGTGCATGAGGTCGTCGACGATCCGCACCGCCGCCGGGTAGTCGCAGTTGAAGAAGTTCTGCACCACCAGGACGGCGTTGTGCACCTCGCCCTCGAACTCGATCTCCTTCTGGTACGAGAACAGGTCGTTCATCATGCAGGCGTAGTCGGCGGCCGCGTTCTCCAGCGAGCGCATCGGGCCGCTGACGTAGACCCCGGCCGGTACGACGGCCCCGTGCGCCAGCCGGGCGAGGCTCATCGTGAGCTCGGAGCCGAAGGTGGCCCGGCGCATCTCCAGGTAGTCGACCGGGTCCGGGATCCGGTTCTGCACCTGGTTGTTGAGCTCCCAGATCCAGCTCAGCGTCATCGTGACGACGGCCTCGCGCAGCTTTCCGCGCGCCTCGGCGGTCATCGGCCCGGCGGTCCGCTCCCAGAGGTCCGCCAGCCCGCGCTCCAGCGCGGTGAGCGGCTCCGCTCCCGGCTCGCCGTCGACCGGCATGAGCAGCTGGAACCGCTCGTGCGCGGCCTTGGCCCCGGCCAGGTCGCCGGTCCGGCCGAACGCCACCGGGAAGTAGTCGTCCGCGTAGGTGCCCCAGGCCAACCAGTCGGTGGTGAGGTCGAGTTGGTCGGCGCTGGCGTCCGGGTGGATGCCGGCCGCGCAGAGCGCCAGGTCGTAGTCGGCCATGCTCTCGGCGGTCCACACGCCCGCGGTCGGGTCGCCCGGCCGGATCTCCAGCAGGCCCGTCCGGCCCGCCCAGTCGAGGGTGTGCAGTCGCGAGGACTCCAGGTAGGGGCTCAGCTCGACCTTGAACGGCAGCCGGAACTCCGGCAGTTGCGACGGCCCGACGGCCTGGAACGGCACGTGCGCGTGCGACCGCGCCCGCCGCACCCCGGGGGCGACGTCCCCGCGCGAACCCCCGACCGGACCGGTCCCGGGCGACTCCAGCGACGCGCCCGAACCCGTCGCCCCCCGCCCGAGGGCCCCGGGAGCCCCGATCCCGAGAGCCCCCAGCAGCGCGGCCACCGGCGACTCCCCGACGGTCGGCGCCCAGGCCTTGGTCACCGGCCCGGACCGGCTCAACGAGCCCAGCTCGTCGGCCAGATCGTCCAGGGCGCCGTTCGACTTCAGCACGTCCAGCGCCGAGGTGCCGACCCCGCCGATCGCGAACGGGTCCCACCACGCGGCCTCGCCCGCCCCCGCCGTGCCCGACGCGTCCGCCGCCGCCCCGCCGTCGTTCATGTACCGGCTGGACCGCAGGTGCCACTCGTGCCCGCCGGCCTGCCAGTCCTGCAGCCCCTTCACATAGGCCAGCACCGCGGCGCAGCCCTCCGGGTCCAGCCCGGTGTCACCGAACAGCTGCGGCAGCTCGGTGACGACGGTGTTCTCGAACTGCTGGAGGCGCGAGGTGAGCAGGTCGTTGACGGCCTCGGCCGCCTCCTGCGTCGTGCACTCCAGGAACTTCTCCAGTACCAGGACGCCATTGCTGAGCTCGCCCTCGTCCTCCACCTCGCGCTGGTACGAGAACAGGTCGTTGCGCAGGTGGACGCCGTCCGAGAAGGCGTCCATCAGCACCCGCAGCGGCCGCGAGCCGGACACCGCCGCCGGCACCTCCGCCCCGGCCGCGTACTCGATCAGCCCGGCCGACCAGGGCGCGCCGCCCACCTTGCGGCGCATCTCGATGTACTCGACGGGGTTGGAGACCCGGCCCGCGTTGATGTTGGCGAGCTCCCAGAGCGACTCGTTGAGCAGGTTCCGGGTGCTCTCCGCGAACCGCACCCGCCAGTCCTCGCCCATCGCCGGCACGGTCCGCCGCCACAGGTCGGCGAGCCCGGCCTCGACCGGGTTGGTCGGCTCGGGCACGGCCGCGGCCGGGTCGGCCGGCATGAACAGCGGCAGCCGGTCCAGGTACGCCTTGCCGCCCACCCGGTCGTTGGTCCGCTTGAAGACCTCCAGGAAGTGGTCGTCGAAGAAGAACACCCAGACGTACCAGTCGGTGACCAGCGCCAGCGCCTCGGCGGACGCGTCGGGGTGGGTGTAGGCGCAGAGCAGTCCGTAGTCGTGGGCGTCCAGATCCGCTTGCGTCCAGACCCCTGACCCTTCCAGCATGCCCATCTCCCGGGCCCATCCGGAGGAATGGGCCCGGGCGTGGTCGAGATGCGGGTTGAGCCGCGCCGGGTGCGGCACGTAGAAGGACGGCAGTTCGAACGGCTGGGACACCGGGCGAGCCTTTCTGGACGCGTCGACAAGGCCGAATCAGCTTTACCCGAGTTCAACGATCTCAGCCGGAGAACCGGAACAGTCATATGAGATTTGCCGACCCACTCGAACACTTGCCCAACTCGCCACCCCCGACTGGATCATTCGTGCGACTGGTCGGCCCCACCCCACCCTTCCTCGGCCCCGCCGCCCGCCACCCGCGGCTCCCCGCTGACGGAACCGCGCAGCACCTCCCACGCCGAGGTCACCGGCCCGGGCTCGGCCTCGCCCCCACCCTGCGGCTGCACCGGCCCCACCACGAACACCCGCTGCCCCGGCACCCCACCGGGCGCGTCCGGCGGCGCCGCGTCCGGCGAAGGCTCTGCCGCGCCCCCGTCGTCGTCCCCGAGAGTCGCCCGGATCCGCGCCGCCTCCTCGGGCCGGCCCGCCGCCTCGGTGATCCGGGCCACCCGGTGGGCGTAGACCTTCTGCTCATCGGCCTGCGCGAGCCTGATGTCGCGCATCAGGTTGTTCAACGGGCCGATGATCGAAGGCTCCTGGTTCTGCGGCCGGACCGGACCGAACGCCGGCTCCCCGCCGAACACCGCCCCCGGCCCGCCGGCCGAACCGCCGCCCGCGGCCGCCACCGGCGCGACGCCGTTCAGGAACGGCACCTCGTCCGCCCGCCCCGCGCCCGGCGCCACCAGGTGCTCATACAGCAGGTCCACCGCCTGGTCGTTGGCCGCCGCCGCGAGCTGCGCCAGCGGTCCGATCATGTCGACCGCCTCCTGTACCTCGTCGTCGTTCCGCGACAGCCACCACACCACCGCGCTGCCGGGCGTCTTGAGCACGTCCTCACCGAGGTACGTGCGCTTGCTCCGCTCGTACCTCCGCTCGTGCTCCCAGATCTCCTCCGCCTTGCGGACCTCCGCGAGCTTCTCCAGACGTCGGCGGTCCGCCTCCGGCAGCTCCAGACCGACCTGCCCGGCCATCGCGACCACGATCCCGTAGCCGTCCGGGCTCGGCGTGCCGAGCACACCGTCCAACTGGTGCCGGACCAGCTCCGGCCGCCCGGGGTGCTCGCGCTCGGTGACGGCCCTGGCGCGGGCCAGCACCGCGTCGATCGCCAGACTGCCCGGCGCGGCGTGGGCGACACCGCCCGGGTTGCCCAACTCCCGGAACCAGACCGTCGCGGAGAACAGGAAGTCGTAGTCCGGCACCGCGCTCGGCAGGGCCACACCCGTCACCGAGGTCGACCGGTAGGGCTGCTCGACCGGCGGCTGCGGAACCGGCGGCGGGATGTAGGGCGGCACCGGTGCGGCGGCCTGCGGGGGCGGAGCCGCCGGCGGGACCTCCGGCCGCACCCGTGCCACCGAGGTCAGCAGCACCACCGCCACCACCGCCGCGGACGCCGACGACCAGAGCCAGACCGGCCACCCCATCCCCAGCCCCAGCGCCGCGGGCACCACCCCGGCCGCGACGGCCAGCGCCGCCGTGCGCGTCTTCTCCATGGAGCTCACCTGGTCCTCTCCTCGGACCGCAGCGCCCGAACCGGGTCGTCCGGCTCGATGCCCTGCGCGATGTCGATCTTCTGCCAGAAGCGCGACGCCACCTCGGCCCGCGCGAACCGCTCGTCCCGCGGGCCGTCGACGGCCCACGCGTGTGCGGTCAGGTACAGCGCGGTCAGCCGCTCCGGCCGCGCCTCGGCGGCCTCCACCAGCACGTCCAGCAACCGCTCACCCGCCTGCGGCTCCACCCGGACGGCCGCCAGCCACCGGTGCGCCGTCTCCGCCCACTGCTCCCGCCCGGCCACCGCCAGGACCTTGGCCCAGGTGGCGGCCAGCGCGTCATCCGGCACCGCACGCCGGGGCGGCGGCTCACACACCAGCTCCAGGAAGAGCCGGACGTCGGCCTGCCAATCACGCCTGGAGGCCAGCCCGTCCCAGAACCGGGCAAGCAGCTTCAGGTACAAACGGCCGTCCTGTCGGACCAGTTCGTACAGCGTCTCCCGCACCTCCTGCGCAACCGGGCCGGTCCGGCCGGTCCGGCGCGCGAGGTGATGCAGCCGGACGAGGGCCTGGTCCGGGTGCGTACGGGCCATGACCTCGACACAGGCTCGGGCCAGCACCCGGGCCAGAGTGGGCGAGGGCTGGTCGATCGCCCACTCGTAAATCTTGGACCGGAACCCGGCACCGTAGCGCTCGTGTTCGAGACCGAGCCGGAGCACGGTCATCGCCTCGGCCGCCCGCCGGGGGTCGGCGGCCCACTTGCCCGCGAGTCCGTGCAGCACCCGCCAATCGGCGGCCCGCAGGCTCTGCTCCGCGAAGCGTTCGACCAGCCGCCGGCGGTCCGCCGCCCCGAGCGCGGGGTGCGGCGCTTGCACGACGTCCTCCACCCACCGGCCGAGCCCCTCCCGCAGCCCGGGCATGTACGTCCAGAAGTGCGTGCGGACGGCCGCGTCGTACGCCAGCGCGACGAAGCGGATCCGACCGCGCGCGTCGATCTCCAACGACGGCAGCGCCTTGAGCCGTTCGGCCAGGTCGGCCCGTTCCAGCAGCGGCCTCTCGTCCGGAGTGTGCGGGACGAGACCGAGCAGTCGGTCGGCGTGGTGGAAGACCGCGTCCGCGGAGGCACCGGCCAGCATCGCGACCGACAGCAGCAGCGCGCGCTGCGGGCCCGACTCCAGGGCGGCGACCCTCTGCGCCACCTCCCCGGCCCGGTCGCCGAGCGCGCCGAGCGCCTGGCTGATCCACTCGGCGGCCGGCCCGGCCGGGGCCGCCGCCTTCGCCTGGGCCACCAGGCCGGCGAAGCGCTGCACATCACGCATGGCGAAGCCGCGCAGATGAGCGGTGAGTTCGACCCCGCGAAGGTCCTCCGGGGCCAGCTGGACCAGGTCGTACTCCAGGTGCCGGCGCAGCACCGCCAGCTCTCGCGGCCGCCCGATCCCGACCACCAGCTGCCGGAGCGCGGGGAGCAACAACTCCTGGTCGGCCGAGGGGAGGACGGCGACCATACGAGCGCCCGCCTGCTCCACCCTGCCCCAGTAGCCGTACAGCAGCGCCTGGGCGGCCTCGTAGTCCTCCTCCGCGATGTTGGAGAGGTCCAGCAACAACCGGTCACCGGGCTCCGGGACCGTGGTGTCCTCCCTCTCCCGGAAGAAGGACAGCTCGACGAACGAGGTGGTCGGGCCCTGCGGCTCGTGCAACAGCATCACGGCGGCGGTCCGCCGCCCGCTGCCGGGCGGCCCGGCGAGCAGAACGGTGGTGCCGGGCGTCTCCAGCCTGCTCCTCGCCTCGTCGAAGCCCTGCGGCCGGACGAACCGGCGCTGCAGCCAGAGCCGGTGGTCAAGGGCCACCCGGGACGGATCCACCTTGGGGCGGGGCAGCCGGAAGTCTCCCCCGAACACGTTGTACTGCGGGCCCGGCCCGGTGTTGGTGGGCCCGCGCGCCTCGTCGATCCAGGTACCGCCGTCCGTCACCGGTCCCGGTCCTCGCGCTCCGCCCGGCGGCCGTCGAACCACTGCTGCGCCGTCCCGCGCTCCACGTAGTTGCCGCCGTCGCCGTTGAAGTGCACGCCGCCGCTGCGCAGGTCGTTGTGCTGCGGCCCGTCCCCGGTGTGCACCGGACCACTGGCGTTGTTGATGAACGTCCCCACGTCCCCTCCGACGTTGCCGATGCCGCCGCTCTGGCGGTGCGTGTAGTCCCGGGCCTGGACGACGCTGCCGTCCACCCGGCCGACCCGGTTGCGGACGTCGCCACCGGCCTCGCCGCCGGCGTCCGCGCTGCGCGCGATCTCCCGCTGCGCCTCGGCGAGCCGGGGCACCGCCTCGGCGAGGTCGTCGCCGATCCGGGCGAGGTCCCCGTCCGCGTTGCGGGTGTCCAGCCGGCGGTACTGGCAGTCGGCCAGCTCGGCCAGCTCCGGCGGCAGCTCGTGCCGGTTGAGCCGGGTGGCCCGGCCGATCAGCACGGGGACGACGAGGGCGCCGCTCTCGAAGGCCTCGACGATCTCCCGCCGGGTCCAGTCCTCGGGGTCGTCGAGCGCCCGGGAGCCGTCGGCGGTGCGGGCGTCGGCCCAGCGGTCGCCGATGACGGCGATCAGCACGCTGCTGCGGCGCACGGCGGTGAGGAGTTCCTGCGGGAAGCGGCGGCCGATCTTGATCGACTTGCTGGCGCGGAACACCCGCTCGCTGCCGAACCGCCGGGAGAGCTCGCGTTCGATCATGGCGGCGCCGGTGTCCTCGTCGCTGCTGCGGTAGTTCACGAAGATGTCGGGCATGGCGGAAACACCTCTCCGGTGAAGGGGACGGCCGGAACGGCCGGGTCGGGTCGGCGCCGGGGAAGCGCGACGGCGGGGTCCTCAGGACCTGGGGTGGAGTGCGGCGGCGAGGGACGGCTGGAGGTCTCGTACGGCCGGGTCGGCCCGGAAGCGGGAGAGCTCGCGGTCCAGCCGGGCGACGTCGGTCGCGATCGTCGCCGACCGCAACCCGGTGACCAGCGGCAGCAGTTCGGCGGCGATCGCGCACGCATGCGCGGCCTCGCCGGCCGCCGCGTGGGCGAGGGCTCGCCGCAGGCCGTACCGGGCGCGGGTGCGCACGGCGTGCGCGGGGATCCCGGCGCACTCGCGGTCGAGCACCTCGGCGGCCTGGGCGGGGCGGCCGAGGTCGTACAGGCACCAGCCGGTGACCATGGCGGCCGGGTCGGCGAGGTTGCCGGTGCCGAGCACCGGTCCGCCGCCACCCCCGTCGGCGGCGGACCGGTCGAACAGCTCGCGCGCCCGGTCGAGGCTGCGCAGGCTGGCGGTGTGGTCGCCGGCCAGGGCGTGGCCCTGGGCCTCCCGCTGGGCGGCGAGGCCGCGGATGCGCGGCGGCAGCCGGCCGTCCCGGGCGACGGGGTCGACCAGGCCCACGGTGGCGGCGGCGTCGCCCGCGTAGAAGGTCACGAGGGCGCGGCGGACGAGGGTGTACGAGCCGAGGTCCCGGTCGTCGCCGCCCTCGGCCAGCTCGACGGCGCGGGCGGTCCACCAGAGCGCGGACGGGTTGTCGCCGGCCTCCTGCGCCATCCACCCGGCGAACTCGGCGTACCGCGCGGCGAGGCCGAGCAGCCGGATGCGGGCCACCGTGTCGGCCTGGAGGGCGAGTTCGCGCAGGGTGTGGGTCTGCACGGTGAGCATGGGCAGCAGCAGGGCGGGGTCGGTGCTCTGGCCGAGCAGGCGCATCTGGTCGAACTGGGCGCGGAAGATCTCCGTCGGCGAGACGTCCGGCCGGGGCACCTCCCGGACCCCATGCGCCCCCTGCACCTCCTGCGCCACCGCCCGGCCCGGTCCGGCCGCCCCCGCGACGCCCAGCCCCAGCACGGACGTCGCACCTGCGGCGAGCAGTTGGCGCCGCCCGAGGCCGCCGGGCCAGCGGACGCCGTCGCGGTCGACCCGCAGGAGTACGGACTCCTCGTCGGCCGCGATGTCGCCCGCCCCCGTTCCACGTCCGGCGGACCCGTCGGGCGGCGCCAGTCTCTCCAGCTCGCCTCCGGCGCCCAGTTGGGCGTCGCAGCGGCGGGCCAGATCGGGCGGCGGGACCTTCTGCCCGCGTTCGATCTTGCTGAGGTGACCCTTGCTGTAGTTGAGCAGCTCCGCGAGCCGGGTGAGCGTCAGCCCGGCCGCGAGCCGCCGCCTGCGCAGCTCGGGGCCGAACTCACTCGCGGGCGAACTGGACATGCGCATGCCAACCCCCTCCTCTGGAACCACCCGGTCACCTGTCGTCGTCCCGGGACCGGAAGCGGACTCTCCCCTGCTTCCGCCAAGAATGGTGGCACGCGCATCGGCGGGCCGAACGGGGAATGCGGGCGTTTCCCGTTTCCTCTTTTCCGCCGTGCCGACAAATTGGCTACTCGCCTTGCGGACAAACCGAGTTCGCCGGGTCGCCCTCGTCTCCTCGCCGCCTCCTTTCCCAGGCCGGAATACCGATCATCAGTGCGACGGAGTTCACCGCCCACCACACCAGCCGACGGACGCCGGGCCGCCCGGGATCCACCAGCAGCGCGGCGAGGGTCGAGAGTCCGACGGAGGCGGCGACGATCAGCAGAACGGCGCACACCTCCGTCCGGACGTGCGGCTTCACGCCCGAAGCCCCTTGCGGGCCGGGCCGACCGGGGGAAAGCTTGATGCCGACAGCCGCGAGCGCGGCCCGGATCCCATCGAACACGGCTGCGGCACACCGCCGTTCGGGCTCGACCGGCCGTCCGGGGATGCTCACGCGACCGTTCACTCCCCCTGCACGCCGTCGGCCCGAACGAGCCACCGGGGGTCGGCCTCCCACTCGACGCCACCCTTCCGGGGGCGCAGGTGGACCTTGCCGCGCTGCTCGCCCATGAACACGCCCCACCGGGCGGTACGGGCGTCGAACACGACCTCGCCCTGTTGGGCGGGGCGGTAGGGGCGAGCCGGGGCGACGGGGCGGGGGACGGCGGCGGGAGCGGCGGGCAGCAGGTCGGCGCTGCGGAAGCGGGCCTCTGGGATGGCGTCGCCACAGCGGGGGCAGCGGCACGGGGGGAAGTTGCGTTCGATGACGATCGAGGGGACTTCCTGATTGTTGGTCATATTAGCTCTCCTGTCATTCGCTGACGATCCACATCCGCTGTCGAAAATGAGAGCGGGTGGGTTTCGCGGAATCGGTTGCGAAATGAGTCTCGACCTGTGAGCGTTGGGTAACCAAGCGATTCCACAAGAGACTTCAGGCGTTCTTGACGCCGGGGAGAGGTGGGGGACGATGGCCCGCCGCAAGGTCGAGCCCGGAGACCGCCCCAGGCAGTGGGGTGATGAGCTGGCGTTCTGGAGGAAGGCGGCCGGCCTGAGCCAGGAGGAGCTGGCCCAGATCGTGAACATGCATCAGACACGGGTCTCCCAGTTCGAGCTGGGCAAGGCTTTGCCGACGATGCGGGACGTCGTCCAGTTCGACAAGGCCCTGAACGCCGGCGGTCAACTCATCCGCAGCTACGAGTTGGTGGCACCGTACCTGCACGACCACCACCCCGACTGGTTTCAGGAATACGTTCGCTCGGAAGCCAAAGCCCGGACCATCAGAGAGCTGCAGACCGGCCACATGTCGGGCCTACTTCAGACCGAGCGCTACATGCGCGCGCTGTTCGCCGACGGAAACGACACCCTCGGCCCCGACGAAGTCGACTCACTGGTCAAAGGACGCCTGGAACGCCAGACACGCCTCTTCGCCGGCGACAACCCGGCTCTACTCATCTCGGTCTTGGAGCAGGCAACCCTGGAGCGGCGGGTCGGCAACGCCGAGGTGATGCTGGAGCAGCTACAACACGTGCTCGACTCGATGTCCCGGCGGAACATCATCGTGCAGGTGCTTCCGTTCGCCTCCGCTTCCCGCGCTTGGTTCCCCGGCATGGTGCTTCTGGAACTGCCAAAGGGGCGACACCGGGTGTACTCCGAGAGCCTCGACCGGGGGCATTTCATCGATGAAGTGGATCAGGTGGAGCACTGGTCAACTGACTATGATCGGGCAAGAGCATCTGCCCTGTCAGAGTCGGAGTCGATCGACCTGATCCACGGCATCATGAGAGGACTGAGCAACGATGTCCCCAGCGATCGATCTGAGTGGCGCCCGATGGTGCAAGAGCAGCTACTCCGGGCAAAACGGCGGCAACTGCGTCGAGGTGGCCCAAGGCTCCCCCCACGCCGTCCCCGTCCGTGACAGCAAGGACCCAAACGGCCCCGCCCTCACCTTCACCCCCGCCGCCTGGGCCTCCTTCCTCACCGCCCTCCGCACCGGCGACTTCGACCACTGACAGGGGCTCACACACCATGCAGTACATCGAGGTCGAGCAGAAGTTCCGACTTCTCAGCCCCTCCGCCGAGTTGAAGGATCAGCTCACCGCCCTCGGCGCCACGCCGGGCCGACCGACGCGGCAGGTCGACACGTACTACAACGCGCCGCACCGGGACTTCCTCGACAACGCCGTCGTCTCCGAGTGGCTGCGCGTCCGGGTCGAGGACGGGGCGGGGGCGTCGGTCAACTTCAAGCGGTTCCATCCCATCGCGTCGCCGGTCAAGACGCACTGCGACGAGTACGAGAGCGGCATCGGCGACGCCGAGGCCGTCCGGCGGCTGCTCGGCTCGCTCGACTTCACGGAGCTGACCGTCGTCGACAAGACCCGCGAGGAGTGGCACGTCGACGGGATCGCCGTCGCCTTCGACAGCGTGGCCGGCCTCGGCGACTTCGTCGAGTTCGAGTTCAAGGGCGACGCCGACACGGTCGACCGGGCCACCGCCCGCCTGGAGGCGTTCATCGCCACCCTGGACATCAGGCTCGGCGACCGGATCCACCTCGGCTACCCCCACATGACCCTCGGTCTGGAGTAGCCGACGCCGCCGACGGCCTCCGCACAGCCGGCGCCTCGCGCAGGGCCTTCTCCACCGTCTCGGCCGGGGTCGCCGTACCCGGTACCCGGGCTGCTTGCGCGAGCAGCCCGTCATCCAGGTCGAGTGCCGTTCGACTCACCCGTTCACCACCCGCCTTTCCATCACCAGTGTTTCCGGTCCGGATAGTTCCGCCGACGAACCACCGCCTGGTTCCAAGGAATCACCCGGTCATGGCGTGTTGACGCGGCCGCCTCACCCCCCGTCCAGCAGACTGGGCGCGACCCGAGTCCACGCTCCGAGGAGGCATCCCATGAACGTCACCGTGCGGCTCGCGCAGCAGCCTCAGGCCGACGAGCTGCTCGGCCGGAGCCCGCTCGCCGCGCTCGTCGGGATGCTGCTGGACCAGCAGGTGCCGATGGAGTGGGCGTTCACCGGGCCGCTCACGATCGCGCAGCGGCTGGGGCACGAGGACCTCGACGCGCACGAGATCGCCACCTACAACCCGGAGGAGTTCGTGGCGCTGTTGTGCGAGAAACCGGCCGTGCACCGGTATCCGGCGGCGATGGCGAAGCGGGTGCAGCAGCTCTGCCAGTTCCTGGTGGCGCAGTACGACGGGGACGCCGGTGCGCTGTGGAAGGACGTGGCGACCGGGCGCGAACTGCTCAGCCGGCTCAACGCCCTTCCGGGGTTCGGGAAGCAGAAGTCGCAGATCTTCCTCGCGCTGCTCGGCAAGCAGTACGGCGTCCGGCCGGAGGGCTGGCGGGAGGCGGCCGGAGTGTACGGCGAGGAGGGGGCGTTCCGTTCGGTCGCGGACATCACCGGGCCGGATTCGCTGGAGCAGGTGCGCGCCACCAAGCAGGAGGTGAAGCGCGCCGCCAAGGAGGAGAAGGCGGCGAAGGAGGCCCAGGCGAAGGCCAAGGCCCGGGTCTGACACCGCGGTCGGGCGCCGAAAACCCGTTGCCCACCGCCGCCCCGCGCGCGACGCTCGGGACATGACCGATGCCGCCGTCGCCCCCGCCGTGTCCGCGCTGTTCGCCCCCGACGGCCGGCTGATCGCCGTACCCCGCCGGGCCGCCCGCCGCGAGCAGCTGCTCGACCACCTCGCCCGGACGCTCTTCGAGCCGGACCGCTCCTACACCGAGCGCGAGGTCAACGACGCCCTGCGGACGGTGCACGACGACTTCCCGGCCCTGCGCCGCTACCTCGTCGAGGGGCGGCTCCTCATCCGTGCCAAGGACGGCAGCAGCTACCGGCGCGCCGACGCCTGAGGACTCCCCCGGTGCGCACACGAGAGGCCCCGGCCGCGCACAGCGCGCGACCGGGGCCTCCGCACGATCCCGACGGCTACACCAGGACCAGCTCCTGCTCCGGCTCCTGGTCCTGCTCCGAATCCGCCGCCGCCGTCGAACCGGCACCCGCCGCCTTCTGCCGCCCGGGCAGCGCGAACATCAGCAGGAACACCACCGCCAGCACCCCGAGCACCCACCACATCGCGTGCTGGAACGCCCCGACGAACGGCTCGCCGGCCACCGTCCCGGTCGGCACCGCGCCGAAGAACGCCACCGACACCAGACCCAGGCCGAGCGCCAGACCCACCTGGTTCACCGTGTTGATCAGGCCGGACGCCGAGCCGGCGTGCTCCCGCGGCACCTCCGCCAGCACCGCGTTCGTGATCGGCGCGACGATCAGGCCCATCCCGGCGCCCATCAGCACCAGCGGCAGCGCCATCTGCCAGGGCGCGATGCCGGTGCCGTACCGGTGCGCCTCCGCGATGTAGACCAGCACACCGGACGCCATCACCAGCGCGCCCGCCTGGAGCACCTTGCGGCCGAACCGGGGGACGAGCTGCTGCACGGAGACGCCGGCCGCCGTCGAGCAGGCGAGCGAGAACGGGATGCCGGTCGCGCCGGCCTTCAGCGGGCTCCAGCCGAGGCCCAGCTGCATGTAGAGGGTCCAGACCAGGAAGAAGATCCCGGTGACGACGCCGAAGGTCAGCTGGACGCCGATGCCGGCCGCGAAGGACTTCACCCGGAACAGCGACAGCTCCACCAGCGGCGAGCCGTCCCGCCGCGTCTTCATCCGCTCGTAGACGACGAACAGCGCGAACACGGGCAGGCTGCCGGCCATCACCAGGTGGCCCCAGAGCGGCCAGCCGGCCTCCCGGCCGTGGGTCAGCGGGTAGATCAGCATCAGCAGTCCGGCGCTGGCCAGCACCACGCCGAGCAGGTCGAGCTTCAGGGCCCGCTCGGCCTTCGACTCGCCGATGAAGACCCGGCCGAGCAGCAGGCCGGCGATGCCGACCGGCAGGTTGATCAGGAAGATCGGGCGCCAGCCGAGGCCGAACACGTCCCACTCCGTCAGCACTGCGCCGATCAGCGGGCCGCTGACCGCGCCGAGTCCGACCACCGCGCCGAACAGGCCGAACACCTTGCCGCGCTCCTCCGCCGGGAAGGTCGCGTGCACGATCGACAGCACCTGCGGCACCATCAGCGCCGCCGTCCCGCCCTGCAGGATCCGCATCGCGACGAGCATCTCGGAACCGCTCGCGAAACCGCACAGGGCCGAGGCGAGCGTGAAACCGGCCATTCCGATCAGGAACAGTCGCTTGCGACCGTAGATGTCACCCAACCGACCACCGGTGATCAATCCGATCGCGAAGGCCAGCGCATAGCCGCCGGTCACCCACTGCACGGCGGAGAACGACGCGCCCGTGGACTCCTGGATGCTCGGGATCGCGATGTTCACGATCGTGACGTCCACCAGGTCCATGAACGAGGCCGTCATCACGATCGCCAGCGCGATCCACCTCCGCCGGTCCGCCGCCGCGTCCGGCACCGCCTTCGCCACCGCGTCCGCCGCCGGATCGGCCGCCTTGCCCTTGCCCACCACACGCTCCTCGTCGCCGTTCCTCTTCAGCACGTCGACGAAACTAACGGGCATCTAGGTCAGATCCTGACCGCCACTTCGGGCACCCTGATCCCATGACGGACACCCCGGCACGACTCCTCAGCCTGCTCTCCCTCCTCCAGACCCCGCGCGAGTGGCCCGGCAGCGAGCTCGCCGACCGGCTCCAGGTCAGCCCGCGCACCATCCGCCGCGACATCGACCGGCTGCGCGACCTCGGCTACCCGGTCGAGGCCACCATGGGGCCGGTCGGCGGCTACCGGCTGGTCGCGGGCACCGCGATGCCGCCGCTGCTGCTCGACGACGAGGAGGCCGTGGCCATCGCGGTCGGCCTGCGGGCGGCGGCCGGGCACGCCGTGGTCGGCATCGAGGAGGCCTCGGTGCGCGCCCTCGGCAAGCTGCTCCAGGTGCTGCCCGCCCGGCTCCGGCACCGGGTCGCCACCCTCGACCGGGCGACCCTGCCGCTGCTCAGCGGCGACGGTCCGACCGTCGACCCGGAGGACCTCACCGTCCTGGCGGGCGCGGTCGCCAACCGCGAGCGACTGCGCTTCGCCTACCGGGCCGGCGACGGCGCCAAGACCCGGCGCCAGGTCGAGCCGGACCGCCTGGTCTCGGCCGGCCGCCGCTGGTACCTGGTCGGCTTCGACCTCGACCGGGACGACTGGCGGCTCTTCCGGGTGGACCGGATCGGCGAGCCCTTCGCCACCGGCGCCCGCTTCACCCCGCGCCCGCTGCCCGCCGAGGACGCCGCCGCGTACGTCGCGAGCAAGCTCCGCCGCCAGTCCCCCACCCCGACCCTGGAGGCCACCCTCCGGCTGCCCGCCGACGAGGCCCGCCACCGCATGGGCGGCTACGGCGATGCCGACGAGATCGAGCCGATCGACGAGCACAGCTGCCGCTTCCGCTCCCGCACCGACGCCCCGGACTGGCTGGCCGTCCGCCTCCTGATGCTCGGCTGCGACTTCGAGGTCCACTCACCCCCCGAGATGCGCACCCGCCTGCGCGCCCTCGCCACCCGCGCCACCCACGCCGCCGGCCCGGCCTGAACTCCCGGCCCGAGTACCCGGCCGAAACGACGATGCCGCCGCCCGTGCGGTCACGGACGGCGGCGTCGGGGCTCCGGCGGCGGGTCAGGCGCCGAACTCGGCGGTGATGACGGCGCGGGCCAGGGTGTGGAAGGTGATGTTGAAGCCGACCTGGGCCGGCGGGGCGTCGGCGGAGACGTCCAGGGCGTCCACGTCGAGGGCGTGGACGGCGAAGGCGTAGCGGTGGGCCGGGCCGGGCGGCGGGGCGGCGCCGTCGTACTTGTTGCCCGGGAAGTCGTTGCGGGCGTGGAACGAGCGCTCGCCCGGCAGGTCGGCGTCGGAGGCGCCGGCGCCGCGCGCCAGGCCGGTGGTGTCGGCGGGCAGGTTGAGGGCGAGCCAGTGCCACCAGCCGGAGCCGGTCGGGGCGTCCGGGTCGTAGCAGGTGACGGCGATCGAGCGGGTGCCCTCCGGCAGACCGGACCAGGCCAGCTGCGGCGAGAGGTTGTCCCCGCCGTAGCTGAACTCCTTGGCCAGCGTCCCGCCCTCGGTGATGTCCTCGCTGGTCAGCGGGAAGGACGGCACCTGCGGCAGGAACTCGTACGGCAGCGGCGGACGCACACTCATGGAGGGTCACCTCTCGGCACGGTGGGATAAGGGGCCGCCCGGACCCGGGTGCGGGCCTTCGGGCGGGATGCGCAGGATTCACCTTAGTGGGGTGACCAACCACCCACCCCGGCCCTACAGTCGGGTTATGTCCCCGCGATTCGCCCGGTTGCTCCGTGACTCCCGCGCCGCGCTGTTCACGATGCTCGGCGCACTGGCCGTCATCTGGGCGGTTCAGGTGGCGAACTGGCTCGACGACTACCGGCTCTCGTACGAGTACGGGGTGAACTCCGGGCGGCTGGACGAGCTGCCGGACATCCTCACCGCGCCGCTGCTGCACTTCGGTTGGGACCACATCGAGGCCAACTCCTGGCCGCTGTTCGCCTTCGGCTTCCTCGCCGCGTACCGGGGCATGAAGCGGTTCCTGCTGGCGACGGTGCTGATCGTGGTGGCCAGCGGCTTGACGGTCTGGTTCTTCGAGCGGCCCGAAGCCGTCACGGCGGGGGCCAGCGGGGTGGTCTACGGGTACTTCGGCTACGTGGTGCTGCGCGGGATCTTCGACCGCAACCTGGTGGACACCGTGATCGGCGTGGTCGTCGCGGCGATGTACTCGTACCTGTTGCTGGGCGTGCTGCCGAGCGCCCAGGGCGTCAGCTGGCTCGGCCACCTGGGCGGACTGGTCGGCGGCCTGGCCGGCGCCTGGCTGCTGCGCGACCGGGGCGAGCGGACCCCGAAGAGCGGCCCGAAGGGCGCCGCCGACCCGGCCGGCCCGGGCTCCGCGCTGCTCAAGGAACTCGACGACCTGGGCATCTGAGCGCGCCACCCCGGCCAGGTATAGACCATTCCCACCCCGGCGGTTAGCGTGAGCAGGCACCTGCCCCCTGCTCCGGAGCCGCACCGTGGAGTCGTCCGTCCTCGCTTTCGCCACCGACCTCCTCGACGAGGGCGCCGACACCTTCTTCGGCAACCTCACCGACCGGGCCGGGGTCGGCGGCGTCACCCTCGCCTCGGTCTACCACGAGGCCCGGGACGTCTTCCCGCACAACCCGCACCGGGTGATCCGCTACCTGGAGCCGGGCGCCGCCTACTTCCGCCCCGACCCGGCCCGCTGGTCCGGCCGGCGGCTGCGGCCCGTGCCGTCCACCGCGATCGGCGAGCGCGACCCCTTCGCCGAGGCCGCCGAGGAGGCCCGCCGGCGCGGGCTGAAGCTGCACGCCTGGACGGTGTTCTGCCACAACGACCGGCTCGGCTTCGAGCACCCGGACTGCGCGCCCGCCAACGCCTTCGGCGACCGCCACCTCACCGAGCTGTGCCCGGCCCACCCGGAGGTCCGCGAGTACGCCCACACCCTGGTGGCGGAGCTGGCCCGGTACGGCGTGGACGCGATCCGGGCCGAGTCGCTGCACTTCCACGGCCTGCGCCACGGCTACCACCACGAGCGCTACTTCGAGGAGCTGGGCCCGGCCGCCGAGGCGCTGCTCGGCCTCTGCTTCTGCGCGCACTGCCGGACGGCGGCCGTCCGCGCGGGCGTGCCGGCCGACGAGGTGGCCGCGGCGGTCCGCACCGAGCTGCGCCGCCGGCTGGCCGACGAGTCGGCCGCCGCAGAGCCGGCCGCGCTGGACGAGCTGGCGGACGGCGCCGTCGCCGCCTACGTGGACGCCTCGGCGGCGACGGTGACCTCGCTGGCCGCCGAGGTCGCCGAGGAGGCGGCGCGGCACGGCATGCGACTGACCTTCATGGACGGCGGCGGGCCGGGCACCGGCTGGCTGTCCGGGATCGACCTACCGGGGCTGGCGAAGGCCGCCCACCAGATCGAGACGCTCGGCTACGCGCGCACCCCGGAGGCGGTGCGCGAGAAGGTCGCCGCCTTCGCCCTGCACGGGGTGCGTCCGCAGGACATGGCGGTCATCCTGCGCCCGATGGCCTCGGACTGCGACGGCCCGGCGAACCTCGCGGAGAAGATCGCCGTCCTGCGCGCGCTGGGCGTGCCGGAGGTCGAGTTCTACAACTACGGCCTGATGCGCCTCTCCTCACTCGACCGGATCGGCGCCGCGCTGCGCTGACACCACGGGCGACGGTCCCTCACCGACGCCCTCACCGGCGCCGCCGGGACGTGCCGAACAGGCTCCGGGAGATCTCCCTCCCGAGCTGCGTCCCGGCGGACCGGGCGAAGGACTTCAGCGCCGGGTTGGCCAGCAGCGAGCCGAGCAGCCCGGCGTCCGCCTTCTCCCGCCGCGCCCCGGGCGCCCGTTCAGGCTCCCGCGCGGGCTCCCGCTCCCCCGCCGGCACCGGCTCCGCCTGCGGCCGGGCCGCCCGCGCCGCCAGCTTCTCGTACGCCGACTCCCGGTCGACCGCGTCCCGGTACCGCCCCAGCAGCGCCGACCCGTCCACCGCCGCGCGCAGCGCCCCCGGCTCCAGCGGTCCCATCAGCGACTGCGGCGCCCGCAGCCTGGTCGCCGCGACCGGCGTCGGCGCGCCCTTCTCGGACAGCACCGTGACCACCGCCTCGCCCGTCCCCAGCGAGGTCAGCAACTCCGTCAGGTCGTACGCGGCCGACTTCGGGAAGGTCGAGACGGTCGCCTTGAGCGCCTTGGCGTCGTCCGGGGTGAACGCCCGCAGCGCGTGCTGCACCCGGTTGCCCAGCTGCGCCAGCACGTCCCCGGGCACGTCCTTCGCCGTCTGGGTGACGAAGAAGATTCCCACCCCCTTGGAACGGATCAGCCGCACGGTCTGGGTGATCGCCTCCAGGAAGGCCTTGGAGGCGCCCTTGAACAGCAGGTGCGCCTCGTCGAAGAAGAAGACCAGCTTCGGCCGGTCGAGGTCACCGACCTCGGGCAGCTCCTGGTAGAGGTCGGCGAGCAGCCACATCAGGAAGGTCGAGAAGAGCCGCGGCCGGTCCTGCACCGCGGGCAGCTCCAGCACCGAGACCACCCCCCGGCCGTCCTCGGCCCGCCGCAGCAGCTCGGCGGTGTCGAACTCCGGTTCGCCGAAGAACGCCCCGGCGCCCTCGTTCTCCAGCAGGGTCAGCGAGCGCAGGATCACCCCGGCGGTGGCGGCGGAGATCCCGCCGATGCCCTTCAGCTCCTCCTTGCCCTCGGGCGAGGCGAGGAAGGTGATGACCGCCGTGAGGTCCTTGAGGTCGTACAGCTCCAGGCCGTTGCGGTCGGCGTAGTGGAAGACCAGGCCGAGCGACGACTCCTGGGTCTCGTTCAGGTCCAGCACCTTGGCCAGCAGCAGCGGCCCGAAGCTGGTGACCGTCGCCCGCAGCGGGATGCCGGTGCCCTGGCCGCCGAGCGCGTAGAACTCGGCGGGGCAACCCCGGGCCGTCCAGTCCTGGCCGACCTCGGCGGCCCGGGCGGCGGTCCGCTCGCCCGGCTCGCCGGGCGCGGCCACCCCGGAGACGTCGCCCTTGATGTCGGCGAGGAACACCGGCACGCCCTGGGCGGACAGCTGTTCGGCGATCAGCTGGAGGGTCTTGGTCTTGCCGGTGCCGGTGGCGCCCGCCACCAGCCCGTGCCGGTTGAGCACCCCGAGCGGCACCCGGACCGGGGCGTCGGCGTACGCGGTGCCGTCCAGCAGCACCGCGCCGAGGTCCAGCGCGGGACCGGCGAAGGCGTACCCGTCGGCGATCTCCCGGACGGCGGTCGGAACGGCAGCGGACATCGGTCACCCTCCAGAGCGCTGCGGCGGGCCGGACGAAAGGACGGCAGCCGCGCGGGACCTACACGACATTTCCCATGAAACAGCCGCAATCCCCCGCCCGCAGCCGGTACCGGTGCGCGTGGCGGCGTCGCGGCTGCTGCGCCATCCGCCGCCCAAACGGTAGGCTTTCCGTGTGATCTTCAAGCGCATCGGCAATGGGCGGCCGTACCCGGATCACGGCCGTACCAGCACCCGCCAGTGGGCGGACGTCGCCCCGCGCCCGGTGCGACTGGACCAGCTGGTGACCACCAAGGGACAACTGGATCTGGAAACCCTCCTGGCGGAGGACTCCACCTTCTACGGGGACCTCTTCGCGCACGTCGTGAAGTGGCACGGTGACCTGTACCTGGAGGACGGACTGCACCGCGCGGTCCGCGCCGCGCTCCAGCAGCGCCAGGTGCTGCACGCCCGCGTCCTCGAAATGGAATGACCCGGGGGCCGGCCGGCCCGGCCCCGTACGCGTTCGGACCGCTCTCCGGGATTCCGGAGGGCGGTTCCGTTCGTACCCGGGTGCGGTCGCGGTGCCGCCATTCGGGTACCGGCGTACTCCTGATGATGATCGTTTAGTACCTTCACCGCTGTACGGCACTAATCTGCTGACTACGGCCGCGACCGCGTTCGCGTGACACCGCCTTCGCGGGCACCGCGCCCGGCCCACCGTCACCCGATCCCCGCCCCGGCACGAGGGGGAGACAAACCGTGAGCATGTTGACTCCCCAAGGCCTGAAGGGGAAGCAGTACCGGATCACCGGCAACTCCTACCCGAGGCTGGGCCGCCCGCCGAAGCGCAGCCGCAGGGTGCTCGCGCTGATCGCCGCGGTGCTCGCGCTGGCCCTGATCGGCCTCGGCGGCGTCCAGCTCTGGGACATCTTCAGCGGCAAGGGCAAGAGCGCCTCCGCCCAGGCCTGCGCCACCCCGTCCGGCAAGCCGCTGGCCGCCCCGACCGAGGCGGCGCCGACCGCGCCGGGCTCGGCCACCGCGCCGATCGACCCGAAGGCCGTTCCGCAGCCGGCGGCGGTCACCGTGAACGTCTACAACGCCACCGCCAAGGCCGGCCTGGCCGCCCGCACCGCCGAGGAGCTGAAGAAGCGCGGCTTCACCATCGGCAAGGTCGGCAACGCCCCGGCGGAGCTCGACAAGAAGGTGCCCGGCACCGCCCAGGTGATCGCCGGAGCGGCCGGCGCCGGGGCGTCCACCCTGGTCGGCTCGGTGATCGCGGGCGCGACCAGCACCGCCGACGCCCGGACCGACACCACCGTGGACTTCGTCATCGGCGACAGCTACAACGCACTGCTGGACGAGACCCAGGCCGCCGCCGCGCTGGCCCTGGCCACCAAGCCGGTCCCGGCCCCGAGCACCACCGGCAGCTGCTGAGCACCGGACCCCGCAGGACGGACGAAGCCCCCCGGCACCGCGCCGGGGGGCTCCGCTTCGTTCGGGTGGGCCGGAGGGACTCAGCCCGCCGTGCCGTACAGCCGGTCGCCCGCGTCGCCGAGGCCCGGGACGATGTAGCCGTTCTCGTTCAGCCGCTCGTCGACGGCCGCGGTGACCACGGTGACCGGCAGGCCGGCCAGCTCTCGCTCCATCACCGCGACGCCCTCCGGCGAGGCCAGCAGCACGACGGCGGTGACGTCGGTGGCGCCGCGCTCGATCAGCATCCGGATCGCCGCGACCAGCGTGCCGCCGGTGGCCAGCATCGGGTCGAGCACGTACACCTGGCGGCCGGAGAGGTCGTCCGGCATCCGGGTGGCGTAGGTGGAGGCCTCCAGGGTCTCCTCGTTGCGCACCATGCCCAGGAAGCCGACCTCGGCGGTCGGCAGCAGCCGGGTCATGCCGTCCAGCATGCCGAGGCCGGCCCGCAGGATCGGCACCACCAGCGGGCGCGGGTAGGACAGCCGGGTGCCGGTGGTCACGGCCACCGGGGTGGTGATCTCCACCTCGTCGGTGCGGACGTCCCGGGTGGCCTCGTAGGCGAGGAGGGTCACCAGCTCGTCGGTCAGGCGACGGAAGGTCGGCGAGTCGGTGCGCTCGTCGCGCAGGGTGGAGAGCTTGTGGGCCACCAGGGGGTGGTCGACGACGTGGATCCGCATGCATCGAGGTTAGCCCGGGTACGGACGCCCGTACGACACGCCGTGCCAGGGCGGGCCGCGCCCGACGCCGGGCGGGTGACGGGTCGCACGTCACTCGCCGTCACGCGCCGTGACCCGCCGAGAACGTCCGGACGGATCGGCCTCCTGTGGTATCAATCCGGCCGATCTGGGAAAGTCAGGTCCTATGACGAGCAACCCGAACCCCGGGGACGGCTCGGCGGACGGGGCCGCAACCCCGTCGGGCCCCCACTCGGGCCCGCCCCCGGACCGGCCGGAGACCGAGGCGGAGCGCCGCAGGCGCCGCGCCGTCTTCCTGCGCGAGCTGACCGAGGCCCGCGAACTGCGCGAGCGGGTGCAGCCCCGCCGGACCAAGGAGCGCCGGATGCGCGAGGCCATGCGGATGCGAACCTTCCGTTTCTGACAGGCCCTCCACGGCTTCTCCACACTCCCGCTGCCACCCGGTCGTCCGTTCACCGTCCGACGGCCAACCCTTCCGACACGACCTGCAAAGACGCGCTGCAGAACACCCCCCGCAGAGCCTTGCTTTCTGTCACGATTCCGATGGGACGGTCCGAACAGCGGACCGCCTCTGGCGCGGGGGCGGCCAGTACCGCGTCGCCCGCGAGCGCCGACAGCCGAGACCGAGATCTTGGGAGTGTCCCTGGTGGCGTACTTCGCTGCAGTGCTTGCTCGCACCGAGGACGGGTGGGATGTGAGCGAGACGGAGCTCGACGACGTCGAAACCCTCGCCGACCTGGCCGACCTGGCCCGTCAGGCGGCCCAGGACGACGACAGCGTCCTGCTCTTCATCGAACAGGAGGACGCCTGGTTCGCCATCGTCCGGGTGGACGGCGAGGAGGATCCGCGGATCTTCGTCTCGGACGGCGCCGCCGCGGCCCGCAGCTCCTACGGCTCCGTCCTCACCGACGAGCTGGTGGACCAGGCCGGCGAGAGCGAGTTCGGCGACCTCGACGACCTGGTCGCCGAGCTGGAGGACGGCACCGAGGCCCAGGAGCAGGAGGACGACGAGGACGGCGACGACCCCGGCGGCGTCCCGGTCGGCCCGCTCGGCGACGCCCACCTGCTGACCGAGTTCGGCCTCGCCGCCGACGAGCTGACCGCCCTCAGCGGCGAGGGCGCGGTGCCCGGTGACGCCCTGGAGGAGATCGCCGAGGCGCTCGGCTGCGGCGAGGTCCTGGAGGCCGTCCGGTAACGCCCCGTGTCCGCCGTCCGGACGGCCGGACCCGCGCCATGCCCGACACTGGATGCCATGCAGTCCGTCCGCCCGATCCCGCCGCTGCCCGCTCCCGTCCGCCCCGACCCGGTCCGCGACCGCTGGGCGGCGCCGATGCGCCTCGCCATCGCCGAGGCCGCACTGGCGCCGGCCACCGGGGACGTCCCGGTCGGGGCGCTCGTCCTCGGCCCGGACGGTGAGGTCCTCGGCCGCGGCCACAACGAGCGCGAGGCCGTCGGCGACCCGACCGCGCACGCCGAGGTGGTGGCCATCCGCGAGGCGGCCGCGAAGCTCGGCGAGTGGCGGCTGAGCGGGTGCACGCTGGTCGTCACCCTGGAGCCCTGCACCATGTGCGCGGGCGCGATCGTGCTCTCCCGGATCGACCGCGTGGTCTACGGCGCCCTCGACGAGAAGGCCGGCGCGGCCGGATCGCTCTTCGACGTGATGCGTGACCGGCGGCTCAACCACCGCCCCGAGGTGATCTGGGGCGTCCTCGCCGACGAGTGCGGCGAGCAGCTGCGCGCCTTCTTCGACACCCACCGCTGAACCCGCCCCGGGAACGGATTTCGTTCCCGCGCCACCCGTCCGGTAGAGTTCCCCTCGGTAGCGTGTCCGAGCGGCCAAAGGAGCACGCCTCGAAAGCGTGTGTGGGGGCAACTCCACCGTGGGTTCGAATCCCACCGCTACCGCCAGCAGGCCCGAAGGCCCGTCCGGTTCACCGGACGGGCCTTCGGCGTTCCCGCGCACCCTCGAACGCGGAAAGGGCTCCGTACCCGTCGGCCGATGACCACCAACGCCTGTCGAGTACGGAGCCTGGAAGAGGGGGAGCGGTTCGGGGGGACTGACCGCTCCCCCGGCGGAGTCCCACAACCGGGGCCGCGTCGGGGGGAAGCCGCGGCGCCCGGTCCCACAGCGGGGAGCTCCGGATCCACGTACCGGGGATTCCTGCCAGATCCTCGGTACATCAACCATCCTGCCGCCCTCCGGCGCCCCCGGCACCCGGAGAAAGGCCCCTGTCGCGGGGACCTTCGTCCCGGCAGGTGAACGCGTCGCTCACTTGATAGGCCGTCCGGGTGGATAAGCTGCCCGTTGCACCGGGCCGCTCGGGGACCGAGCGACGACGGCCCACGGCAGGGAGGAAGGTCACGGATGGCGCAGGCGAAGAAGATCGGAATGGTCCTCCTGCTCATCTTCGTGCTCTACACGATCATCACCTCGCCGGCCCGGGCCGCCGAGCTGGTCCAGTTGGGCTTCGAAGGCATCTCGAACGCCGCCAAGGCCGTCGGCACCTTCATGACCGGCCTGGTGAAATAGCCCGCACCCCACCGGCTACGGTGGGCCCGACACCCGACCCCGTCCGCGAGGAGCGGCACCGTGATCCGCCACCTGGTCCTGTTCAAGCTCAACGAAGGCGTCAGCAAGGACGACGAGCGCGCGCTCGCCGGCGCCAAGGCCTTCGCCGAGCTCGGCCCGCTCGTACCCGAGCTGCGCGAGTGGGAGTGCGGCTGGAACACCACCGACCGCGACATCGCCCACGACTACGCGATCAACAGCCTGGTCGAGGACCGCGAGGCGCTCCAGGCGTACCTCACCCACCCGGCCCACCAGGCCGCGGCCGCCCAGTGGCGCGAGTTCGCCACCTGGGTGATCGCCGACATCGAGGTCTGAGCCCGACGGCCCACGGCGCCCCGCCCGGCATTCGGGCGGGGCGCCTTGCGCCGTCCCGGCCCGGCCCCTCCCCCGCACCGCCGCCGCACCCCGCCCGGCCCTGCGGCGCACCAACACACCTCCGCGCGGTACTTGCCCGACATGCGCCCGCCTTGTGATGCTATGACCGGTTTTGCCGGACATGGCGAGGGCGGTGACGAGACGCGACACCCGGTCCGCAGGTCCCACCGTTGTCGACTATGGGAGGGGTGACGTGTCCGTGCGGACACCAGGGAGCGCGCCGGACGACGAGGTGCTGGCCGCCGTGATCAGCCCGGCCGGCGAGCTCCGCCCGGACCGCCTGCGCGGCCCCGGCGGCCGACCCGCGGTCGACGTGCGCACCCTCACCCGGGTGCTCTTCGAGCGGCTCGCCGAGCTGCCCCCGGACACCCCCGAGCGCGAACGGGTCCGGGCCGCGCTGATCGAGGTCAACATCCCCCTCGTGCGCTACGCCGCCACCCGCTTCCGCAGCCGCAGCGAGCCGATGGAGGACGTCGTCCAGGTCGGCACCATCGGCCTGATCAACGCCATCGACCGGTTCGACCCCGGCCGCGGCGTGCAGTTCCCCACCTACGCGCTGCCGACCATCCTCGGCGAGATCAAGCGCTACTTCCGCGACAACGTCCGCACCATGCACGTCCCGCGCCGGCTCCAGGAGCTCTGGGTGCAGGTCAGCGGCGCGATGGAGGAGCTGACGGTGGTGCACGGCCGGGCCCCCAAGGTGCCGGAGATCGCCGCCAGCCTGCGGATCCCCGAGGAGGACGTCCGGGCCTGCCTGGACGCCGGACGGGCCTACAACGCGGCCTCGCTGGAGGCCGCCCAGGAGCACGAGGGCGGGCTGGCGCTGCTCGACCGGCTCGGTTACGAGGACGCCGCGCTGGCCGAGGTCGAGCACCGGGACATGGTCCGCCACCTGCTGGTGCAGCTGCCCGAGCGGGAGCGCCGGATCGTCATGCTGCGGTTCTTCGCCAATCTGACGCAGTCGCAGATCAGCACCGAGCTGGGGATGTCCCAGATGCACGTCTCACGGCTGCTGTCGCGGATCCTGACCAGGCTGCGGACCGGCAACTCCTGGGAGGACTGACCGCACCCCGGGTGTGACGCCGCGATAGCGGCGCGTCACCGCCGCGTGACATCTTGCGACGCTCGGGTTTGCCGGGGACCGTGAGCCGGTATGGAGGGTGCGAGGGGGCCGGCGCGAGCACGGGAACGTTCCGACGGCGGCACCCGTTGGACCGTCAGTCACGAGGGGGTGGGTGCATGTCCTCAGATGTGGGCACTGCGGAGATCCACGCTGCACCGGCCGGCGCCGCGGAGATCCCGCTCCAGCGCGCCGCGGCCGCGCCGGACGCCGGGCTCGACACCCGGACGCTCTCCCGCTCCCTGTTCGGGCGGCTGGCCGCCCTCGATCCGGGCAGCGCGGAGCACACCTACGTCCGCGACACCCTGATCGAGCTCAACCTGCCGCTGGTCCGCTACGCCTCGGCGCGTTTCCGCAGCCGCAACGAGCCGATGGAGGACATCGTCCAGGTCGGCACGATCGGGCTGATCAAGGCAATCGACCGGTTCGACCCGGAGCGCGGCGTCGAGTTCCCGACCTTCGCGATGCCGACGGTGGTCGGCGAGATCAAGCGCTTCTTCCGGGACACCAGCTGGTCGGTGCGGGTGCCCCGGCGGCTCCAGGAGCTGCGGCTGGCGCTCACCAAGGCCGGCGACGAGCTCTCCCAGCGCCTCGACCGCTCCCCGACCGTGGCCGAACTGGCCGCCTGCCTCGGCGTCAGCGAGGAGGACGTGGTGGAGGGCCTGGCGGTCGGCAACGCGTACACCGCCAGCTCGCTGGACTCCAGCCCGAGCGAGGAGGACGGCGAGGGCCCGCTGGCCGAGCGGCTCGGCTACGAGGACCTCGCGCTGGAGGGCGTGGAGTACCGGGAGTCGCTCAAGCCGCTGCTGGCCAAGCTTCCGCCGCGCGAGCGCCGGATCATCATGCTGCGGTTCTTCGGCAATCTGACCCAGTCGCAGATCGGCGAGGAGATCGGCATCTCGCAGATGCACGTCTCGCGGCTGCTGACCCGCACGCTCACCCAGCTGCGCGAGGGCCTGACCGCCGAGGGCTGAGCACGGCGGTCCGGGGCCGGCCCCGGACCGCGCCGGGCCGCGTCCGGGCGCCCGCGGGACTCAGGGCGCCAGCAGATTGGCCCGCAGACCCGCCAGCACGGCCCCGTCCAGACCGAGGCCGTCGGCCCAGAACGCCCCGAAGTCCGGCCAGCCGGTCTCGACCTCCTCGAAGGCCGCCTCCAGGTAGCTCCGTTCGGCCCGGAAGACCGGCAGCAGCAGCTCGGGCTCGTCCATCAGCCCGCGGGTCCGGAAACCCTCCAGGACCGTCGTGACGACGGCGGCGGAACGCTCGTTGGTGAGCAGATAATCCGTCACCACCGTTTCCCGGTCGACGCCGAGCGCGGTCAGCAGCACGGCCGCCGTCCAGCCGGTGCGGTCCTTTCCGGCCGAGCAGTGGAACAGTAGCGGAGCGCCGTCCGGATCGGCGAGCAACCGCAGCACGCCGGCGAACCGTTCGCGTGCGATCCGGTCGGTGACGAACCACCGGTAGAGGCCGGTCATCATGGCGTCGGCGCGGCCCCCGCCGAGCAGGGCGCGCTGCCTGCCCGGATCGCGATCGGCCAGCGCCTCGCGCAGCGTGGCGTGGACGTCGAAGTCAGTGGCGAACACCGGCATTTGATGGACCGCCATGCCGTCGACGATCCTGTCCGCGCCGGCCTCGCGCACCTCGGCCGGGCTGCGCAGGTCGACGATCCGCCGTAGGCCCAGCCCGGCCAGTCGTGCGAGGTCCTCGTCGGTGAGCCGGCTGAGGCCGTCACTGCGCAGGGCGACGCCGGCCCGCAGCAGCAACCCCTCCGCGGTCCGGTAGCCGCCCAGGTCGCGGGCGTTCACGGCGCCGAGCAGACCCAGGCTGCGGGCGGCCGGAATTGCGGCGGTTTCGGTCTGCGGCTCGGTCACTCGGCGGCCTCCATTGGATATTCGGACGGTGACGTTGCACAACCGTGAGCGATATTGCATGAACCTGCCCACTGAAACGGCAGGATGTGCGAGAGTGTCAGGGGCAACGCCGCCAGTGTAGGGTCCCGTTCAGCCACCGGGCCGCACGATGGGTGAACAGCGGTAACACTAGGTTCCGGGTTTTAATTTTTAATTCATTATTTGCGTGGCCGATGCGCTTTCGGCCACAATCAGCGCCCTCATGGCACGACCATGAACGTTGGTAACAGATTCGCTGCACTCCTGCCCGTTCGGTCCCTCCTGCTACGGATGTTCCATCAGGATGGGCGCCGGGCAGCCTGCTGCCCGCGACCAGCTACGAGGGCGGGCGAGCGCAAGCAGCGGAGCGCCCTGCCCAGGGGAGGAAGAAAAACATGGGTCGAGCGACCCGAAGAGTTGCCGCCTGTGCGGCAGCCGTTCTGCTGGCCGGAGGCCTGCAGTCGTCCCTCGCGCACGCCACCACGACGCCCCGGATCGATCTCACGGTCCTGGTGATCAGCGACGGCGGGCCGGCCACGGCCGCGATCGCCGCCGAACTCAAGAGCCAGGGCACGCCGTACAAGCTCGTCGACCTCAACGACGCCAACCGCCCGGTGATCGACGCGGCCTTCCTCAGCGACACGCTGAACGGCCAGCCGCGCGGCAAGTACCAGGGCATCGTGCTGCCGAACGACAACCCGTTCGCGGCCGGCTCCGCCGAGATGACCGCGATCGCCGCCTACGAGGCCGCGTTCAACGTCCGTCAGGTCGACGCGTACACCTACGCCCGTCCCGACGTCGGCCTGAACTGGGCCGTCAACCCCGGCTACATGGGGACCCTGGACGGCTTCCAGGGCCAGGTCACCACGGCCGGTCTGAGCGGACCGTTCAACTACCTCAAGGGCGCCGTCCCGTTCGAGGACAACGACCCGACCGTCTCGGAGAGCTACGGCTACCTGGCCACCCCGCTGGCCACCCTGCCGGCCGGCTCCAGCTTCACCCCGCTGGTCGAGGTCCCGATCCCGAACAGCACCGCCAAGGGCTCGCTGGTCGGCGAGTACCAGCACGCCGGTCGCAAGGAACTGGTCGTCACCTTCGTCTACAACCAGTACCAGCAGCAGTACCGCCTGCTGGCCCGCGGCATAGTCGACTGGATAACCCAGGGCGTCCACCTGGGCTACGACCGCAACTACTTCGCGGCCCACGTCGACGACGTCTTCCTGTCCGACGACCGCTGGGACACCGTGCTCAAGTGCACCCCCGGCGACGTCACCTGCCCGCCCGGCACCCCGGAGACCGCCAACCCGATCCGGATGACGGTCGCCGACGCGCAGTACGCCAAGCAGTGGCAGCTCGACCACGGCTTCACCCTGGACATGGTGTTCAACGGCGGTGGCAGCGAGGACTGGAAGTCCGACCACGAGACCACCACCGACCCGGTGGTGGACGAGATGATCGCCGACCAGACCAGCTACCGGTGGATCAACCACACCTACACCCACCCGTACCTGGGCTGCCTCCAGGACGTCTCGGTGGTGCCGTGGAAGTGCACCAAGACCTCCTCGGGCAGCACCGTCTGGGTCGACCAGGCCACCATCTCCTCCCAGATCAAGAACAACCTGGACTGGGCGGCCGCCCGGGGCCTGCAGCTGGACAAGACCGAGCTGGTCACCGGCGAGCACTCCGGCCTGCTGACGGCGCCTCAGGAGACCAGCGACAACCCGTACCTGGCCCCGGCGCTCGCCGCCAACGGGGTCAAGTGGACCGCCAGCGACGCCTCCCGCGAGACCGGCCAGCGGGCCGTCGGCGCGGCGCTGACCGTGCCCCGCTACCCGATGAACGTCTTCTACAACGCCGCCACGGCGAAGGAGGAGACCGACGAGTACAACTGGATCTACACCAGCGTCGCCAACGGTGGCAGCGGCATCTGCCAGAACGCCAACTCCACCTGCCTGCCGACGCCGCTGGACGTCAACACCGGCTACCAGTCGTACATCGTGCCTCTGGAGGCCCGGATCGACCTCGGCCACGTGCTGAACAACGACCCGCGGCCGCACTTCATCCACCAGTCGAACCTGTCCGAGGACCGGATCGTCTACCCGGTGCTGGAGAAGATCCTCTCCACCTACCGGTCGCTGCACGCCGACAACGCCCCGGTCGTGAATCTCGCGCAGAAGGAGATCGGCCAGGAGTTCCAGCGGCGGGCAGCCTGGAACGCCGCCCTCGCCTCCGGCCAGGTCACCGCCTACCGCACCGGCGACACCGTCATGGTGAGCGCCCCGGCCGGCGTCCAGATCGAGGCCACCATGCCGACCGGCACGGTCCAGCAGCTCGCCATCGGCACCACCGGCTTCGGCACCGCCTACGCGGGCTCGCTCTCCGGCTGGGTCAAGCCCGGCCAGCTGCAGAGCGGCGTCCTGCTGACGCTGCCCGCCACGGGCACCCCGGCCGCCCCGGCCGGCACCAGCCCGAGCCTCGCGGCCAAGTCCGTCCCGGCCCCGGCCCCGGCCGACACCAAGGTCGTCCCGCAGGGCACCGTGGACGCCGTCCCGGCCGGTCCGGGCGACACCGACCGCACCGAGGCGCCGACTCTCATCCCCGGTAGCGGGGCCCCGGTTGCCGGCAGGAACGTCTCTGCTGGTACGACTTCGGGTACGGCGAGCGGCACCGACGGAAAGGCCGTCGGCCACGGCGGTACTCCGCAGCAGCACGGCAAGGCCTCCGGGGGGAAGGCCGAACCCGCGAGGAAGACCGCCGGCTCGCCCGGCACCCGCTAGACAGGTGAACCCGGTGGCGGACCGCAGCACGGCCGCCACCGGCACCACCCGGACCGGCCTGCTCGGCCGGGAGCTTGAGGCAAGAACAGGAGGGGGGACACAGATGCGCGTCACCCTGCTCACCGAGGGGACGTACCCGCACCAGCACGGTGGTGTGAGTGTCTGGTGCGACCAGCTCGTGCAAGGCATGCCGGACGTCGACTTCGACATCATCGCCGTCACCGGCACCGGCCACGAACCACTGGCCTGGGAGCTGCCCGCCAACGTGCGGTCGGTCACCACCGCCCCGCTGTGGGGCCCGGCCTCGGAGGCGAAGGCCCCGCGCGGCAAGGAGATGCGCCGCTTCCTCAACGCCTACGAACGGTTCCTGCACTCCCTCCTGGACCCGGTCTACACCACCCACTTCGGCACCGAGCTCTACGGCTTCGCCGACCTCGCCCAGCGCGGGCTGCTCAGCCCGGCGCTGCGCAGCGAGCGCGCCCTGCGCACCCTCCAGCACGTCTGGACCCGCGACTACCTCTCCACCGCCGTCTCCCGGCCCACCATGCACGACGCGCTGAACGCCACCGACCTGCTGGAGCACGCGCTGCGCCCGCTGTCGGTCGAGCCGCCGCGCGACGGCGTGGCGCACGCCGCGAGCGGCGGTCTGGCCACGCTCCCGGGGCTGATAGCCGCTCAGCAGTTCGGCGTACCGTTTCTCCTCACCGAGCACGGCATCTATCTGCGCGAGCGCTACCTCGGCTACCGCACCGGCCCCTACCGCTGGCCGGTCAAGGCCCTGCTGCTGGGCTTCTACCGGATGCTCGCCGAGGAGAGCTACCGGCGGGCCGCGCTGGTCACCCCCGGCAACCGGTACAACCGGCGGTGGGAGGAGCGTGGCGGCACCCCCTCCGCGCACATCCGCACCGTCTACAACGGCGTCGACCCGGCGGCCTTCCCGCCCGCCGGGCCGGAGCCGGAGACCCCGACGCTCAGCTGGGCCGGCCGGGTCGACCCGATCAAGGACCTGGAGACGCTGATCCGCGCGTTCGCGATCGTGCGGCGCGAGATACCCGACGCCCGGCTGCGGCTGTTCGGCGGCACCCCCAAGGGCGGTGAGGCCTACCGCGAGGCCTGCGAGGCGCTGGCCGCCGAACTCGGCACCGGCGACTCGGTGGTCTTCGAGGGCCGGGTCGCGGACATCACCGACGCCTACGCGGCCGGGAACGTGGTGATGCTCTCCTCGATCAGCGAGGGCTTCCCGTTCACCCTGATCGAGGCGATGTCCTGCGGCCGCTCCACCGTCTCGACCGACGTCGGCGGCGTGCGCGAGGCGGTCGGCGACACCGGCCTGGTCGTCCCGCCGCGCGAGCCCGAGCCCATGGCCGCTGCGGCGATCGAGCTGCTGCGCGATCCGGAGCGCCGGGCCCGGCTCGGCGAGCAGGCCCGGCTGCGGGTGATCGAGCAGTTCACGCTCCGCCAGAACATCGACGGCTTCCGCGGCATCTACACCGAACTGCTGGGCACCGCCCGCTGGCTGCCCGAGGGCGTGGTCGCCGTCACCGACGGACCGCCGGACCCGGACTGGGAGCAGCCGACCGAGCGCGAGCGCAGCGAGGTGGGCGCATGAGTGGGCCACTGCGCCTCGTTCCGAACGAGGCCGACGAGACCGTCCAGCTGCGGGTGCTGCCGCTGAAGCGGCGCCGCCCGACCCTGCCCGCGCAGCGTCCCGGGCCGGACGCGGACCAGCTCGAACTCTCCCCCGACCCGCTGGACGAACTCGCCGATCGGCTGCAGGACATCTGCGCCGACGCCGTCCACCCCTACGAGATCGCGGCCTTCCTGGAGGCCGACGGCCTCTCCGACGAACAGGCCGGTCTGCTCTACGGCCGCCCCGACGCGTTCACCGTCGCCGAGGAGCTGTTCGAACGGGTCGAGCGCCGCTACCCCGGGCCGAGCGCCGAGTTCGCCAACCCCTGGCGGGCCGATCCCTGGCGGTGCGTCGTGCGCGGCCTGGTGTTCGCCCTGCCCGGCCTCGGCTACCTGCTCGGCGCCAACCTGTTCGCCGCCGACCGGATGCGCTTCGGCCTGCCCTCGGGCATGCTCGCGCTGTCCGTCGCGACCCTGGTCAGCTGGTCCTGGAACCAGGCGCTGGCCCACCGCTCGTACGCCTGGCTCGGCCGCGGCCGGCGCCGGTCGGCCGCGGCCTGCCTGGCGATCGGGGCGCCGCTCGGCGCGCTGACCGCGGCCGCCGCCGGGTACGTGGTCGGCGGACCGCTGGGCGCGCTCTGCTTCGCCGCCGGGCAGTCCGGCTACCTGGCGGCCGCCACCGTGCTGCTGGTGCTCGGCCGGGAGAAGTTCCTGCTGCTGGCGCTGGCACCGTCGGCGGTCGGCGCGGGCGTGGTGCTCGCCGTCTCGGTGCCGCAGGCCGTCCGCACCGCGGTGCTGCTGGCCTCGCTCGGCCTGGCCGTCGGGCTCGCCGCCCGCGAGCTGCTGCGCTGCCGGCGCGCCGAGGCGGAACCCGTCCCGCTGCGGCTGCCGCTGCACAAGGAGATCCCGCACCTGCTGTTCGGACTCGCGGTCGGCACGCTGACCCTGATCGCCGGACTCGGGGTCACCGTCCACCAGGCGGTGAGCACCGGCAGCGCCCAGGGCGCCTCGGCCAGCCCGACCGGCCCGGCGATGATCGCCCTGACGCTGAGCCTCGGCCTCGCCGAGTGGCTGCTCTTCCGCTACCGGGCGATGGCGGTGGCCGCGCTGCGCACCAGTCACACCCCGGTCGAGTTCGCCCGCCGCACCGGCGGCGTGCTGCTCGGCTGCCTGTTCATCTACCTCACCACCGTGGCCGCCCTCGACGCCGCCGCCACCGTGCTCTGGCCCGGCGCCCCGGCGCTGGGCGTCCCGGAGCTCGGCGCGCTGCTGCTGCTCGGCGGCTCGCTCTGGCTGGCGCTGCTGCTGAACGCCTTCGGGCTCAGCTGGAGCACCGCCCTCATCTGTCTGGCAGCCGCAGGCGCCGAGTGCGCCGGGCTGCTGACCGGTTGGGACCCGACCGTCCTGCAGCTGATCGGCTGCGGGGGTGCGGCGGCCGTCCTCACCAGCACCGCCGGGCCCGTGCTCGGCCGCACCACCAAGCACCGCTGAAACGGGCACCGCCGAACAGCTGAACAGCGCACCACGGAACCCGCACCGACGGAACAGCACCACCCGTACCGGCCCGGCCGGGTCACCACACCGTCGCACCACCCGGCCGGGCCCGCACGACACGTCCCCTGAAGACACAGGAAGCGATTCACCATGAGCAGCGTCGCCGTCACCGGAGCCGAGGGATTCATCGGCTCCCACCTCGTCGAGACCCTGGTGGCCGACGGCCACCGGGTCCGCGCGATGGTCCAGTACAACTCGTTCTCGTCGTTCGGCTGGCTGGAGACCCTCTCGAAGGAGGTGCTGGACTCCGTCGAGATCGTCCTCGGCGACGTCCGCGACCCCGGCTCCGTCAACGGCCTGGTCAAGGGCACCGAGGCGGTCTACCACCTGGCCGCCCTGATCGCGATCCCGTACTCCTACCTGGCCCCGCACTCGTACGTCGACACCAACGTCACCGGGACCCTGAACGTCCTGGAGGCCGTGCGCCACCAGGAGATCCCCCGCCTGGTGCACACCTCGACCAGCGAGACCTACGGCACCGCGCAGACCGTGCCGATCACCGAGGACCACCCGATCAACACCCAGTCCCCGTACGCCGCCTCCAAGGCCGGCGGGGACCGGCTGGCCGACAGCTACCACGCCAGCTTCGGGACCCCGGTCGTCACCCTGCGCCCGTTCAACACCTTCGGCCCGCGCCAGTCGATGCGCGCCGTCATCCCGACCGTGATCGCCCAGCTCGCCGCCGGCGAGACCGAGATCACCCTCGGCGACCTGCGTCCGACCCGTGACTTCATGTTCGTCAAGGACACCGCGCTGGCCTTCCGCACGGTCGGCACCGCCCCCGCCGAGACCGTGGTCGGCAGGACCTTCAACGCCGGTACCGGCGGCGAGATCTCGGTCGGCGACCTGGTCACCCTGGTCGGCAAGCTGATGGGCGTGGACGTCACCGTCAAGGAGGACGAGCAGCGCATCCGCCCGGCCAACTCCGAGGTCATGCGCCTGGTCGCGGACGCCACCCGGCTGCGCACCGCCACCGGCTGGGCCCCCCGGTTCTCGCTGGACGAGGGTCTGGAGCAGACCATCGAGTTCTTCCGCGACCCGGCGAACCTGGCCCGCTACAAGACCGACATCTACAACGTCTGACCCGGCTCCGCCTTCCGTCCGCTCCCGGCACCGAAGGCCCCTTGTCGAACCGACTTCTGTGGGGGAACCACATGCACGCAGTGATCCTGGCCGGCGGTAAGGGCGTACGCCTCCGCCCGTACACCACCGCGCTTCCCAAGCCACTCGTCCCGATCGGCGACCAGCACGCGATCCTGGAGATCGTGATGCGCCAGCTCGCCGCCGCGGGCTTCCAGACCGTCACCCTGGCCATCGGCCACCTCGGGCACATCATCCGCGCCTACGTCGGCAACGGCTCCCAGTGGGGGCTGCGGGTCGGCTACGCCGTCGAGGACAGCCCGCTCGGCACCCTCGGCCCGCTGCTCACCATGCAGGACCGGCTGCCGGACAACTTCCTGGTGATGAACGGCGACGTCCTCACCGACCTGGACTTCGCCGGGGTGCTCAAGCACCACGAGGCGTCCGGGGCCCCGCTCACCATCGCGACCTACGCCCGCCAGGTGAAGATCGACTTCGGCGTGCTGACCGCCGAGGACGGCTCGATCACCGGCTTCCAGGAGAAGCCGAGCATCGACTACCGGGTCTCGATGGGCGTCTACGGCGTCTCCCGCGCCGCGCTCGCCCGGTACACCCCGGGCCTGCCGCTGGGCTTCGACGAGCTGGTGCTGGACCTGCTGGGCGCCCAGACGCCGCCGTCCGCCTACGAGTTCGACGGCTACTGGCTCGACATCGGCCGCCCGGACGACTACGACCGCGCCAACGCCGAGTTCGCGCTCAACCGCTCGCTGCTCCTCCCGGGCGAGCCGGCCAGCGCCGCCCCGGCCCCCGGCGAGGGCCTGTACGCCGTGCCGAACGGCCAGCCCCTGCCGATCCCCGCCGCCAGAACCGCACCCGAGGCCGCCGACGGGCAGCCGACGGCCACCGCGGCCACGGCCGCGACCGTCCCCGCCGGCCCCGAGAACGACGGACGGGCCGCGTGAGGATCCTGCTGCTCGGCGCCGACGGCTTCCTCGGCCGGCACGCCGCCGCCGCCCTGCGGGCACTGCCCGGCGCCACCGTGCTGACCGCCGGGCGGCGGCCCGACCACGACCTGCGGCTCGACCTGGCCTCCGCCCAGGCCGGCCCGCTCGGCGAGGACCTGGCCGTGCTCGCCCCGGACGCGGTGGTCAACTTCGCCGGCGCCGTCTCCGGCAGCGCCGTCACCCTCGCCGAGGTCAACGCCCGCGGGCCGGCCGTGCTCTGCGAGGCGCTCGGCCGGGGCGCCCCGAAGGCCCGGCTGGTGCACATCGGCTCGGCCGGCGAGTACGGCGTCTGCGCCCCCGGCGACTCGCTCGCCGAGGACGCCGACGCCCGCCCGGTCGGCGTCTACGGCGCCACCAAGCTGGCCGGCTCCCTCGCGGTGGCCGGCTCGCCGCTGGACGCCGTGGTGCTGCGGGTGTTCAACCCGGTCGGCCCCGGGGCCCCGGCCGGCTCGCTGCCCGGCCGGCTCGCCGCCGAGCTGCGCCGGGCCGCGCCCGAGGGTGTCGACGGAGTGGTGCGGGTCGGGGACCTCTCGGCCCACCGCGACTTCGTCGACGCCAGGGACGTCGCCCGTGCCGTCACGCTCGCCGTGACCGCCCGGGAAGCGCTGCCCCGGGTGCTCAACCTGGCCTCCGGGCAGGCCCGGCCGGTCCGGGCGATCGCCGACGGTCTGGTCGCGGCGGCCGGGTTCGCCGGCCGCATCGACGAGAGCGGCGCCGGTTCCGAGCGCTCCGCGGCCGTCTCCTGGCAGCAGGCCGACGTGTCGGCCGCCGCCCGGGTGCTCGGCTGGCGCCCGGAGACCGGGCTCGACGAGACGCTGCGCGACCTCTGGCTCTCCACCGAACTGGTCACCGCATGACCGGGGGCAACCACCCCGACGGCCGCCTGCTGGTGCCGCTGTACGTCCACCCCGCGGTGGACCCGGCGGCCTGGCAGGCGGTCGCCGCCGCCGATCCCCAGCGCATCGCCGCCGTCGTGCTCAACCTCGCCGACGGTCCGGGCGAGCCCGACCACGTCTTCACCGAGGCCGCCGAGAAGCTCCGCAAGGCCGGCCTGCCGCTGCTCGGCTACGCCGACACCGACTACGGCCGGCGGTCGCACGCGGCCGTGGTGAACGACATCCTGACCTACCGTCAGCGCCACGGCATCTCCGGCGTCTACCTCGACCAGGTGTCGGCCGCGCCCGGCGCGCTGCCGCACTACCGGCGCCTGGCCACCGCGGCCCGGGCCGCCGGCTGCGCCACCGTGGTGTTCGGCCACGGAGACCACCCGGACCCCGGGTACGCCGAGGTCGGCCTGGCCGATCTGCTGGTCACCTTCGAGGGCGACTGGGCCGCCTACCAGGCGCTGGCCCTGCCGCTGTGGACCGGCCGGCACGCCGCCGCCCGGTTCTGCCACCTGGTCTACGACGTGCCCGCCGAACGGGCCGCGGAGGTGGCCGCGTTGATCGCCGCCCGCCGGGCCGGGGTCGGCTGCGCGGTGCCGGGCGCCGGGGAGAACCCCTGGAGCACCCTGCCGCACCAGCTGACCGCCGGACGGCCGCTCACCGAACCCATCTGAGAACGCATCCGACCCGATCCGGAGTCCGTGCACCGTGACCCGCGCAACCCGGCCCGTGTGGGCCGCCCTCGCCCTCGCCACCGCCACCGCGCTGCTGGCGACCTCGTGCAGCAGCTCCGGCTCGGACGACGACACCTCGGCCGAGACCGGCGCGAGCGCGCCCCCGGCGGCCACCGCCGCCCCCGTCCCGGGCGCTCCGAGCACCCCGGCCACCCCGGACGCACCGGCCACGCCGGGCACCCCCGGCACGCCGGTCACCCCGGACGCCACCACCGGCCCGGGCTCGCCGACCGCGTCCGGCCGGCCGTCGGCCCCGTCCGGCACCCCGGGAACCCCCGGCACCCCCGCCGTCCCGGGCACCACCGGCGCCCGCTGGCAGCCCACCCCCGGCCTCGCCTGGCAGTGGCAACTCGGCGGCTCCGTCGACCAGTCCGTCGACGTCCCCGTCTACGACGTCGACGGCTTCGAGACCGACGCCTCCGTGGTCGCGGCCCTGCACGCCAAGGGCCGCAAGGTGATCTGCTACATCAACGCCGGTTCCTGGGAGGACTTCCGCCCCGACTCCGCCGCCTTCGCCCAGGCCCTCCAGGGCTCGGGCAACGGCTGGAAGGGCGAGAAGTGGTTCGACATCCGCAAGATCGACCAGCTGAAGCCCCTCATGGCGGCCCGCTTCGACATGTGTCGGCAGAAGGGCTTCGACGCCGTCGAGCCCGACACCATCGAGGCCTACAACCAGAACAGCGGCTTCCCGCTGACCGCGGACGACCAGCTCCGCTACAACCGCATGCTCGCCTCGCTCGCCCACGAACGCGGCCTGGCGATCGGTCTGAAGAACGACCTGGAGCAGGTCCCGGCGCTGCTGAACGACTTCGACTTCGCCGTCAACGAGGAGTGCGCGCAGTTCGACGAGTGCGCCCGCCTCTCCCCCTTCGTCCAGGCGGGCAAGGCGGTCTTCCACGTCGAGTACAAGCTGGGCACCGAGAAGTTCTGCGGCCGCACCAAGGCGCTGGGCTTCAGCTCGATGCAGAAGAAGCTCGAACTGGACGCCTGGCGGAAGCCCTGCTGAGGGAACAGGGACCGGCACCCGCGGGCCACCGGACCGCCAGGCACTCCACCGCGAGGACTACTTGACGGCCAGCCAGACGACGGCGCCCAGCACGGCGAGGGCGACCACGGCGATGATCGCGATCACGCCGGTCCGGCTGCCGCCGCCGGTGTTGCCGTAGGTGTTGACGGAGCCCGGCGCCTGCGGTGCCGGGGTCTCCTCGACGAAGGCCCGGAACATCTGGGTGCTGCCGGCGGGGTCGTACTCGTTGTCAGCCATGGCAGGGACTCTAACGAATCCGCGGACCACCCCGACACCCGGTCTCCGTGCTGCGGACGTGCAACGGGCGTGTGAAGTACGCCTCGTTCACGGAATGCCGGCCCGGCCGATCGGGTTGACTCGGACCATGACCGATTCCCGCAGCGACGCCCCCCGTTACGTGCAGCTCGGCAACTCCGAGCTCTCGGTGTTCCCGCTCTCCCTCGGCGGCAACGTCTTCGGCTGGACCGCCGACGAGGCCGAGTCCTTCGCCGTCCTCGACGCCTACACGGCGGCCGGCGGCAACTTCGTCGACACCGCCGACACCTACTCCTCCTGGGTGCCGGGCAACACCGGCGGCGAGTCCGAGGCCATCATCGGGAAGTGGCTGCGCAGCCGCGGCAACCGCGACTCCGTGGTCGTCGCCACCAAGGTCGGCCTGCACCCCGAGGCCCGCGGGCTGAGCGCGGCCAACATCAAGGCCTCCGCCGAGGGCTCGCTGCGCCGCCTCGGCGTCGACCACATCGACCTCTACTACACCCACCAGGACGACGACACCCCGGTGGAGGAGTTCGTCACCGCCCTGGACGCGCTGGTGCGCGAGGGCAAGGTGCGCGCCGTCGCCGCCTCCAACATCGGCGCCGAGCGGCTCACCGAGGCGCTCGCCTTCGCCGGGCGCGAGGGCCTGGCCGCGTACACCGCCGTCCAGCCGCACTACAACCTGGTCTCCCGCGGCACCTTCGAGGGCCCGCTGGCCGACGTGGTCGCCGCGCACGGCCTCGCCACCGTGCCGTACTACGCGCTGGCCTCCGGTTTCCTCACCGGCAAGTACCGCCCGGGCGGCGCCGAGGTGGCCAGCGCGCGGGCCGAGGGCGCCGGCCGCTACCTGGGCGACCCGCGCGGCCCCAAGGTGCTGGAGGCGCTGGACACGGTGGCCGCCGAGCACGACGTCGAGCCCGCCACCGTCGCCCTGGCCTGGCTCGCGGCCCGGCCGACCGTCGCCGCCCCGATCGCCAGCGCCCGTACCGTCGGCCAGCTCCCGCCGCTGCTGGCCGCCGCCGGGCTGGAGCTCACCCCGGCGCAGACCGCCCTGCTGGACGAAGCCTCCGCCTGAGCACCGTCACCCGAAAGGGGCGCGCCGTCCGCAGCCGGACGGCGCGCCCCTTCGTGTTCTCCCGGGCCGGGCCGCTGGGCCCTCCCCTACGGCCGGCCGAAGTGGGTCGGGTAGAAGCCGCTGCTGATCGTCGACACCCGGACCGTCTTGCCCGGCCGGGGCGCCTCGACGAACTTGTTGTTGCCGAGGTAGATCCCGACGTGGTGGATGCCCGAGGCCCGGCCGCTGTCCGACCAGAACAGCAGGTCGCCGCGGCGCAGCTGCCCCGCGCCGATCGGCGTGGTCGCCGCGTACTGGTCGTCGGCCACCCGCGGCAGGCTGATGCCCGCCCGCCGGTAGGCCTGCTGCACCAGCCCCGAGCAGTCGTAACCGGAGGGGCCGTCGCCGCCCCACACGTACGGCTTGCCCAGCTGTGCGAGCGCGTACTCGATCGCGGACTCCAGGCGGCCGCCGGACCGGGTCTCGGCCTGGGCGGGCGCGGTGGTGGTGGTGCCCGAGGCGGCCGCCCCGCCGCCGGACTGGCCGGTGCGGCTCAGGTAGACGTCGTAGTGGCTGGTGTACCGCCACTCGCCGCTGCCGTTCTTGAACCAGTACTTCTCACCGTCCCAGCCCTGGCGCATCCCGCCCGAACCGGCCGAGCCGTTGGTGGCCGTCCGCGTGCCGGCCGAGCCGGCATCGCCGGACCCCACGGCGTCGGTGTACACGCTGTAGTGGCTGGTGTACCGCCACTCGCCGTCGCCGTTCTTGAACCAGTACTTCGAGCCGTCCCAGCCCTGCTTACCCGGCGCGGCGTGCGCGGCCCCGGCCCCCGCCGTCAGGCCGACCACTCCGGCGCCGGCCAGCACCGTGGTGGCCAGGCAGGTATTTCGCACCGCACGGTGTATTCGGCCTCCCCCGTACGGCTCCGCCGGGCGGGCGGCGCGCGGCCGCACCACGCAGTTCGGGCAGGCGCAGCCGGTGATCGCCGGGATCGTACCGAGGCTCTCCTCGAAGCCGATCAACGCCGTGTCGTCCGCGTCCGCGAGCACCGCGGCGGCGTCCGTGCCGGTGGCTATCCTCATGCCGGTCGTCCTTCCTTCCGCCCGGCCCGGGCGGCCGGGGGCGGTACCGAGGCGGCCACTCCGGCCGGGGCGACGAAGGCGACCAGCAACTGTTCCATCAGCGCGCTCCGGGCGGCCTCGTCCAGTTCGTGCGCGGTGGCGCGCTCCAGCCGGCGCACGGCGAGCGCCGCCGCCTCCACGGCGTCGTCCACCAGCACGGTGCGCAGGCCCGCGTCCAGGTCGGCCAGTCGGCGGCGGCGCATCGACTCCGCCACCTCCGGCGCGTAGTCCAGCGCCAGCGGCTGCACCGAGTAGACCTCCAGCCCGGCCGGCGCGACCTCGGCGGCCAGCGCCCTGGTCAGTTCGTCAGCGAACCACTGGCCGTCGCGCAGCGCGGGCCCGGGCGCCGCATTGCTGTCGCAGGGCAGCGTCGAGGCGGTCCGGGTGAGCACCGCCTGGACCTGCTCGCGCAGGTAGCTCTCGTGGTCCTCGATCGCCAGCATCGCGCGGGCGGTGTCCTTGACCCGCCAGACGATCAGCAGCCGGACCACGATCGGGGTCCCGGTGCGGTCGACGACCTTGACCGGCTCACTGCGCCAGTGCCGCAGCCGGACGTCCACCCGACGGCGGCGCAGCAGCGGGTTGACCCAGACCAGACCGGTGCGGCGGACGGTGCCCCGGTAGCGGCCCCAGCGGGTGAGCACCCGGGTCTCGCCGCCCGCGTTGGCCAGCAGACCCGCGAGCGAGAGCACGACGAGCAGCCCGGCGGCGGCCACGGCGGCCACCGAGCGGGCGGTCACCTCGGCCCCGCCGGCGGCCCGGGCGGCCTCCGTGCGCAGGTCGGGCAGCACGTCCCAGTACGGGATGACACCGTCGCGCAGCAGCACCAGCAGCACGGCGGCCGTGCCGAGCAGCAGCCCGAGCAGGGCGACCCAGCCGGGCAGGGCGGCGGCGGTGCGCTCACGAAGCGTCTGGTCGGCGCGCGGGGGCCGGCGCGAGGTGACGGCGGTCGCCGCCCCGGCCGGGGCGCCCTCCGGCTCGTCCGCGGCCAGGACCGTCGAGGCCACCGGCGGCAGCGGGGCGGTCGGCGTCGGGCGGGCCGCCGGGTCCACCGGGTCCGCCAGCTCCAGCGGATCGCGCAGGTCGATGTGCCTGCCGTCGGCCGGACCCGGGACCACCGCGATCGGGGTGGTGGCCGGGCCGTGGTCGGTCGGCTGGGCGGGCTTGGATGCCCTCGTCGCCCTCGCCAGCGGGCTGGAGCCCGAGGCGGAACGTTCCGGCATTCCCGGGGGAAGCGTCTTGGGCAGGTGGTCGGGTCGCTGCGAAGAATCGCGGGTGACGTCCATGCACGGATCCTCAGGTTCAGTGTGTCGCGCAACGGGCGGCCCGGATCTGACGGGCAGTGCCAGGGCCAGGCTAAGTTCATACGTCATCAAATGCGACATTTGAACCGGTGCGTGTCGACATTTACTGACGAATCATCCGAGACCGGACCTGACGCGCAGGCACATGAGCGGACAGGGGTGAGCGGCTCAGTGCCGCCCGGGACCGGATCCCCGGCCGATCACCCGACGAGTGATCAACCCGATACCGGTGAGCACCAGCAGGACCGCGGCGAGCACGCCCCGCCAGCCGTCCGACGGGTGTCGGTCGGCGGCCGTCGGCGACGACGGCTCCTCGGCGGCGGTCTCGGCCACGGCGGCGCTGTTTGCGGCGCCCGCGGCCCGGACCGTCGGCCGTGCCCCGCCCGGCGGCGGCGCGGCCGGCGCCCGCTCGGCCCGCTCCCGGTCCGGGGCGGCGGAGGCGAGGGAGGGGACGGAGGCGACGGAGGGGACGGCCGAGGCCGACGACGGAGCCGGAGCCCGGGGCGTCGGAGCCTGGGACGTCGGGCTCGGGACGGACAGGGCCGGAGCGGGAGCCGGGCCGGGCGCCGTGGGTGCGGGCGTGGGTGTCGGCGTCGGAGTGGGCGCCGCCGCCCCGGCCGGCGAGCCGATGGCCGGTGGCACGACAAACGGCAGCAGCCCGCTCGGAACGGGGGCCGGCACAGTGGCGGGCACGGCGGCGGACGCGGGCGAGGCCGGAGCGGGGGCGGGAACGGCGACGGTCGGGACCGGGGCCGCCGGCAGGACGGGCGACGGCCGCCCGGCCGGAGTGGGAGTGGGAGCGGAAGCGGCCGGGGACGGTCGCGCCGGTACCGGGACCGAGGGTGTCGGCGACGGCGGCGCGGTGACCGTCGGCGACGGGGCGGCCGCCGACGGCCGGGGAGCCGAGGGCGCGTCCTGCGAGGGGGTGGCCACCGGCGAAGGCGCCGCGGCCTTCGACGCTGAAGGCGACGGCGCAGGCGACGGTGTCGGCGCCGACGACGGCGTGCGCGTGGGCGTGGGTGTGGGCGTCCGCGTCGGGAACGGCGGGAGCGGAACCTGCGTCGTCACCGCCGGCCGACCGATCGTCTCCACCCGGACCACCACCGCCTCGGCCGCCGTACTGTTCCCCGCCGGGTCGGTCGCCGTGACGATCAGCCACCGCTCCCCGTCCGTCAGGTCCCGGTTGGCCGTGCACGTCCAGCTGCCGTCGACCGCCGCCGTCGCTCCGCAGGCGACGATCCGCGCGGGCCCGTCACCACGGTCCGGCCCCGCGGTGACGATCACCCGCGCCCCCGGTTCGGCCTTCCCGGACAGCCGGGGCCGGGCGACCCGGACGGTCTCCCCGGCGGCGGGCGCGGTGAGCAGCGGGCGGTCCGGCGGCGCGGTGTCGACCACCAGCTCGGCCGGCCGGCCGGCGGTCCGGTTGCCGGCGAGATCGGCGGCGGACGGGGTGAGCCGGTGCCGCCCGTCCGCCAGGTTCTCCACCGGCAGGCAGGACCAGCCGCCGTCGGCCCCGACGGTCGTGTAGCAGAGGTCGTCCTCCTGGCCGCCGGGCGACCGGTCGGTGACCACGACGGTGCCGCCCGGCTCGCCGGTGCCGGTCAGCCGGATGCCGGGGTCGTTGGTGGACTCGGACAGGGTGAGCGCGGTGGCGCCGCCCTGGTGGAGGCCGGCGGACGGGCGGTCCGGCTCAACCTGCCGGGCGGCCGAGGGCGGCGGATTCCAACCGATCACCAGTCCGGTCGCCAGGACCGCGGCGCCGGCCGCTGCCGGGAACTGTCGGTTCATCCGGCTCTCCTTCGCATCGGCTGCCGGAGCGGCCTGGATGGCCGGGCAGTCTGGACACAAGATCAGACAAAACGGAATCACGATCCTGAGCCGGTCATATGGCGACACTTGCGCTCTCGGCCGCATGACACCCGATTGGCGGTCCTCCGTCCGGCAGGACGGGATGTACCCGAAAGAACCGCATTTCACCCCTTGAGCGAGGTATCGCGAGGTACCGCCAGGGGTCGCGGGCCGTCGCGGGCGCCGAGGGGTGTCCGGGCGGCACCCCGGCCGGGCCGGAACGGGCCCGGGAAACGCAGAAGCCCCCGGCCCATGGCCGGGGGCTTCTCGCTGGTGCGCTCAGCAGGATTCGAACCTGCAACCTCTTGATCCGTAGTCAAGTGCTCTATCCGTTGAGCTATGAGCGCAAGTGCCGGGCGGACCCGGTCTTGCGGGGTTTGGTGCGCTCAGCAGGATTCGAACCTGCAACCTCTTGATCCGTAGTCAAGTGCTCTATCCGTTGAGCTATGAGCGCTCGCCCTGGCGAACGTTCCTCCGGGGCGGTGCGGGGACAACATTACATGACCTGCGGCGCGGGGCGAAATCGGTTGATCCGGGCGCCCCGGACCCACCGGCCGAACGCCCTTCCGATCATGTCCGGAGATGCTCCGCGCGTGCTCCGGGCGCGCTCCGGACATGCGAAGAGCCCCGCCGACGAGATCGTCGGCGGGGCTCTTCGGCTGGCGGAGGCTGAGGGATTTGAACCCTCGATCAGGAATAACCCCGAAACCGCATTAGCAGTGCGGCGCCATAGACCGGACTAGGCGAAGCCTCCTCCACATGGAGCAAGCCCACGTGCGCGGACCCGTTCCTTGTGCCTGTGATGATGCCACAACCCGGGGGCCCGGCACCAACCGCCGCCAACGTTACTAGGCGGGTCGTCCCCGCCGCAAAGAAGAATGAGATACTGCCGTCTCCGGAGAGAGCTGCCCTGAGCCGAGGAGACCTGTCGACGTGAGCAGCAGGCCGATCCGAGGCGCTGCTCGCCTCGCCGCCATACTCGACGCCCTGCCCGACGCGCTGCTGCTGGTGAACAGCAACGGCACCGTCGTCGATGCCAACAACGCGGCCGTCCAGGCGCTCCAGGCACCGGGGACCTCACTGGTCGGCATGGGCGTGCTCGACCTGCTCCCGGAGTTCGACCCCAGTCGGATCCCCGGCTCGATGCGGCCCGCCGCCCGCGAGGACGAGGCCCTCGACCGCCCGGTGCGGATGACCGCCCGGCGCACCGACGGCACCACCTTCCCGGTCGAGGTCTCCGGCAACGACTTCGACGACGACGGCACCGGCACCGGCACCGGCGCCGGCTACGCGCCCCCGGCGCCCTACGACCCCTACCGCGAGGGCTCCCGCTCCTCCGACCTGCTCCTGCTGCTGGTCCGCGACCTGACCGGCCGGCTCGGCGTCGAGGCGGAGCTGCGCCGCCAGCACAAGCAGACCGAGATGATCCTGCGGGCCGCCGCCGAGGGCGTGCTCGGTGTCGACCTCGAAGGCCGCTGCGTCCTGGTCAACCCGGCCGCCGCGCACATCCTGGAGTACCGGGCCAGCGAGCTGGGCGGCCGCGAGCTGCACCCGCTGATCCAGCACTCCCGCGCCGACGGCACCCCGCTGGCGCTGGAGGAGTCCGCGCTGCTGGACACCCTGACCTCCGGGCGCAAGCACCGGGTGCGCGGCACCGTGCTGTGGCGCAAGGACGGCCGCCCGGTCACCGTCGACCTCACCACCGCCCCGGTCCGGGACGGCGACCAGCTGGTCGGCGCCGTGATGACCTTCACCGACCGCAGCCGCGAGCTGGCGCTGGTCGCCCGCAACGAGCACCTCACCGCCGTCCTGGAGAGCGAGCTGGGCGGCGCGCTGACCGCGCTGCACCGGCGGATCGACGCGCTCGCCACCGACCCGGCCGGGCAGCTCTGGCCGGAGGCCAACTGGACCCTGCGCCGGCTGGCCGACGAGTGCCGCCGCTACGGCAAGCTGATCGAGGGCGTGCTGGCCCACCAGCGCTCCGAGGCCGGCGAGAGCGGCGCCGCCGAGGGCAAGGACGCCGCGGCCGGCGGCAAGGGCGGTACGGAAGGCGGCAAGGCCGGGCGGAAGAGCGCCGAGCGGATGCCGGTCGCCCTGGACAAGGTGGTCCGCCGGGCCGTCGAGCACGCCGGCGAGCTGGTCGGCGCGGGCCGGGTGCGGTTCTCCGTGCACGCCGCCGCCGTCGAGGTGATCGCCGACGAGCAGCGGCTCGCCCACGCGCTGGCCCACCTGGTCGCCGACGTCAGCGGCATCGGCCTCGCGCTGGACGACGTCGCCCCCGAACTGCCCTCCCCCGGACTCGCCGCCCCCGGCGCGCCCGCCCTGCCGCCGGCCGGCGCGGACACGCCGGCCGTGGTGCTCGCCGCCGCCCAGCGCGGCGAGGTCGCCCGGGTGGAGATCCGCGGCCCGGGACGCGGTGGCAGCCCCGTCCACCTGCCGATAGCCCGCGCGGTGGTCGAGCGCCACGGCGGGGTGCTCCAGCCGCACGAGCTGCCGGGACGCGCCGGCACCACGTACGTCGTGGAACTGCCGCTGGACCCGGCCGCCGCCAAGGCCGCCGCCGAGCGCGCGTCCGCCGAGGGCCGGTCGGACCGGCCGAAGGAGAGCGACAGCGCCGTCCTGCCCGACCTGCCGGGCATCCCGCAGCTGCCGGCCGCGGCCCCGGCCGAGGAGCCGGCCACCGCCGAGGGCACCCCCGCGAAGGCCCCGGCCGAGGGCCCCCGGGAGGGCGCGCCGGACGGTTCCGCCGACGCCCGGAGAGCCGAGGCCGCGGCCGGACCGTCCCCGGCCACCGGTGCGCCGGGCGAGGAGCCGGTGGTCGAGCAGCGGCGCGGACGCCGCGGCCGGCCGGCCGTGGAGCTGCCGCCCGCCGCCCCGGAGCAGCCGGGCCGCGAGGCCGCCGAACCCACCGCCCCGGCCGGCGCCGTCGCCCCGGACATCCCCGCCGACCAGTGGCCCAACGCCCCCGCCCGGATCGAACGGGCCGTCCCCGAGCAGTGGAACGGCACCGGCAACGACCCCGCGTACGGGCGCCAGCGCCTGGGCGGCCCGAACGGCCCGCAGAACGACCCCTGGGGCAAGGACGACGGCCGCTCCGGCACCGCCTACGCCGTCCCGGTCGACGGCGGGCGTCCGGACGGGCGCCCCGGCGAGCCGAACGGCGCGGCCCCCGGTGACGGCGAGCGCCGGGCCGCCGCCGGCGAGGGCGCCGCACGCACCCCGATCGCGCTGGGCCCGGGCGGCGGCGACACCGCCCCGGAGGCCCCGGCCGGCCACGACGGCGGGGACGCCGAGCCCCGGCCGTCCCGGCGCCGCCGCGCGCTGCCCGGCACCGAGGACTCCTCCGGCGGGTTCGCCCTGCCCGGCGGCACCGAGACCCCCGTCTACCCGGGGCTGGAGCACGCCCTGCCGGCCGGTCCGGCGCCCGCGCCGCCCGAGCCCGCCGCGCCCACGCCGACCGGCCGACGGCGTCGGCTGGCCGTCCCGCCCGGGCCCGGCGGCGAGGCCGGCGGCCCGTCCGCGCCCGACGCCGGCCCGGCGGGCGGCTCCGCGC